>CAZAOQ010000001.1:0-575 GCA_964486795.1 uncultured Rhodocyclaceae bacterium
TGGATTCCCGCTTTCGCGGGAATGACAAGCGTCGGCTGACGATTCTTTCTAATCAGGACAGGAAATAGATATGCCAAGAATTCCACTTTTAATTGTCACCTTGTTTTTTTTATGCGGCGGCATCGCACACTTTGTGTTCTTGGATTTTTTTGTGATGGCCATGCCAGCGTATTTGAGTTACCACAAAGAGCTGGTCATCATCAGTGGCATTTTTGAGTTGCTCGGGGCGGTTGGGATTCTAGTGCCGAAAACGCGCCTGTTTGCAGCATACGGTTTAATTGCACTCATCATTGGCGTGTATCCGGCCAATATCAATATGGCGCTGCATCCTGAAAAGTATCCGGACATGTCCGCGCTGTTTTTGTATATCAGACTTCCGTTTCAGGTTCTGTTTATTTGGTTTGTTTGGTGGGCAATTGGCCCCGAAAGAATCAAACGTAAAACTGCACCGTAACGCCCTCCTCGGGGGGGGGGGGGGGGGGGAGAGGGGGTGGCTTAAATTTAGAAATTAAACCCGCACGTACATTGGCCCCCAAAACCAAACCCCCAACGGGAGGCCCCCCCAGGGCCGCAGG
>CAZAOQ010000001.1:585-21711 GCA_964486795.1 uncultured Rhodocyclaceae bacterium
GGGTTTTTTTGGTGGGGTGGGGCGGCCCGGGCCCCGCCCCCAACCCCGCGTCTCCGGGCCGGGCAGCGCCGGCCGGGGGGGGGGGGGGGGGGCACATTCGATATTGCTGAAATGTAAGACTTGCTCCCGCCAGTTACTTGGCGCCCCAATCCACTACGCCAACGGGAGTCCGCCCCATGGACGAAATGAAACAACTCGAAACGCTCGGCATCGGCATTCCGAGCATGGCTTACATCATGGGCGTCATGGTGTTCAGCATTATCGGCTACGCGGGATATCGATATGGCAAGAAAGCCGAACTCAACAACCCGAGGTTCATCGGCATTGCGCTGATGCTGTATCCGTATGTAGTCACCGACACCGTGTGGATGTATGTCGTTGGCTGTGGGCTATGTGTTGCGCTGTACCTGTATCGCGAATAAGCCATGCGCCACGGAATCGAATCCGCGTCCGTTCAAAGCCTTACTTGATTAGCAATGAGCGTCAGCCACCACCTGTCATTCCTGCGAAAGAGGGAGTCCAGTCCACACCCGCGACGCCCGCTAGCCCTGGATTCCCGCCTTCGCGGGAATGACGGGAACGGATTGCGCGATCTGCCAGATACCTGCTGACGCTCATTGCTAATCAGGAAGCCTCAAGCGGAAGGCTCTTCCGGTGCTTCATCGCCGATCGTCAGCAGCAGGGTCGATCAGCCGTCGAATCGTCAGTGCGCAACGTTGTTCAATCAAGGTAATGATTCGTTCTACCACTGCATTTCCGGTAAAGCCGTGCGCGGGGTCTGCTTGGAGTTTGCGTGCTGTCGGTGGCAGCGATTTTGCCAACTCCAAAATGCGTCTCTTGGCCGGCGCCTTGGTAAGCCCGACATCTACTGCAAATTGATCCCAGTGTCGTGCCTGAACTTCGCTGAATTTGTACTTGCTGCCAATTTTCATCGCCATTTTCGGCGTTAGTGTTGGATATACCGCTGTCGACAGCGTGTCGTAGAAGGGCGCCAGAACGGGGGGCTTGCCAGAGTACAGCAGTGAAAAGTTCTTGGCGTGGGCATCGTGATTACCGATCAGTGCATTGAAAATCACGTAATCGAGCAAGCGGAGGACCTGCGGCGCACTCGGGCGCGTAGCGCGGCGGATCAGCTCGAAGCACTGCGCCAGATCAGGCCCGCCTTCGTTCTGGTATTTCATTTCAGGGATCACGCCAAGCGCCTGACAGAAATCCTCTTGATGAAGGCGTTGCCGGTGCCCAAGAGCATCCAAGACCCTGTCGTAGCGCTCAACCAACAGGAATGCTCGACCTAAAACGTGGTGAACTTTTGATTTCGCCGGCTTGAGCTGCATCGCCTCAGCCAGCGCCATGCAGAACCCTTCATTGGACACGCTGTCTTTAACAGCAAGGATGGCGGGCTTCAGGATGTGGGAGCTTGGTGTGCCGTTGATGGGCAGCCCAATGCGGCGGCGGGTGCCATCGAAAACCACCGGTAGTTTGTCTTGAGCGCCAGCCAGGGAAAGTCGCAAGCCGTCTTTGCCTGCCAGCATGGGGCGACGCGGCAATTCATCCAGGATGGCAACGACTTCCTCGTCGCTCAGCCATTGAACATGATCGTTGTCGGTCGGCACAGGTAAGGCCTGACCGGGCTCTAGGAATGTCACGGCCCCGGCGCATTCGCCACCGATGTGGACCAGCAGTGCAAAGTCGTTCTGGCCTGAAACTTGGAACTGCTGCGCAATCAGGCGGCGCATCTGCCCCTCTGGCAGTAGACCGGCAAAGAAAGGGCGAGTTTTGTGATCGTCGAACGGTTCCGCTTGTCGGGGCAGCGAGGCGGACAAGGCAATGGGGTCAGAACGCGATAGCCAGTCGGCGGCATAGCAAAAATTTAGTCGGCCATCGATTAGCGCCAGGGTGCCGACACGATAGTTAAAAAGCCAGACCGCCAACTCATACGCCATGGTCGCAGCCCTCACTTTGATCGTCTGCCGCAACGGATGGCAATCCACTCAACTGGATTTCTCCACCCAGTGCATCAATGACCCGCAGCACGTTTTCCAGTCGTAAGGTGGGCTTGCCGGCTTCAAGCTCGACGATGAAGCGCACACCAACCCCTGCCGCGAGGGCCAACTGGGGCTGTGTCAGCCCGAGCTGCTTGCGTGCGGCACGAAGTGCATCGCCGAGTTGTTGAGGTGATCGAATGGATGTCATGGCTTCATTAGTTTCCCGTTCGGGAAATTATCGGTCACGAATAGCCTCTTTGCAAGTGAAATTTCCCGATCGGGAAATTTTTCTGCTCGTGGCTAGGGTTTTGCGGAAGTTTCCTGATCGGGAAAGGTTGGCGTCTGCCAACCGGGCTGATCGCTAGGCGTAACACTACGCTACGCTCCACCTGGAACAACAAGCTCGAGAGGCGCACCAATGCTTGCTCTCAGGCCATCAGCGATTTGTAGACGGCGCAGCAAATACGACAGCTTTTACACCGGGCTTCCCCGTGGTCCGTGTGAGGTGCTACGCGGCCCGTCTCATTTTCGATCAGCTTCCATGCACCGATCCACTTGTGAAATCCACGGTCGTTCATGCGCTTCCTTATTTATATGCAAAGTTGTCGGTGTCCTGTCTCACATTCGAACGTTGTTGGAATGTGAGACTTGAACCCGCCAGTTTTTGATCCAACCTTAATCGTCAGGTTGCGGGTTCGCTGGCGATAACCTGGCCAACTGACGGTCATGCCAGTGCGAAAAGAACAACAAGGCTGTTGTTCCACCAATCAGTGCGAAGAACATATCGGACTGGGTATCCCAAGGATCGCCTTGAGTTCCCAAGAACTCATCGGCACCTTGACCAAGAGAGATAGCGGCTGCCCATTCAATGAGTTCGTAGATTGCACTCACCGCCATCACGAAACAGATTGAAATGAAGGGGAGCATCTTTTTCCCTCGGACATACTGGCCACGAATGAATATCTCACGAGCTACCAGGGCAGGTACGAAGCCTTGAAAGAAGTGGCCAAGTTTGTCATACGGATTGCGATCAATGTCCAAAAGTTCTGCGAGAAAGAACCCAAAAGGTACTTTGGCATAGCTGTAGAAGCCGCCAGTCATGAGGACGATGGCGTGGAAGAAAATACAGACATAGACAAGGTTGGTTAACGGAAAACGACCATAGGTCGCCAAAAGTATCGGCAATCCGATCAACACAGGAAACACCTCTAATAGCCACGTGGTTCGATCGAACGGATGAAGGCCAGACAAGCCAAGCAAGCAGACCAGCGCGAAGGAGGCTAGTAGAAGAATATGAGCGCGCTGTATTGGCATATGCAACCGAATGAATGGCGTTTATCCGCCGCAGCGGAAGGAATTGACGAAGGCACGGTGTCATGACGGCGAATAAACCTCATTAGACTGAATTTCCAGCACGGCAGTGACTATGCGGATTCTAAGCGAACCGCTTCGCTGGTCAATCGAATGTCATTGAGTGTGTTGCTCCCCGCCGATGCGGTGACAACCGATATATATCCTCAAATTGGCAACGCCCTCGGTGTGATGTCTCACATTCGAAGATTACTGGAATGTGAAACTTCACCTCGTCAACGTGTACGCCGGACTTCCCCGTGTATGTGGGTGGGTGGGGCGCTGCGCAACCGAAACTCATTTTCGATCGGCTTCCATGCACCGGTCCAGCTGATGCTTGGGTGAACGCTGAATCTTGCGCAGGGTCTCATGCGAAACGTCGCTGACCTTGTAGCGGTTGCGCAGTTCATCTTCCATCCTGACCAGAAGGCTGGCGGTCATTTCGGCATCGGCCAAGGCGCGGTGGTATTGGCCGGTCACCGGTAGCTTAGCGAATTCGATCAGGACACTCAGTTTGTGGCTCGGTGCCAAGGGGAACAGCCGTCGTGCGACCAGCATGGAACACGCGAATTCCTGCCGTCGGATTCTTTGAATGCGTGCGAGTTCAGCATCCCAGAACTTGCTGTCAAACGACGCATTGTGTGCCACCAAGGGGCAGTCGCCGACAAAATCAAACACCTCACGCATCACGTCGGCAGCCGGGGGAGCCTTCCGGATCATCGCGTCGGAGATTCCCGTGAGACCTTCGATAAACGCCGGAATACGCACCCCGGCATTCATCAGGCTCTGGTAGCGATCGACGATTATTCCGTCTTTCAGGAGTACCGCTGCGATCTCGGTGGCCCGGTCACCTTGAGCGGGAGACAAGCCCGTTGTCTCAAAGTCAATGACTGCTACAACTTCCATCGTTCACTTTCCTTTACGTTCCTTTTGTGCGAATTCGGTTATTGATTACCAGTCGTCGCGCGCGGACTGGGCGCCATGGTGCAGTCGTGCAAGGCGATCATTGGCGAAGCCTTTGCGGTGAAGACATCATTTCGGCGTCGCTGGCGGCGTCAGCTTGTCCTGGGTTCTGCTGTCGAAATCGCCGGCGTCATGGCGTTCGTGCAACTGGTTTTCAAGCGGGCCGGAGACGCAGTTGACCATGCGACCGCGCTGCACGGCGGGGCGCTGTGCAATCTGCTCCGCCCAGCGCAGAACGTGGGTGTACTCATGCACCTGCAAGAATTCACCCGCCTCGTAGAGCTGGCCTTTGACCAGGGTGCCGTACCACGGCCACACGGCCATGTCGGCCACCGTGTAAGCATCACCCGCAAGATATTCGTGCTCGGCCAGGCGCTGGTTCAGCACATCGAGCTGACGCTTGACCTCCATCGCATAGCGGTCGATGGCATATTCGATCCGGGTCGGCGCGTAGGCGTAGAAGTGACCGAACCCGCCGCCCAGAAGAGGCCCGCTGCCGACCTGCCAGAATAGCCATGACAGGCACTCGGCGCGCCCGGCGATGCTGGTGGGCAGAAAAGCGCCAAACTTCTCGGCCAGATACAGCAGAATTGCGCCGGACTCAAACACCCGCACCGGCGCAGGCCCGCTGCGGTCCAGCAAGGCCGGTATCTTGGAGTTGGGGTTGACCGCCACGAAGCCGCTGCTGAATTGCGCGCCCTCATTGATGGGGATCAGCCAGGCGTCGTATTCCGCACCCGTGTGGCCCAGCGCCAGCAACTCTTCCAGCATCACCGTGACCTTGACGCCGTTCGGCGTGGCGAGGGAATAAAGCTGCAGCGGATGGCGGCCCACCGGCAAATCCTTCTGATGAGTGGCACCTGCCATCGGCCGGTTGATGCTGGCAAACTGACCACCATTTTCCTTGTTCCAGCGCCAGATGGCGGGCGGCGTGTAGAAGGATGAATCGGTCATGTGCGGAGCTCCAAGGGCAAATCAGGGGTGGCCGTCACGATGCGGCCACCGAGCAGGAGAGTTTAGCGGCAAAGTCCGTGGGGCCTGTTCTTTGCGGCCAAGTCTCACGTTCGAACAATGCTGAAATATGCGATCTGGCCAGCGCAGTAATCCCACCCATGCGCTGCTGCGATAAGCCGTCTGCTCTCAAGTCATTGCGCTGAAAGCAAGCATTGGTGCGGTTCTTCGTAGGGTGCTGCCTTGAAAGCAAGCATTGAGGCGGTTCTTCAAGGGGTGCTGCTCTTGAATCAAGCAATGGCGCGCCTTTTCACGGGATATGAACGGCGGTTTCAGGCGGCAGTGACAGTAATCGCAGTGGCGGGAGGACTCAGGGACATCAGCGTGCACCCTCGGGGGTGAATTCGGACATTGCTGGAATGTGAGGCTTGACCCTACCAATGCGGACTCAGCGTGGTTGTCGAAGATCGACAATAGATCGTCCACCGCCTGATCCACCCGTCCAAGGTCGCCGACGTGGCCCCAGCGGATGGTGCGTGGCCGAAATAGTCATTCGCCAGTTGCCGTAGTGCCCCGAACTTGTCGAGTATCATTTGCAGGTGCTGAAGGTCGGTGTCAAGGGCGGTTTACTGGGTGATCATGGCAGTCTCCGGGTTGATTATTGATATCACCATTCTGGCGCTGAACGATCAAGAAGCTTGGCTTTGCTAAATAGGGTGATCGTACTTTTATTAGGGTAATTACCAGGCTGTTTACCCCAAATCGAAGAATCGAAATCAAGCTACTACGAAAAACTGGAGGCTAGCTCGCAGGGCTGGCATAAAGGCGCACACAACATCACCCCTTGGTTCAACTACTTTTGGGGCGCATTGCTGCGAGCCTACAAGGAGTTCGAGGAACGTGTCGGTACCATCGAGCGCGGGCGCGGTGCCAAGGACGACCGGGTACGCACCGAAACTCTCAAGAGGAATCTGCCGTTCTCGATCTCGGAAATCGAAGAGGCCTGCCCCGGCATCAGTCGCGACATGGTGCGCGTCGTCCTGCGTGCCATGAAAGCCGAAGGGCTGATTGCACCTAACGGCAAGGGCCGAGGCGCGCGGTGGGAACAAATACGACAAGCTATCGGGCAACGAACGCCTGCCCAAAAAAATTAAAACAGGGACAACACCATGACCAGCACCCAACAACGCGCCGCCCTGCAACGCCAAATCTGGCAAATCGCCAACGATGTACGCGGCGCAGTGGATGGCTGGGATTTCAAGCAGTATGTTTTGGGCACCCTGTTCTACCGCTTCATCAGCGAAAACTTCGCCAACTACATCGAAGGCGGTGACGACAGCATCCACTACGCTGCGCTGGCCGACAGCGTGATCACCCCCGATCTCAAAGACGACGCCATCAAAACCAAGGGTTATTTCATCTACCCCAGCCAGTTGTTTGCCACTATCGCCGCCGGTGCCAACACCAACGAGAGCCTGAACACTGATCTGGCTGCCATCTTTGTCGCCATCGAAGGCTCCGCCAACGGCTACCCGTCGGAGCAAGACATCAAAGGTCTGTTTGCCGATTTTGACACCACCAGCAACCGCCTGGGCAATACCGTCAAAGACAAAAACCTGCGCCTGGCCGCCGTACTCAAAGGCGTGGCCGGGCTGGACTTTGGCCATGATTTTTATCAAAAGAGTGACGGCAGCCACATCGACCTGTTTGGCGATGCCTACGAGTTTCTCATCTCCAACTACGCCGCCAATGCCGGCAAATCGGGCGGTGAGTTTTTCACCCCGCAGCATGTCTCCAAGCTGATCGCCCAGCTCGCCATGCACAAGCAAACCAGCGTCAACAAGATTTATGACCCTGCCTGTGGCTCAGGCTCCTTGCTGCTACAAGCCAAAAAGCACTTTGACGCGCACATCATTGAAGACGGTTTTTTTGGCCAGGAACTCAACCACACCACTTACAACCTGGCGCGGATGAACATGTTCCTGCACAACATCAACTACGACAAATTCAACATCCAGTTGGGCGATACGCTGCGAAATCCACATTTTGGCGACGACAAACCCTTCGATGCCATCGTCTCCAACCCGCCGTATTCAGTGAAATGGATCGGCGCAGACGACCCCACCCTGATCAACGACGAACGCTTTGCCCCGGCGGGCGTATTAGCGCCCAAATCCAAAGCCGACTTTGCCTTTGTGTTGCATGCGTTGAGCTACCTCTCCAGCAAAGGCCGCGCCGCCATTGTCTGCTTTCCCGGCATCTTCTACCGGAGCGGAGCCGAACAGAAAATCCGCCAATATCTGGTGGACAACAACTATGTGGAAACGGTGATTTCGCTCGCCCCCAACCTGTTCTTCGGCACCACCATCGCCGTGAATATTCTGGTGCTGTCCAAACACAAAACCGATACCACCACCCAGTTTATTGATGCCAGCGGGCTGTTTAAAAAAGAAACCAATAACAACATCCTCACCGACGCACACATCGAACAGATCATGCTGGCCTTCGATAGCAAAGCCGATGCAGCGCATTTTGCACAATCGCTGCCAGTTGAAGCCATCGCCGCCAACGACTACAACCTGTCGGTCAGCAGCTATGTAGAAGCCAAAGACACCCGCGAAGTAACCGACATTACAAAGCTCAATGCCGAGTTGAAAGCCACGGTGGCCAAGATCGACCAGCTACGCACCGAGATTGATGCGATTGTTTTAGAAATCGAAGGAGCTTGAGATGATTTTGGAAAACAAACTCAGCATCACCGATCAAATCGAGCTAGCCAAAGCCGAAGAAAAAATCAGCAAGCAAAAGGCTAAACAGCTGTTTGATTCCGGCGATATTGATAGGCTCGAAGTCGGCACCTTCGCCGGGCTTGCATTTATCCATGCCTATTTGTTTGGCGACATTTACGACTTTGCCGGCAAGCTTCGCGACGTGAATATCGCCAAAGGCGATTTCCGCTTTGCGCCGCTGATGTACTTGGAAGCCTCGCTGAAAAATATCGACGCTATGCCACAAGGCAACTTTGATGAAATTGTTGAAAAATATGTGGAGATGAATATTGCCCACCCATTTCGCGAAGGCAATGGCCGCGCCACCCGCATCTGGCTTGATCTCATTCTTAAAGCAGAAATCAAACAGGTGGTGGATTGGAATCGGGTGGCTAAAGAGGACTATCTCTCTGCCATGCAGCGCAGTGTGGTGAAAGACATTGAAATTAAAGCCCTGCTCAAACAGGCACTCACAGATCAGGTTGATGACCGTGCGCTGTTTATGAAGGGCATTGATGTGAGTTATTTCTATGAAGGCTATAGCGAATTCAAGACGGAGGCGCTGTAGTCGTGAGTGAGATACGTTGAGGTGTAATGAAGACACGGAGACTGGTGCTATGGACGATACCCGCCTGAAGAACCTGGGCGGCGGGCTTTACTGGAAAGAGCTGCTGGATCGCATCCACGACATCCGCTCCAGTGAAAAAGTGCTCTACCGCCAAGTGCTCGACCTCTATGCCACCAGTGTCGATTACGACCCCAAAGCCGAGGCCAGCGTGCTGTTTTCAAAGCCGTGCAAAACAAACTGCACTACGCTGCCCACGGCCAAACGGCGGCCGAGGTGATTGCCCAGCGCGCCGATGCGGGCATCGATTGGCCGTATTCGAGTTTTCATCGTTACGTGACGGCCGGGATTTGTGCTCCGGATTGGGGGCAGTCGGTGCCGGATTTGATGGGGGTGGCGCGTGAGCAGGGTGGTGTTGTCGGCTTACGCTGCGCTAAGCCGACCTACGGGGCCGTGCGTGGTGTTATTTTTCGTAGATCGGGTTAGCCCATAGGGCGTAACCCGACGTTTCTTTGACATGAACAAAATGACTCTACATCCCACTGAACCGCTCCGCTGCTGGCCCAAGGCCAAGGAGCTGCGTGACCGTTACTACCGCGACTACGCGTCGGCGAAGGAGCGTGGGGGGATACGCTGGGCGGGTTCGGCGTGGACGTTCGATGCGATTCCGGCCGGGCTTGGCCGCGATGTTTATCCGTTGACCGGCGAGCCTTATGCGGCGGCGATTGCGCATGACCGCAAGTTCAATCTTGAATGTCAGAACGCCACCGAGACCGCGGGTTTTGCGCGCGATTTGTGTTCTTACATGCGCAGCTACTGGGGTTCGATCTATCTCGATCGCTATCTTGATGGCAGCCCTTTCCCTAAGCCGGATTTCAATTTCCAGACGGTGATCTGCTGCTCGCATGCCAAGTGGTATCAGCATGCGGCGCAGCTCGAAGGCACGCCGGCGCGCTTTATCGATGTCTCGGTCGGGCCGTACAAGGATCTGACCGAGTCGCGTCTGCAATATGTCGTCGATCAGGGACTGGAGTCGGTCGAATGGCTGGAGCAGGTCACGGGCCGCACCTTCGACGATGAGCTCTTTATCGAGGCGGTGCAGAACGAGATGCGCTCGACTTCGCTGTGGGCGGAAATTTGCTGCCTCAACAAGGTGCGGCCGGCACCGCTCGACGAGAAGACGATGTTTTCGCTCTACGTCATGGCGACGCTGCACAAGTCTTCGCGCTGGTGTGCCGATTTCTACGCAGAGCTGCGCGACGAGGTAGTGGATCGCGTCGCACGCGGCATCGCCGCCGTCCCGAATGAGCGTTGCCGGTTGATTTCCGACACCCAGCCGCCGTGGGCTTTTCTCAAGCTCTACCGCTATCTGGAGGAGTTCGGTGCGGTGTCGGTGGGCTCGCTGTACACCTTCGGCCTTGAAGGCATCTGGGAAACCAAGCCCGACGGCAGTTGGGGGCCGCGCACCACGCCGATGCAGCAGGGCATCGCCATCACCAGCCGTGAACAGGCGATGCGTCTTTATTGCGACTGGAATCTTTCCAAACCGCAGTGGCAGCACTTCTACGATCCGCGCCTGAAGACGGAGATGATGAAGACCATCGTCCGCGAATGGGGTGTTGATGGCGTCTTGCTGCATCTCAATCGTGGCTGCGAGGGCCTGTCGCTGGGCATCATGGAAAACCGTCTGGGCCTCGCCGAGGCCGGTATTCCGGTGATGAGTTATGAGGGCAATATGGGCGACGAGCGCGAGTTCGACTATGAGCGCACGCAGAATCGTATCGACGCCTTCATGGAAATTCTCAACCTCAAGCGAGCCTTCGCATGATCGTCGCCGGCATCGACATGGGCGCGCGCAGCATCAAAGTGGTGCTGCTTGAGCTTGGCCATATGGATGTGCCGCGCGTGCTCACTCGTCACCTGATGTTCCCCGAGGCGCTGGACATGGATGCCGCGGCGGAACGCGCTTATGCCGATGCCCTGCAAGCGGCGGGGCTCGAAGCAGGACAGGTGCAGCGCATCGTCGCCACCGGCGTGGCGCGTCGGCAGGTGCGTTTCGCGTATGACGATGTCACCGAGGTGGCGTCTGGCGGGCGGGGCGCGGCTTTCCTGTTTCCGGTAGCGCGCACGGTGATCGACGTCGGCGCCGAGGAAGCGCGTGCGATTCATCTGGGCAGCACCGGGCGGGTGGCGGATTTCGCCGGTAACGAGAAATGTGCGGCGGGGGCCGGCGCCTTTGCCGAGTCAATGGCGCGCGCGTTGCAACTGAGCCTGGCCGGCTTCGGCGCGGCCAGCCTGCGCTCGACGCAGGCGATTCCGATGAACGCACAGTGCACCGTGTTTGCCGAATCGGAAGTCGTCTCGCTGATCCATGCGGCAACCCCGGTCGAGGACATCGCCCGCGCCGTGCTCGACGCCGTGGCCAGCCGCATCTGCGCCATGGCGCGACGCGTTGGCATCGAGGAAGAAGTGGCGCTGATCGGCGGCATGGCGCACAACCCCGGCTTCGTCCGCGCCTTGCGCGAGTCGCTCGGCGTCGAGCGGCTGCTGTTGCCGGATCAGCCCGAGCATGTCGCTGCGCTGGGCGCGGCCTTGATAGCAGCGGATGAGGTTGATAAGCCGGGCAGCGCCAGGATCAAGCATTGATGCGGGTCTTGAAGCATGCCCTGTGAAGATCGTTTATCCATGCGGGTTTCAGAGCAGGCCATGGTTGAAAGCAAGCATTGATGAGGTTCTTCAACGATGTACTGCGAAGAACAAGTATCCATGCGGTTCTCCGAGAGGGTGTGGGGTAAATTTTATTGGCTGGAGGTGGAATGAGATGGCAGGCTCATCTCCTGAGCCTCACGCCCCGCAGAATGGTTTCCGTCGTCAATCAACCACGGAGAACCACCATGTTCGAGGAAAATGTTGTCACCTTCTCAAGCGACCCGGATGCGCTGGTATTCTGGAGCGTCAGCCTGCTGGGCACCCTGTATCTGTTGTTGATTCCATTGATGGAGAAGCTCTGAATGTCGATCGAAGCCGGGCGCGAGCCTGACCGCATTGCGCTGGCCGCCGTGCCGGATGATGCGCTAGTGATTTGCGCCACGGCCCGGCTCGCGCGCGATATGCGTCGCGAGTACGACAGGATTCAGCAGACGCGTGGTCGTACACGTTGGCCGGCATTGGCGACGCCGACGCTTGCCCAGTGGCTCGATGCCCTGAGCGATGCGGCGCTGCTCGCAGGTCGCATCGACCCGGCCTCGGCACCGCAGCGCGTACTCTCGTCGCTGCAGGAGCGTCTGCTTTGGGAACAGGTGATCGCCGACCTGGCTGAAAATGCGGACGATGGCGGCAATGGCAGCGATGGCAGCGCAGCACTCTTTGACCGCCCCGGGCTTGCCGCCGCAGCGCTCGACGCCCATGCCCTGACTGTGGTTTGGGATATTCGCCTGCCGTCGCCCGATGGCCCGACGGAGCAAACATTCAATGCGTGCAGCGAAGAGTGCCGGCAGTTTCAGCGTTGGCAGGATGAGTTCCGCCGCCGTCTCGCCGCGGCCGGCTGGCAGGAATCAGTGCGCGTCATCGACGGACAGATCGAGGCGCTGGCTGCCGGTGCGCTGCCGGCGGATCGCCTGCCACCGTGCGTCGCTTTCGCCGGTTTCGATCGCTATGACCCGCAGGTGCTGCGCTTCGCCCGGCTGCTCGACGGGCTGGGGGTGGCCGTGGTCGAGCTCGAACAGGGGCTGGCCGAGCCGGGTGAAGTCACCGTTTGCGAATTGCCGGACCGGCTCGCCGAATGTCGTGCGGCGGTGGCCTGGGCGAGCCGCTGGCTGGCCGAGCGGCCGCAGGCGCGACTAGGTATTGTCGTCCCCGAACTTGCTGCCTTGCGCGAGACGCTGGCGGCGCTGCTTGACGATGTGCTTGATCCCACGGCCATCGGTGCGGCGCGGGCCGAAGCGCCGCGCCTCTACAACTTCAGCCTCGGCTTGCCGCTTGCCCGCCAGCCGCTCGTCGATACCGCCTTGCGTCTGATTCGGCTGGCGGCGCGTCCGCAGCGCACCACGCAGGCCGAGTTCGGCGAATTGCTGCGTCGTCCTGGCTGGTCGGCGGATATCGCCGAGGCCGATGCGCGCGCCCTGCTGGATCAGCGTCTGCGCGAAAAGCTGAAGCCGACGCTCTCGGTCGAACAGGTGCTGCGCTTCATGGATCGTCATGGCACGTCATCGTCTGCGCAGGCCGGCATGGCGGGGCTGCAAGGCCTGCATGGGCATCTGACGGCGCTGGTCGAGTGGGCCGGCGCACAGCGGCGACGCGAGCTGCCGTCGCTCTGGGCCGAGTCGCTGCGGCGTCTGCTGACGCTGCTCGGCTGGCCCGGCGAACGCCCGCTGTCGAGCCACGAATACCAAACGCGGCGCGCCTTCGATGAGGCGCTTGCCGTGCTTGCCGAACTCGACGCGCTGCTCGGTCGCATCGACCTGGCCACGGCCAGCCGCCACCTCGCGCAGATCTGCCGTGAGCGCATCTTCCAGCCGAAGACGGAGGGCGAGCCGGCTATCGAGATCATGGGTCTGCTCGAAGCGGCCGGCACGCCGCTCGACGGCCTGTGGGTGATGGGCATGAACGATCATCTGTGGCCGCCACCGGCGCGGCCTAATCCCTTGCTACCGGCGGAGTTGCAGCGACGTGCGCGCGCACCGAATGCCTCGGCTGAAGTGCAGGGCGAGTTTGCCGCTGTCATTCAGCGCCGCCTTGGGCGCAGCGCGCCGCAGCTGATATTTTCCTTCGCCCATGCCGAGGGCGAACGTGAATTGCGGCCCAGCCCGCTGATGAACGGTCTGCCGCGAAGCGAGACGGTCTTGCCGCGCGAAGCCTCGCTCGCTGAGCGGCTGGTCACTGCGGTATCGGACGATGCACTCGAATGGCTGGACGATCATCGCGGGCCGCCGGTCGGTGCGGATGAAGTTCTGCGCGGTGGCACGGCGCTGCTGCGCGCGCAGGCGATTTGCCCGGCCTGGGCCTTCTATCGTTACCGGTTGGCGGCGCGCCCGTTGGAGACTTCGGTCGATGGACTCGACGAACGCGATCGCGGCACGTTGCTGCACGCCGTGCTGCAATGCTTCTGGCAGACGCATGGCACCGGCGGCCTGGCGTCTCTGCAGTCGATGACGGCAGAGACGCTCGATAGAGCGACTGCCGATGCCGTCGAGCAGGGTTTGGCAGTATTTGAAACGGAACTTGATGCACCGCTGGCGCCGCGTTTTCGTGCGCTCGAAGGCGAACGCCTGCGACGCCTGCTGGCGGCATGGCTTGTCGTCGAGTTGGCACGACCGCAGCCCTTCACCGTCGCGGCCTGCGAGCGTGAGCAGACCATGGTGATCGAGGGTATCGAGGTGCGCACGGTGATTGACCGCATCGACCGCCTCGACGATGGGCGCCATGTGGTGATCGACTACAAGACGGGCAGCCAGTTGAGCCAGGCGAGCTGGGGCGACGCGCGCATCAGTGAGCCGCAACTGCCGATCTATACCGCCTTCGGTGCGGTCGCACCGACGCATGATGAAAATGAGGTTGCCGCAGTGACGTTTGCGCGAGTGCGACTAGATGACTGCGGCTTTGTCGGCATCGCCGCCGAGACTGGCGTGCTGCAAGGCGTGCTGGGGATCGCCGAACCTGTGGCGCGCAAGCTGTTCCCCGCACAGGAAAGCTGGCCGCTGCTGCTCGAACATTGGCAATCAAGCATCGCCGCCATCGCTTGTGAAATCCGCGACGGTGAGGCCGCAGTGAGCTTCGAGGATGAGACGGCGTTGAAGTATTGCGATGTGCTGCCGATCCTGCGCCTCGCGGAGCGGCAGGCGCAGCTGGAAATCGAGATGGCACGGATCAATCGCAAGGAAGGGGGCGGCGAATGAATACGCCCATGGATCTGCTTGCTGAAGACAGCCGCAACCGCGCGCGTGCGCTCGAAGTGGCCTCCTTCATCGTCGAGGCGCCGGCCGGTGCGGGCAAGACGGAACTGCTGACGCAGCGTTATCTGCGCCTTTTGGTGACGGTTGCCGAGCCCGAGGAAATTCTTGCCATCACCTTCACCAACAAGGCGGCGGCAGAGATGCGCGGGCGGATTCTGGCAAGCTTGCAGCGTGCGGCGTCGGGCGTATTGCCAGACGAACCGCATAAGCGCATCACCTTCGAACTGGCGCGTGCGGCGCTGGCGCATGGCGCCGAATGCGGCTGGCAGCTCACTGAGCAACCGGCGCGATTGCGCATTCTCACCATCGACGCGCTGTGTGCCAGTCTCGCCCGGCAGATGCCGCTGCTGTCGCGTTTCGGCGCGCAACCGAGCGTGTGCAACAAGGCCGCGCGACATTACGACGAAGCGGCGAAGCGCACGCTGGCGATGCTTGATGAGGATGGCTCAGTTTCAGGCTCAGGCTCAGGCTCAGATTCGGGATTGCACACTGCGGGTGCTGCAATCGCCGAGGCCTTACGCCATTTTGACAACGATGGTGCGCGGCTGACGCGCCTGCTTTCGAGCATGCTGGCGCGGCGCGATCAGTGGTTGCGCCATTGTCTGGCGGCGGGTGATGGCGCAGCCGAGGCGGCGCAGGCCGAGGCTGGTCTGGCGGCGCTGGTGCAGCGTGATCTTATGCATGCGGCGGCGGGCTTCGATGGGCGGCTACAGGCGCAGGTCATGTCCGCCGTGCGTTATGCGGCGGCGCAACTGGCCGTGAGTGATGCGGACTCGCCGCTGGCGCCGCTGCTGGACTGGACATCACCGTTGGTCGGCGAGCTTGAGGAACTTGATGCCTGGCGTGCGCTGGTCGGCTTTCTGCTCACCCAGAAGGACACGCCGCGCAAGACTTTCAACGTCAAGAATGGCCTGCCACCCGGCAAGGGCTCCGAGCCACACAAGAAGGTGCTGGTCGAAACACTCGCCGGGCTCGACGCGGCGAGTGTCGCCGCGCTGGCGCGTATCCGCTGTCTGCCGGAGCCGGTCTACGGCGACGACGAGTGGGCGACGGTCGAAATCATGGCGACACTGCTGAAGCTCGCGGCGGCGCAGTTGTGGACGGTGTTCAATGAGGTGGGCGAGGCGGATTTCATCGAGGTGGCACAGCGCGCCTTGCTGGCTCTGGGTGATGAGGATGCGCCCAGCGATCTCGCTCTGTCGCTCGACTACCGCGTGCGTCATCTGCTGGTCGACGAGTTCCAGGATACGAGCCCCTTGCAGGTTGGCTTGCTGGAACGGCTGACGGCCGGATGGCAGGCCGACGACGGGCGCACGCTGTTCTGCGTCGGTGACCCGATGCAGTCGATCTACCGTTTTCGCAAGGCGGATGTCGGCCTGTTTCTCGGCGCGGCGCAGGGCGGCATCGGCGGCGTGATGCTGGAGCCGCTGCGCCTGTATCGCAACAACCGTTCGAGTGCGGCGGTCATCGACTGGATCAACGGTGCTTTTGCCCACATCCTGCCGCCCTGCGATGAGGCGGTGAGTGGCGCTATTGCCTATCGTGCCTTCAGCGCCTCACGCGCGGACCTCGATGCGGATGCCTCGGCGGGTGTGTATGTGCATGCGCTGATTGGTGAGAAGGAGAAGGATAGGGGGGATGAGACTGGGGAGAGCGATGACATGCGCGAAGCCGCCTGCATGCTCGATCTCATCAACCGTGAGCGTGCGGTGGCACCAGCTCGGCGCATCGCCGTGCTGGTACGCGCACGCACGCATCTCGCGGCGCTGGTCGCGCTGATTCGTCGCACGCAACCGGATCTTGCATTTCAGGCGGTCGAGGTCGAGCCGCTTGGCGGTCGTCAGGCCGTGCAGGATCTGCTGGCACTCACGCACGCACTGCTGCACCGTGCTGATCGTGTGCATTGGCTCGCGGTGTTGCGCGCGCCGTGGTGTGGTCTGCGTCTTGTCGATTTGCATGCGTTGGTGGTGGGTTTGTCCGATGCCACAAATGCCACAAGCGCAATGAACGCCACCATCTGGCAGATGATGAACGATGCCACTCGCATCGCCCGGCTATCGACCGATGGCCAGATGCGGCTGGCGCATGTGCATGAGGTGTTCGCCGAAGCCTTCGCGCATCAGGGCCGCGTGGGCCTGTGTCGCTGGGTCGAGGGCGTGTGGCTCAAGCTCGGTGGCGCGGCCTGTCTGCATGGGCCGGGTGGCGCCTCGCCTGCTGCCAGTGTCGAGGACGTGCGGGCTTTCTTCGATCTGCTGGCCAGACTCGATGCGGCCGGGGAGTTCGATGTCGATGCGCTGGCCGACGAAGTGGCGGAGCTCTACGCCGCACCCGATGCCAGTGATGACCGCCTGCAGTTGATGACCATCCACAAGTCCAAGGGTCTGGAATTTGATACGGTGATCCTGCCGGGCCTGCATCGCAAGCCGCGCGGCGAAGATCATCAGCTGATGCTGTGGGAAGAAGTGGCGCTCGATGGTGTCCAGGAGCGTCTGGTTGTCGCGCCCTATGTGCGGCGCCCGGCCGGTGCTGCACCGACGCCCTATGACTATCTGCGTCTGCTCGAACAGGAACGCTCGGCCAACGAGACGATGCGCGTCCTCTACGTCGCGGCGACGCGAGCGATCCGCCGTCTGCATCTGGTCGGTGTTGCCCCGCTCAACAAGGAAGGCGAGCCGCGTGCGCCGGCCAACACTTTTCTCGAACTGCTCTGGCCGCTGGCCGGGGTGGCGAATGACTTTGCAATGGCAGCGGAGATGTCCGGTGCAGAGGATGAGGATGCGGCTGAGTTCGAGGTTGAGGTTGAGGCCGAATTTATGGATGAGGGGGAGGATGCAGCGTCAGCAGAGTCAGCAGAATCAGTAGAGGAGACCGGGCCATTCATCCCGCAACTGGTGCGGCTCGTCGTCCCTCGCATCCCCGAGGTTTTGCTGAAGTCACCCCGGCACGTTCGTGTGGTGCAGGAAGAGATCGAGGACATCGCGCAAGCTGTATCGGGTGTTGAGCAGGGCGCACCCGATGAGCGGCTGGCTGCCGACATCGGCACGCTGACCCATGCCTGTTTGCAGCAGATTGCCACGGATGGTTTGGCGAGCTGGAATGCACAACGCATGACCGCGCAGTTGCCGGCACTGCGCCTGTGGTTGCTGCGGCGCGGCCATGCAGCGGAGGTCGCGCAGACGGCGGCTGCACGCGTCGTGATGCTGCTCGATACAACGCTGTCCAGCGAACGCGGCCGCTGGCTGCTGGCTGCGCATGAGGAGGCCGCGGCAGAGCTGGCCCTGACGGATATTGATGAAGCACATGGTGCTTTCGCCAATCACGCGGTCGACCGTTGTTTTGTGGCCGATGGCATGCGCTGGATTGTGGATTACAAGACTGCTGGCCTTGGCGAGAGCCATCCTGATGTGGCCGCTTTGCGCACTCATGCTGAGCGCTACCGGCCGCAGCTCGAACGCTATGCGCGGCTGTTCGCCGACGAAGGGCGACCGGTGCGGCTGGCGGTGTTCTATGTGACGTATGGTGAACTGGTGGAGATTCAATGAAGGATGAGGCGATGATTCAGTGGGAAGAAGAGGGCGAGACACGCTCATTGCGCTGGCGCTCTCTGGCTGGTGCGGCGGCGCCCAAGCGCGTGGTGGTTGCTGACGACCGCATGACGGCGGATAGCGCTTATCGGCTGGCGTGTGAAGGTACGGCGCTGCTGTGGCGCGGCGATTTTCAGAATGCGCGGCAGTTGTTGCAGGCGTTGGCGCGGCGCGTCGACCAGCGTCCTAAACGATCAGCTAAGGTGGGTAACAAGGCGGGTAAGGAAACACTCACGCCGGTCGAGCGCTTTCATCAATATCGTCTGGCACAGTCGCAGCGTGCGCGCACGCTGGGCATGCTGCTGCTGCCATTTGATGCCGGGTATCGGATTCCTTTGCGCCGCGCGCCGGATGTGCAGCAGGCTTGTCTTGAAGCCTATGCTGGGGCTGGCGAGGGTGGCGAGGGTGGCGAAGGTGCTGAAGACAGCGAGCCGTATGCAGCTTCAATGCGTGAATTGCTGGGTATCATCAGCGCGCACGAGTGGCGCAAAGCCGGTGTCGAGATTCCGGTGCTCGGCGCGGGGGCACGCATCCACGCGCATTACGGCGTGTTTTCGCCGGTACGCGGCGAGTATCTCGATCTGGTCGCCCGGGCGCCTTTGCCGGCAGCTTTGCGGGAGACGCCGCTGGCCTTCGATATTGGCACGGGCACGGGTGTGCTGGCGGCGCTGCTGGCGCAGCGCGGCGTGGCACGCATCGTCGCGACCGATCAGGATGGCCGGGCGCTGGCCTGTGCGCGGGAGAATGTTGATCGCCTGGGCCTTGCGGATCGCATCGAGGTCGTTGCCGCCAACCTGTTCCCGGAAGGACGCGCCGCGCTGGCGGTCTGCAACCCGCCCTGGCTGCCGGGACGGCCGGCATCGCCGCTTGAACACGCCATATATGACCTGGAAAGCCGCATGCTGCTTGGCTTTCTGCGTGGTCTGCCAGCGCATCTGGTGTCGGGTGGCGAGGGCTGGCTGATCCTCTCGGATCTTGCCGAGCATCTTGGCCTGCGTCGCCGCGAGGAACTACTGAATGCCATCACGGCGGCCGGTTTGCGTGTGCTCGAACGCCTCGATATCAAGCCGCGTCATGGGCGCGTCAGTGACGTGGATGATCCGCTGCACGCCGCACGCAAGGCCGAGATTACTTCACTGTGGCGGCTTGCCGTGTGACGATTAACGATTAACGATTAAAGACGAACGTGATTAGAAAGAATCGTCAGCCGACGCTTGTCATTCCCGCGAAGGCGGGAATCGAGTCCACACCCGCGACGCCCGCTCCCGTCATTCCCGCCTTCGCGGGAATGACGGGAGCGGGTGGCGCGATCTGCGAGACATCTGCTGACGCTCATTGCTAATCAGGAAGACGAATGACAATCAGGCTTGCGAGGTGGCAGCCTGGCCGTAGTAGCGCCAGGTACCGCGCTTGCGTTTTGCGTCGTACATTGCGCTGTCAGCCGATTTTTTGAGCTCTTCGATCTCATTGGCATCCAGCGGGAAAAGAGCGAAGCCAAGGCTGCCGGTGACGCTGACCATTCCGGCGCTGGTGTTGATGGGTTCGGCAATCGACTTCAGGATGCGCTCGGCCATCATTTCGAGGGCATTCTGGTCGCCAAGTAGATCCACCATCAGCATGAATTCGTCACCCCCGTGGCGACCGACGAAATCCATGCCGCGTAGTACGCTGCGCATGCGGTCGGACACCACGCGTAACACCTCGTCACCAATGGCGTGGCCGTAGCGGTCGTTGATGGGTTTGAAACCGTCGAGATCCAGGTAGCCAAGTGCAAAGCGGTGTGGCGGGTTCTGCGCGGCGTAGAGGCTCATGCGTTCTGTGAGCATGGCATCAAAGTTGCGCCGGTTGGCGAGTCCGGTGAGCGGATCGGTCTTGGCTAGCTGGACAAATTTTTCGCGTTCGAGATCGCGCTCGTACTTCAGTACAGCGGCGGTGTACTCGTAGATGAAGGCCATTACCGAGATCATCGCCAGATTCAGGAAGGAGACGACGAGGCTCAGAACGGTCATCTTCTCCCCGGCAGCAACGGTCTGGATGTAGCCGACGCCAAACATACTCAAAAGGGTCAACACCACTGCGAACAGGATGGTAATGGCCGTAATCCTGCCACCCAGCGGCCGGCCGCCGAAAAAATAGGCTGCCAGCGGCGGGATGATGAGCAACTGCGTGACCGGCGATTCCGTTGCCCCGCCCGAGACACAGATTCCACCAACCATGATGGAGAGCAGCACGATGATGGTGGACCGGCTGGCGAAATGGTAGTCGCCGGTGCGCCGCAGGCGCCGCAGGGAGGATACGAACCAGAAGACCGTGGGCAGGATCAGGAGCGAGGCAATCACGTTGGATCGCTGTGGGAAGCTCGACATCAGAACGACGATGAGGGAGGTCAGCGCACCGCAGGCCAGCGTGATCATCGAGGCGATCAGGACGCGCGTCCGGTTGAAGGTGTCTGGATCGGTGCGCAGCGATGCATGGACAAAATAGTCCACGATGAACACTGGCAGTCGTTCCTGATCCGTCCTCATTATCATGGTGATCGCCTACTCGACCAGTATCTGGTGCGAGTTCCTCCTGGTTGTCCGGATTTTCAGGCCCGGGGTGGTGTGCTGGCCGCGTTCATGTGTCATCGGTACCAGAGATGAGGGCCTGGTTCCGAGACTTGTCGGCTTGTCGTTATCCGGTGAATTATAACGACAAATACTTGGTTTAACGCCCGATTTGGGTATCTTCAGTTCATGCGATGTCGCTATTGCTCGCGCCCATCAGGCTGGCGTTGCCGCCGGCTGCGGTGGTGGTTGTGGTCAGGCAGCGTTCGCTGGCGAAGCGCAGCAGATAGTGGGGGCCACCCGCCTTGGGGCCGGTGCCGGAAAGACGCTCGCCGCCGAAGGGCTGGACACCCACCACCGCGCCGATCATGTTGCGATTGACGTAGATGTTGCCGACGCGGACAGCATTGACGATGCGCTCGACGGTGGTGTCGATGCGGCTGTGGATGCCCAGGGTCAGGCC
>CAZAOQ010000001.1:21721-23439 GCA_964486795.1 uncultured Rhodocyclaceae bacterium
CGAAGCGAGTACGGCGGCCCGCCGGCGAAGTAGACGGCATAGGCGGTCTGGTGATTGCCCCGGGCAAAGGCGGCGCGAATCAGGCGTGGCGTTCGCGGCGAAACGGTGTTGGCGGCCAAAGGCGGCTCGACGGTGGTGTCGAGGCGGCTGTGGAGGCCCAGGGTCAGGCCGTAGGGGCTGGCGTTGATGTCGGCCAGTACATGCCCCAGCGTGTCGGCCCGCCAGCGGATGAGGTGCAGGATGGGGCCGAATACCTCACCCTTGAGTTGGGTGAGGCGGGTAATTTCCCAGGTCTGTGGCGGGAAGAAAATGCCTTCATTGCATTCGGGCGGCAGCTCGCAGCGATGGATGAGACGGGCGTTGGTTTCGAGCCAGGCGACATGTGCTTCGAGTGCGTTGCGTGCGGTTGCATCAATGACCGGGCCGACGTCGGTCGTAATCAATGCCGGATTGCCGATGGTGAGTTCCTGCATGGCGCCAGCCAGGAGTGTCGTCACTCGCTCGGCAATGTCCTCTTGAACAAACAACACGCGCAGCGCCGAGCAGCGCTGGCCGGCGCTGTTGAAGGCGGAGGTGAGGACATCGCGCACGAGTTGTTCCGGGTGCGCCGAGCTGTCCGCGATCATGACGTTGAGGCCGCCGGTTTCGGCGATCAGCGGGACGAGTGGTGCAGGGTGTTCGGTGCTGCCACGGTTGACGAGCGCCTGGGCGATCAGCCGCGCCGTTTCGGTCGAGCCGGTGAAGGCGACGCCATCGATGCGCGGGTTGGCGACAAGTGCTGCGCCGATGCGCCCGTCGCCGGGGAGAAGTTGCAGCACGTCGTGCGGGATGCCGGCACGATGCAACAGATCGACCGCTGCTGCAGCAGTCAGTGGTGTCTGCTCGGCGGGTTTGGCAACCACGGCATTGCCAGCGGCGAGTGCGGCGGTGACCTGGCCAATGAAGATGGCGAGTGGGAAGTTCCACGGGCTGATGCAGGCGAACACGCCACGGCCATGCAGGCTCAACAGATTGCGTTCGCCGGTGGGGCCGCCGAGTTCGCGTGGTGCGCCGAAGTCTTCGCGTGTGCGGGCAGCGTAGTAGCGGCAGAAGTCGATGGCTTCGCGTACTTCGTTCATGGCGTCGGGCAGCGTGCGGCCTCCTTCACGGATGATCGTCGCCATCAGCACCGCGCATTCACGTTCGAGCAGGTCGGCAGCGCGTTCGAGGCAGGCCGCGCGCTCGGTCGCAGGGGTGCGCTCCCAGCCGCGCTGTGCCGCACTGGCTGAGGCGAGCGTGGCATTGATGTCGGCGCAGGTGGCCGGGCGCACGGAGCCAATGCGTTCGCGGCGGTCAGCGGGTGAGAACAGCGCTTGCCACGGGTCATTCGCTGTCTCGCTTGACTCGCCTTGCTCGCCGAGAATGCGCGGTGCTGCCCGGAGATCGTTATGGCGCGCGGCTTCCAGGGCAGCGCCGAGTTCCGTCAGGGTCGGCTCGTCGCTCAGGTCGAGGCCCCGGCTGTTGCGCCGTTCCGTGCCGTACAGCTCTTCGGGCCGGGGCAGGGTTTGCGGCGGCCGCGCGCTATGCCATAGAGCGACGGGATCGGCGACGAGCGCTTCGAGCGGCGTGTGTCTGTCTTCAAGCCGATGGACGAAGGAGCTGTTGGCACCATTTTCGAGCAGGCGACGCACGAGATAGGCGAGCAGCTCTTCGTGGCTGCCAACGGGTGCATAGATGCG
>CAZAOQ010000001.1:23539-52459 GCA_964486795.1 uncultured Rhodocyclaceae bacterium
CCCATGCCGTGCAGTCGCTGGAATTCAAAATCCCCGGCGTTTTCGCTGCCCAGGCCGCGTCCATGCGCCATCTCGATGATGCGTGCCACGCTGAAGGCATTGTGCGTGGCGAATTGCGGATAAAAGGCGAGGGGATCGTCGAGCAGTTTGGCGGCGCAGGCCAGATAGGCGATGTCCGTGGCGATCTTGCGGGTATGGACGGGATAATCGATGAGGCCGCGCTCCTGGGCGATCTTGATTTCCGTATCCCAGTAGGCACCCTTGACGAGGCGCACTGCCAGGCGGCGCCGAGTGCGGCGGGCGAGTTCGGCAAGCCAGTCGATGACGGCCGGGGCGCGCTTTTGATACGCCTGCACGGCGAGTCCGAGACCATTCCAGCCCGCGAGCGCGGGCTCGCCGGCAAGGGCCGCGAAGAGGTCGAGCGAGAGTTCGAGCCGGTCGCTTTCTTCAGCATCGATGGTCAGGCCGATGTCATGTTGCCTGGCAAGTGCCGCGAGTTCGCGCACAGCGGGCAGCAGCTCGGCCATGACGCGCGGGTGCTGGGAAACTTCGTAGCGTGGGTGCAGGGCGGAGAGCTTGATCGAGATGCTCGGCGCGGCGAGACGGGTGAGACTGCGGTGCTGATCGCCAGGGAGATCATGGGCAGCGTGGGCAGCGTGGGCAGCGTGGGCAGTGTGACTTGCATGAAACTGGCCGATGGCTTCGATCGCATGCCGATAGGCGGAGAGATAGCGCGCGGCATCGGCCATGCTCAGGGCCGCTTCGCCGAGCATGTCATAGGAGTGGCGATAGCCGCGCTGTTCGGCCGGAGCGGCGTTGGTCAGTGCCTCACCGATGCTGCGACCCATGATGAATTGCTCACCGAGCAGGCGCATCGCGGCGCGCATGGCCTGACGGATCAGTGGTTCGCTGGCGCGTGCGAGCAGGCGTTTGCCGGTGCCAGCGAGGGTTTCATCGCTGTTCTCGAAACGGACGAGTCGACCGGTCAGCATCAGTGCCCAGTTTGAGGCATTCACAAACAGGCTGGCGGAGTGTGGGACGTGGTGCGTCCAGTCGGCGCTGCCAATCTTGTCCTGGATCAGGCGGTCGACGGTGGCGGTGTCGGGGATGCGTAGCAGCGCCTCGGCCATACACATCAGCACCACGCCTTCGTGCGAGGAGAGGTCGTACTCGTGGAGAAAGGCATCGAGACCGCCGCGTTCAGCATGGACCGCGCGGATCGTCGTCATGAGCGACTTTGCGCGGTCGGCGGCACGCGTGCGCTCTGCCGGTGACAGTTCGGCCAGCGGTAGCAACGGCGCGAGGGCAGTTATTTCGTCGCAGCGATGATGGGCGCGGATGTAATCGCGCAGCGTCAGGGACGGAGTCGGCGTCGGAGTCGGAGTGCTGGTCATCTTGGCATCCTCTCTACTGAATACGCTCGGGCCATCGAGTCATCGAGTCATAGTGTCATCGTGCCGTCGCGTGCTTGTACCCTACATCGATACCTCAAGTTCCTTCACACGCATTTCGTTGCCACTGGTGATGCGCAGTCCGAAAGCGCCGCAGTGTGGACAGGGGTCGAGTGCATCGTCGAGATCGACCTCCGTCGCGCAGCGTTGGCACCAGGCGCGGCCTGGCAGCAGGGTGATTTCAAGACGGGCGCCCTCGGCGACGCCGCCGCGCATCACGGCATCAAAACAGAATTCAAGGGCCTCGGGTTCGACGCACGACAGGCGGCCGATGTCGAGATGTACGGTCTTGACGTGCGTGAACTTCTCTCGCTGTGCCGCCGCTTCGATCAGTTCGCGCATGCTTTCGGTCAGCGACATTTCGTGCATTGCCCTGTCCCGCTCAGACCGGTAGCGCGTGTTCGACTAGCCTTACCCAATAGGCGATGCCGAGCGGGATGATTTCGTCATTGAAGTCATAGTGTGGGCTGTGTAGCATGCAGCCGCCCGCACCCGGACCGTTGCCGAGCCAGACATAGCAGCCGGGTCGTTCGTGCAGCATGTAGGCGAAATCTTCAGCACCCATGCTGGGCCGCAGATCGTCGCGCACGCGGTCGTGGCCCAGCGCCTGCGCGGCGGCTTCAACACATAATGCGGTTTCGGCGATGCTGTTGATGGTCGGCGGATAGCCGCGTTCGTAACTGAGACGGGCCTGTAAGCCGTGTGTCGTGGCGATGCCTTCACAGATGCGCCGCATACCCGATTCCATCATGCGCTGCTGAGTCTCGCTGAAGGTGCGCACGGTGCCGCCGAGACAGGCTTCTTCGGGCAGGACATTATCGGCATGGCCGGCGTGAAAGCGCGTCACCGAGAGCACCGCGGGTTCCAGAGGATCGGTATTGCGGCCGACCAGCATCTGCAGTGCCTGCACCAGTGCGGCACCGGCAAGTACGGTATCGGTGGCCTGATGCGGCATGGCGGCGTGGCCACCACGACCGGTCACGATGATTTCGAAGCGATCGGCACCGGCCATGACCGCGCCGCGCATCACGGCCATCTCGCCGACGGGCAGCCCCGGCCAGTTGTGCAGGCCGTAGACCGCCTGCATGGGGAACTTGTCTAAAAGCCCCTGCTCAATCATGACGCGTGCGCCGCCTTCGTGTTCCTCGGCCGGCTGGAAGATGAAATGCACCGTGCCGTCAAAACGCCCCTCATTGCGCAGGGCGCTGAGTGCCTCGGCGGCACCGAGCAGCATGGCGGTGTGGCCGTCGTGGCCGCAGGCGTGCATCTGGCCGGGATGTGTCGAGCGATGTGCGAAACCATTGAGCTCGTCGAGCGGCAACGCGTCCATGTCGGCGCGCAAGCCGATGGCGCGGTTGCTCGTGCCGACCTGAAGCGTGCCGACAATGCCGGTGCCGGCAAGCCCGCGGTGGACCAGAAGACCGATTTCCTCGAGCCTCTTGGCGATCAGATCGGCGGTGCGCCATTCGCCGAAGGCGAGCTCGGGGTGTGCGTGAATATCGCGGCGGATCGTCGCGACGCGCTGCTGCAAGTCAGGAAGCAGATTTTCCAGCTTCATTGGCACTCTCCATCGACTGCGTCGGAGAGCCCATCCTACCCGAAGGCCGTGGCCTTGTCAGGGGAGCCGACTGGCGTCAGGCCTCGGTTGCGGCGGGTTTGCGCTTCTTGTCTGAGGGGGGCTTCTTGACAGCGCCTGGCGCATCGTCGAGTGCGGGCGCAGCGAAGCCGATGCCGGGCGTGTCGAAGCCGCAGTCGATCAAGGTGGCGAAGATCGACATGGCATCGGTCAGATGGGTCGAATGCATGCCGTAGTGGAACAGGGAGACGCCGAGCGCGCCGCCGAAAAATGCAGAAACGAGGTTTTCGGTGGAGAGTGCGGGGTTCAGCTCGCCGTTGCGTTTGGCATCCTCGAACATCATGATCAGCGCTTGATAGACGCCGTTTTTGTCACGCTTCTGTATTTCGGCAAGCAGTTCGGGATGGCGACGAATCTCAATCGGTACGGCTGCCAGAAAACCGGTGACTGTGGAGTCGCGGTCGGCGGCGGCGGCTGATGCCATGAGAATGCGCCGGAAACGCTCACGCAAGGTTTTACCTTCCTCGATGGCGCGCAGATATTCGGGCAACAGGACACCTTGTGTGTCTACCAGCGTGGCGACATAAAGCTCGACCTTTGAGGAGAAATACGAGTACAGCGCGGCATGGGTCATGCCGGCGCCACGACCGACATCCTTGAAGGTGGTCTGCGAAAAGCCCTTCTCCGCAAATTGCTGGCGTGCCACGACGAGGATGCGGGCGATCCGGGCTTCCTTGTTGCTGCCGCGCGGCCGGCCGACCCGCGCCGTCTTGTGGTGGCTAGGAGCATGGCTGGTGGCGCGGTTGGTGGGCATGGCAGGCTTGTCCGTCACGTCCCTGATTCCTTGGTTTTCATTCGGGCATTATAGCGGTGCAGAATTGACCAACGACCCATCGATGACTCGCAGGCCATGAGCCAGCCAAGGGCTGCTTGCACCCCTGCTTACACCAGTTGACATCGAGAATAAACAGACGTTTAATCCGATAAACGTTTACTTAATCTTGATTGTCGGCACTCGTATGTCCTCTTTGAAAGCAACCGCCTCCGCTACCCGCAGCACTGCCATTGCAGCGGGCCGTGGCATCACGCCGACGCGCACTGCGGCACTTGCCGAGCGTGCTGCATTCACTGACGGGCAGATTCTCGATGCGGCTGAGCTGTTGTTTGCGCGTCACGGTCTGCGTGGCACGCGGGTGCGCGAGATTGCCAGCGCCGCCGGGGTCAATGAGGCGACGCTCTACAACTACTACAAGAACAAGGAAGCGCTCTACGAAGCCGTGCTCGAACGCGGCATTCAGCCCATCATCGATACAGTACGCCGCACCTCGGCGGGCGCTAACACGATGGAGAATATCCACGACGCTGCGCAGCAGATCATCACCCAGCTTCAGCGCCGGCCCTACGTCAGCCAGCTGCTCTATCTGGAGGCGATTGCCGACGGCGAGAACTTGCCGCGCCTCGTCGACCGATGGCTCAAGCCCTTTGCCAAGGCGATTACCGATCAGCTCGGCAAGCGCGCGAAACATGTGCAGAAGCAGGATTACCCGCAGATCGTCGAGCTGTTTCTGCACCTTTCATTCGGCCATTTCGCGATCGCGCCGTTGATGCGGGCCACATTCGGCGTCGATGCCCAGGTCGATCAGCGTGTCGAACGGCAGATCGCCTTCATTGAAAACCTGATCGGTGGCTTGTTCGTCGATCACGCTGCTACAACATTGCCGGACGAAGTCGCCGGAAAATCCTGATAAACCCGCATCATCATCAACCCAAGAGGAGAAGCAAATGTCCAATAATAATTTCGACGTCATCGTTATCGGCAGCGGCCCCGGCGGCATGGCTTGCGCTACGCTGTTGCAGAAGCGCGGTGTGCGCACTCTGGTCATCGAGAAGAACGAGGTACTCGGCGGCAAGATGTATAGCGTCGATGCCGATGGCTACGCTTATGACCTGTTCCCGCACGGTCAGGTGCCGACACGTGGCAATGCTTTTGAAACCATCTTTGCTGAACTCGGTTGTTCCGAAGATTTCAAGCCGGCGCTGGACGTCGATGACCAGCGCGAGATGATTACGCTCGCCTATCGCCGCAAGGGCTGGAAGGATTACAAAGTCACCTCGCAGAAGCAGGCGCTGACCGACGCCACCGGCTTCTTTAATTCATGGGAGGCGACGCCGGAAGAGCAGGAAAAATCCTTGATGCTGATCGGTGAAATGCTTGGCCTGAATACCGAAGACCTCGCCAAGCTTGATCGCGTCACCATGGAAGAATGGCTGTCCACACGCGACGTGCCCGCGCCGCTGTATAGCTATCTGGCCTTCCAGGCTAATGCCTCGCTGGCCGAACCGATCGACCTCGTCAGCGCCTCTGAAATGATCCTGATCATGCAGCAGATGATGCTGCAGGGTGGCGGCGGCCAGTACAAGGGCGGCTTCGCTCTGCTGACCAATGTGATGGTGCGCGAGTTCAAGAAGAACGGTGGCACGGTGATCAATAATTGCCGCGTCGACAAGGTTGTGGTCGAGGACGGCGCTGTCACCGGCGTGAAGACCGCCAAGGGTACCTTCAATGCGCCCGTCGTCGTCAGTAGTGCCGGTCTGCAGCCGACGGTGCTGAAGCTGGTCGGTACTGAGCACTTCGACAAGACCTACGTGAATTACGTCAAGAGCCTGGTTCCGGGCTGGGCCTTCACCAGTGTTCGCTACTTCCTCAATAAGCCCGTTATGAAAACGGGTCTCTACGTCATGTGGTCCGACGATGCGTGGCTGAATATGGAGCGCTACAAGGACATGAAGGATGGCAAGCTGCCCGAGGAGGTCATCCTGTTCATGGTCAACCACAAGTTCTTCGATCCGGATGCCGCGCCGGAAGGCAAGCAGGTTCTGGTCTCCGGCACCGTCTGCTCGGCCAACCCGGAAGCCAAGGAGATCGAAGCCTTGTGGGCGAAGATGGACGAGCAGATGCAGCAGGTCTTCCCGGATATCTGGGAAGCCACCGAACGCAAGGAATACACCGGGCCGCGTGAAATTTCCGATCTGACGCGCGACAGCGTGGTTAAGGGTAGCGGTGGCGAATGCGTCGGGCTCGCGCAGATCGTCGGCCAGTGCGGCATCGACAAGCCGAAGTCGGAACTGCCGATTCGTGGCCTGTACGTCGTCGGTGCCGACGCCGGTGGTGCCGGCATGGGCACGCACCAGTCGGGGCTTTCGGGCATGTATGCCACCAAGCAGATCCAGCGTTACTTGTCGAAACTCGTCAAGGCGCTGTAAGTCTCAAGCGTCAAGCGTCAAGCGTCATGTATCACGCATGAAAACGCAGACCCGGAATTTCGGGTCTGCGTTTTTTCATCCCGATTTCGGTGGCTAATTCTGATTAGCCACGAAGGCAGTTGTGGGTCGGGTTAGTGAAGCGCCCCTGAAGTGATTTCCTGCGGTCATAACCTGACAATGGGCGTCGGGTTACGCTTCGCTCTCTCAAGTCAGTCGCATTAAGTTGTTGATATTTATAGAA
Source organism: uncultured Rhodocyclaceae bacterium (assembly GCA_964486795.1). GTDB lineage: Bacteria > Pseudomonadota > Gammaproteobacteria > Burkholderiales > Rhodocyclaceae > Sterolibacterium. Next base: position 30,072 of record CAZAOQ010000001.1, read on the forward strand.
CACAATTCGCAGGCGATTGACCTTTGGGACGATTTTTGGCCGCGGCCCAATTACTTCGCTAACCCGACCTACGAGTTCTAAGGGTGCTGGCCCACTGGATTTCACCCGGCATGAACCGGGATTCGCATCCATAATGCGCTTGGATTTGAAGACGAAAGACACCTCGAGATTCCCTTGATAAATTACTCAAAAGCGCTCTATCTCAATGCTTGCTCGCCTGCTGCGCCTAATGTTGTTGTTTGAGCTCTTCGCCTATCTGGCTATCGGCGTTAGCCTCGTATCACTGGCTGGCTGGTCGTCTTTCGAAGCGGTCGTGACGATCATTTTCTTCGCGGCTGCCTTGCGTGCCTGGCCCATTGGCATGGGCTATCTGTACGGGCATGTCTATCGGACGGCGCTTGGAGCGGGCGGGCGGTTGCACGGTACGGCACTGTGGCGGCAGGTCTTACGCGAATGGCTGGCGTTCTGTCGCCTGGGCTTCATGTGCGCTTTCGAGAACTTGCTGGTGGGTGCAGACGCCCGGCGGAGGACCGCCGCGGATAGCGGGAGTGCGAGTGATCCCATTCTTCTGGTGCATGGTTATGCCTGCAATCGTGGTGGCTGGTGGTGGCTCAAGTCACGGCTGGAGGCGCGCGGCCGCTGCGTGGCAACGGTTTCGCTGGAGCCGCTGTATAGCGACATCGACACCTATGCCGAGCAGATTGCACGTCGCGTCGCCTGGCTGCGTGCCGAGATGGGTGCAGAGCGGGTGACGCTGGTCGGCCACAGCATGGGCGGGCTGGCTTGCTTGGCCTATCTGCGGCGTTATGGTGAGGATCATGTCGCACGGTTGATCACGCTCGGTACGCCGCATTCCGGCAGTGGTTCGGCACGCCAGGGTTTCGGGCGCAATGCCGAACAGATGTGCGCCAAGAGTCCCTGGCTCGTCGAGCTGGCGCGCTTCTTTGAAGAGATGCCGTTGGCGGTTCCCTGTATCGCCTACTACGGCGAACATGACAATATCTTGATTCCACCCGAGACAGGCAGGATGCGCGGGGCTGACAACCGGCCTCTGGCGCAAGTCGGGCACGTCGAAATGTTGGCGTCGCAGAAGGTGCTAGAGGAGTTGCTCGCCGTAACGGCGGGATAATTTTTGGCCTACGCCGTGTCTTCGCGAGTGTCGCCTGCTGCGAGATAGCGCATGCGGAAATTCCGCCCCTTGATGTTGCCGGCACCCAGTCGTTCGAGCGCTTGCTTTGCAGCCTCACGCGCGATAGCGACGTAGGTCGTTTGCTCGGTGACGTCGATCTTGCCAATTTGCTCGCGTGTCAGACCGGCATCGCCCGTCAGCGCACCGAGGATATCGCCGGGGCGCAGCTTGTTCTTGCGACCGCCCTGGATGCACAAGGTCTGCATGGGGGCCTGGTAGGCGGCGGCATTGGTTGCCTCGGTGGCCTCGGGCAGCGGGTGCCAATGCAGAGGCACCTTCATGAAGGCTTCGATCTGCGCGAGGCGGCGCTTCTCTCCGGGGGTGCAGAGGTTCAGCGCGAGGCCCGTTGTGCCATGGCCACGCCCGCTGCGACCGATGCGGTGGATATGCGTGTCGACGCTTCTCGATACTTCGGCATTGATGACGAGGTCGAGCGTCTGAATGTCGAGACCGCGTGCGGCGACGTCGGTGGCGACGAGCACTGAGCAGCTGCGGTTGGCGAACTGGATCAGCGCCTCATCGCGTTCGTGCTGTTCGAGGTCGCCGTGCAGGGCGGTGGCGTTGAAGCCTTGCTGACGCAGCGCGCCGGCGAGATCGCAGCAGTTTACCTTGGTGTTGCAGAACACCAGCGCCGAGACGGGTCGTGTCGCACTGAGAAGCCGCGCCACGGCCGCGTTGCGTGGCCCCGGACCATTGGCCACTTCGTGGCAGCGCTGCTCGATACGCTCGGCGTCAAAATCCGTGGCGACGGTGACTTCGACCGGATCGCGCAAAAAGTGGGCGCTGGCGGCGCGAATGTCAGCGGGATAGGTGGCAGAGAACAGCAAGGTCTGACGATGGGGCGGACTGGCGGCGACGATACGTTCGATGTCGTCGGCAAAACCCATATCCGTCATGCGGTCGGCTTCATCGAGCACGAGGGTCTGCAGGCGCTCGAGTTTGAGGGTGGCGCGATCGAGGTGATCGATGAGGCGCCCCGGGGTGCCGACGATGATGTGTGCACCGTGGGTGAGGGAGTGGATCTGCGGCCCCAGTGACACGCCGCCACACAGCGTTATGATCTTGACGTTGCCGATGCCACGGGCGAGGCGGCGCAACTCGCGCGCGACCTGGTCGGCGAGTTCGCGCGTTGGGCAGAGTACCAGCGCTTGAATGGCACTGAGGTTGGGATTGATCTTGTGCAGAATGCCGATGCCGAAAGCAGCTGTTTTGCCGCTGCCGGTTTCCGCTTGAGCGATCAAGTCGCGGCGCGCCATGATGGACGGCAGTGCTTGTGCCTGGATCGGCGTCATGTGCTGGTAGCCGAGCTCGCCGAGGTTATCGAGCAGAGCCGGGGCCAGCGCCAGGCTGGCAAAGGAGTTTGAGTTCATTGGTCGTGGCTATTCGTCATTGCTTACGCTCATGTCGTCGTCGACGTTACGAGCGTGGGTGTGGGCACTTTCGCGCAATTGATAGGCCGTGTATTCCTCGCGTAGCTGCGTCTTCAATACTTTGCCGGTGGCTGTGTGCGGCAGGCTGTCGACGAACACGACGTCGTCGGGCTTAGACCACCTGACCACCTTGCCGTCATAGAAGGCCAGCAGCTCTTCGCGCGTGACGCGCTGCGCGGACTTTCGCACGACCAGCAGCAGCGGGCGCTCGTCCCATTTTGGATGTGAAACGGCGATCACAGCGGCTTCAGCGACAGCCGGGTGGCTCATCGCGATGTTTTCGAGTTCTACGGAGGAAATCCATTCACCGCCGGACTTGATGATGTCCTTTGAGCGATCGGTGATCTGCAGGTAGCCATCGGTATCAAGACTCGCCACGTCACCCGTGTGCAGCCAGGTGCGTCCGCCTGACTCGATCTGCAATGCCGGTTCAGCCTGTTCGTTACGGTAATAGCCGCGGGCAACCCAGGGACCGCGTACCAGCAGGTCACCGCTGGTGCAGCCGTCATGTGGCAGACGCTGACCTTCGCCATCGACGACTTCGACTTCAAGGCCGAAGCAGGGTCGCCCTTGTTTGGTCTTGAGGTAGAAGCGCTCGTCCGCCGACAGCCCGGCATGCTTGTGTTTAACGGCATTAACCACACCGGCGGGGCTGGTCTCGGTCATGCCCCAGGCATGGCGGACCTCGACGCCGTAGAAGTCCTCGAGTGCGCGGATCAGCAGCGGCGGACAAGTCACGCCGCCGATGATGGCACGCTTCAGGCGCGAGAAGCGCAGCTTGTGCTGCTCCATATAGTTGAGCAGTCCGTACCAGATTGACGGGATGCCTGCCGCATAGGTGACACCTTCTTGCTCGATCAGTTCATAGATACTCTTGCCATCGAAGGCAGGCCCCGGCAGGACCAGCCGGGCACCGGCGAGCGGGACGGAATAGGGGATGCCCCAGGCATTGACATGGAACATCGGCACCAGCGCCAAGGCGACGTCGGAAGCGGAAAGCCCGGCACAATCAGGCAGTGCTGAGGCGTAGGCATGGAGGATGGTCGAACGATGGGAATACAGCACACCCTTGGGATTGCCAGTGGTGCCCGAGGTGTAGCAAAGTGAAGAGGCAGTCTGCTCGTCGAAGCTCGGCCATTCGTAATCGGTAGCCTTTGATGCGACGGTAGCGAGTAGCTCTTCATAGGCCAGCAGGTTGGGCAGGGGCGTTTCGGCCGGCAGCTGATCTTGTGTGCCGAGTAGTACCCAGGTTTTCACCGTCGGACAGGCGGGTGCGAGGCGCTGCACGAGCGGCAGGAAAGTCTGGTCGAAGAAGATGACGCTGTCTTCGGCGTGGTTGATGATGAAGATGATCTGCTCGGGGAACAGGCGCGGATTGATGGTGTGGCAGATCGCACCGCTGCCGGAGATGCCGTAGTAGAGCTCGAAGTGGCGATGGGTGTTCCACGCCAGTGTGCCGATGCGCTCACCCGGTGTGATGCCCAGTGACGCCAGAGCGCAAGCGACCTGGCGCGCGCGCAGCTCGGTTGCAGCGTAAGTACCGCGATGGATGCTGCCATCCGTCTGGCGGGAAACAATCTCGGTATCGGCGTGATAAAGCGCGACATGCCTGAGTACGCCCGAAATCATCAGTGGCATGTCCATCATCAGGCCGTTCATGGGGTTTATCCTCGATCCTTCTGTTTATCGTGAACGATTGTTTGCCGCGCGCTTCATGGGCAAGAGAACGATAATAACTTTTTTCACAAGCAGATTCACGCTTTGCTGCGCTGTGTCTGCATTCGTAACGGCTTAGAGGGGAAACCATGAGCGTCAGGCAGTTGTTCGATTTGAGCGGCAAGGTGGCCGTGGTCACCGGCGCGTCGCGCGGGCTGGGTTTGCAGATGGCTAAGGCACTTGGCGAGATGGGCGCACGACTGGCGATTACGGCGCGCAAAGCAGACGAACTCGATGAAGCGGCGGCCCACCTGCGCGCGCAAGGTTATGAAGTGCTGCCAATCGCCGGAAATCTCGGCGCTGATGGCACAGCGGATTCGCTGGTCGACGCGGTGTTGGCGTGTTACGGAACCATCGATATCCTCGTTAATAACGCCGGCACAAGCTGGGGCGCGCCAGCCGAAACGTATCCGGATGCAGCCTGGCACAAGGTCATGGGTCTCAACATCAATGCACTGTTCTTCCTCACCCGTGAAGTTGCGCGGCGCGCAATGATTCCACAGCAACGCGGCAAGATCATCAACATTGCTTCAATTGCCGGGCTTGGCGGTAATCCGCCGGGCATCCAGACCATTGCCTACAACACTAGCAAGGGCGCGGTGGTGAACCTCACCCACGCGCTGGCGGCGGAATGGGGGTGTCACCAAATCAACGTCAATGCGATTTGCCCCGGCTTCTTCCGCTCGAAGATGTCGGGTGGGCTGCTCGATGCAATCGAGCCACAGATCATTGCCGCGACGCCGCTCCAGCGCATCGGCGGTGAGGAGGATTTGCAGGGCGCCGTGGTATTCCTTGCGTCCGACGCCTCGCGTCATGTCACCGGGCAGTGTCTCGCCGTGGATGGCGGTGCGAGCGTAGTGATGTGAGAGATGCGAGGCGGGGGAATGAGTGAGTGAAATCGACAGGTGATACTGGCAAGCCATCTGGCGCTGCAGGGCTGGGTGAGAAAAAACAGCTTCGTCGGGAATTAATCGGTGCCTAAGTTTCTTCTATTTACAAGAAGACTATTCACGAACTCGCAGAAAGCCAAGAAGCGTTTCGGCTGCTATTCGGTGGCCGGTCGAACCCCAGTGAGTATCGTCAGGCAGGTATACGTCCTGTTCCCCGTCACGAATAGCTGACCTGAGCGCAAGATCAAGTCGCGGAATGACTTCGGGGTGTTGTTCAGAAAGTTTTGCAAGCATACCGCCATGGCGCAAGCTGCCATCATGGCGGTCGACGAGGTCGGAATACGCCGTTAGTTTGTCTGGGGCAACCATTACGATAAGTTGGGTTCGTCCGTTTGCTTCGACTTTCTTGCGAACCTCATTCATCTTACAGCCCGCTGCCAACAGGTCCATTTCATCCCACAATGGGGCTTTCTCAAAATCGTCCTTGTAGACCAGCATCTCTCGCTTGTTGGCGCTAGAGAATGGAACAACCCCGGATGATAAATTAACCCTTCTTGTATCCGTAAGTTCCGTACCTATCGCCCTGCGCCAGGCCCCATTCAGTAGGTAATTTACGACGAACCCCAGCTTAATATTGTTCCAATCCTTCTTGCGCTCGACGTATTTCGCGAACTGCCTTAGGTCCGCAATATGAACAGGTCGAGGAAGGAGGGGCAACGGCAGAGTGGGCTGCTTTGAAATTTCCGAAGCCTCGCAAGCGTGCCAATCTTTGATCCGACCAGGGAATTCACGCTCCACGGATTCCAGTATTAAATACTTGGGAGGGGTTTCAATAAAAGCGCGGTTCTCCAGTATTTGCTCCCACTTGATGTGATTGATATCCAGCGTCACAACTGACCAACCCGTTGCCGCAATTAAGTAGTTTTGCCACTGTTTTTGAGGCCAGACTCTGGAGAAGGAATCTCCAAGCACAACTACATCGTGGTACTTGTGATATCCATCGCTTTTATAGAGCGGTTTTTCAAAATCGAGTTGCGGCTGCTCCCAACCAAAATCTCTTTCAGCATAGGAACCGACACGGGTTAAGTCACCATATAGTGGTTCCAGGAAAATACCGAAAACGAATAGTCCGATAGCTGGTAGGAATACCAAAAAAATCAGCGCAAGGGTGTAACGGCGGTGGGTGTCAGAACTGAAAGTAAAGGAATTCACTGACTTTCCCCATCTGTCCCAAGGCGAATAAGAAAACCAATATCGTCACAATCATCCAACGTGTATTAGGTTGCCAACGCAACCTCGTGGCAGAGGTCACGAGCTCCAAGGCCGGTTTAAAGTCCGACATGATCTGCTGACTATTCGGAGCGAACCAAACCAAGACCCACATGGATAGCACCCAGATAACCATCGCAGTTGTTGCCCCTGGAATTGCACTGAATGCAGGCAAATCGCCGAACTTTACGCCCCACGACGCTAAGATTTGCATCATCCCCCTTGGCAGCAGGCCATCTGACAAAGTCAGTCCATTTGCACCAGACATGCCGCTGAGTATGTGAAATGCGGCTTCGATATTTTGAGCACGAAAAAATACCCAAGCAACAACGACGACTACAAACGTTAACATCATTGAGGCGAAACGCCCCAAGCGGGTGCTGCTTTTTTTGTGCTGACCAGCAGCACCGCATATTTGATGCCAACTGTGGTTTATCACTAGGTACAAGCCGTGCAAACCACCCCAAATTACGAATGTCCAGCCAGCTCCATGCCACAGCCCCCCCAGCAACATGGTGGCCATCAGATTGATGTAACGCCTTACTTTGCCCTTGCGGTTTCCTCCCAACGAGAAATAAAGGTAGTCACGCAGAAACCGCGAAAGCGTGATGTGCCATCGACGCCAAAATTCGATGATATTGACCGATTTGTATGGTGAGTCAAAATTTAATGGAAGTCTCACGCCGAATAGACGAGATACACCAATAGCCATATCTGAGTAGCCGGAGAAGTCGAAATAGAGCTGAAAGGTATATGCCAATGCGCCACCCCAGGCTTCTACAAATGTCAGGATGCCTCCATCGGTAGCGGTAGCGAACACCGGGCTGGCAAACGGGGCAATTCCATCAGCAAGGACTACTTTCTTAAAGAGGCCAATAGCGAAGATCGTTAGCCCAACAGAAAGGTTTTCCCAATGAATTTTGTATGTTGCCGCGTGTGCAAATTGCGGCATCATTTCCTTATGATGAAGAACAGGCCCGGCGATAAGGTGAGGGAAATATGTGACAAAAAGCCCGTAGTGAACAAAGTTGGTTTCTTTGACTTCTCCTCGATAGGCATCCACTAAGAACGCAATCTGGGTGAAGGTAAAAAAAGAAATCCCAAGAGGCAAAATAATGGGTTCAATTTGCCATTGGAGGCTTAAGGCTGACTCAACGTTTTGAACAAAGAAATTCGCATATTTGAAATACCCAAGAAGACATAGGTCTACGGCGATACCAATGCGCAAAATCCACTTCGCGCGGGCCTCTTGGCCACGGTGACGCTCCTTAGATAGGGCTACACCAAGTCCGTAATTTAGAGCTATCGAAACAAGCAATAGACCGACATAGGCAGGATTCCACCAGCCATAAAAAAATAATGAAGCCGCAAATAGCCACAAAGCTCCCAAGGGACGGTTGTACCTGCCGATCAGAAAAAAGCCAGCAAAGACGACGGGTACAAATAGGAATAGAAATATGTAGGAGTTGAAAAGCACGCTAACGCCCTGATATAAAACCTGTTAATGAGTGATGGTCAGCAAGCGTCACGATAATGCTTAAACCATAATTTCATTTGTTATTAGAGCATACGAGCGGTATCCGGAGTCAAATCCCATATTCCAAAGTCCAGTCTCAGGCATTGTCAGAGGGCAAGTCTGACATCCCAGCATTCCAGCATTTCTAGAACATGGAACGTGAGACATAACGATGAGACCTCAACGATGCGGCTTTCCTTTATTCTTCCGCGTCCAGGTAGGATTAAACGGCCAAGGCTCGAATGTTCGAGCTAATGCGGTCGTAGTCTGTCTCCTGTTTGGTGGTGTCTCGCTATGGCTGGCGTTGCGAGTATGGTGGTGTGAAAATTGAGAATTGAGAAATGAGAAATGAGAAATGAGAAATGAGTGAGCGAAATCGACAGGTGATCCTGGCAAGCCGTCCGGTGCAGCAGGGTTGGGTGACGGATGACAACTTCCGCCTTGTTGAGGTGGAGATTCCTGTGCCGCGCGAGGGTGAGTTGCTAGTGCGCAACCATTGGCTGTCGATTGATCCCTACATGCGCGGGCGCATGAATGATGCGCGATCCTACGCGGCGCCTCAGCCGCTTGACGAGGTGATGCTGGGTGGCACAGCGGGCGAGGTGATTGCCTCGCGTCATCCGGATTTCGCGGTCGGCGACAAGGTGGTTGGCCGCCTTGGGTGGCAGGAATATGCGACCAGCAATGGGGTGGGGCTGGTCAGGGTTGATGCCGAACGTGTTCCCTTATCCGCGTATCTCGGCGTTCTGGGCATGCCGGGTGTCACCGCGTGGATTGGCCTGATGGATATCTGCATGCCAAAGCCCGGCGAGACGGTGGTGGTGACGGCCGCAGCCGGCGCTGTCGGCAGCGTCGTCGGTCAACTCGCGAAACTTCACGGCTGTCGTGCGGTTGGCGTTGCTGGCGGGGAAGCGAAGTGTCGCTATGTCGTCGATGTGCTGGGCTTTGACGCCTGCATCGACTATAAGGCTGGGAATTTATGGGAAGCGCTCAAGGTGGCGACGCCCAATCGTATTGATTGCTTGTTCGAGAATGTCGGCGGCGAGATTTTCGATACGCTGCTCGGTCGCATGAACGACTTCGCGCGTATCACCCTGTGCGGCATGATCTCCCAATACAACAGCGCGCCGTATCCGATCCGCAACCTGAGCGCTATCCTCGTCAATCGCATCCGCATGCAGGGTTTTATCGTCACCGAGATGTTGCCGCGCTGGCCAGCGGCGCTGGCCGATCTCAGTGAGCATGTTGTTGCCGGGCGCATCAGGTATCGTGAGACGGTGGTCGATGGACTGGAGAATGCACCAGCGGCGCTGATCGGCCTGTTACACGGTGAGAACGTTGGTAAGCAGTTGGTCAGGCTGATCTGACGAGAGCGGTCGGGGATGAGTTGAAGTGGCTTTCTCCAGGGTGATGCCCGGAGAGCCGCATCAATGCTTGATTTCCACGATGCGTGTGGTGGAGAGCCGCGCCAATGCTTGTTCTTGAGGTAGCGAGCTGGGTGGGAGCTGATCCCGAAGATGCCGGTATGAACGAGGCGACAACAACCTTGAAGCTGTACTGATTTATGGCAATGGCCCCAGTTTTGACAGCCACGATTCCTTGGCCTTGCAAGCGGATGCGACCATGTTGTAGCCGAGCGCAACAATGGCTGAGCCGGCAAAAAACTGAACGATCGTCGAGGGGCCGATAAATAACAGGCTGTATAAGCCGACACAGGTCAGGATTAGACCGAAGCTGCCTGAAAAAATCCGGTACAACTTTCGGGCATAGAACGGCTGGTTTTTCCGTGAGTCGATCATACTGACTCAGTACCTGTCGGCCACCGAACCGGGCGGTGTCGGGTGCCAGATACGGCACCCTTCGGATGGAGTTACCAGAGCTTCCACCATGGCGTCGGCCGGTCAAGGCCGCGTGTGTAGTAGCCGCTCTTCGGGAAATTGCGACGCATGATGCGCTCGGTATCGTCGCGCAGATCTTTCATACCAAGCGCGTCGTAGCCCTGAATGATGATGACCAATGCATCCTCGGTCGCCGGTGCGCCGGCATAGGCCCTCAATACGTCCTGTGCGCGATTGACGGCGGCGATATAGGCGCCCCGTTTGAGGTAGTAGCGGGCAACGTGGACTTCGTGCGCGGCGAGTGCATTGACGAGGTACTTCATGCGCGCCGTGGCATCAGAGGCGTATTTGCTGTTGGGGAACTTGGTGACGAGTTCCTTGAAGGCGTCGAAGGATTCGCGTGCGGCTTTTGGGTCGCGTTCGGTGACGTCCTGCTGGCTCAGGTAGCCAAACAAGCCCAAGTCCTCGTTGAAGTTGATGATGCCCTTCAGGAAATAGGCGTAGTCGACGTTTGGATGATTGGGATGGAGACGGATGAAGCGGTCGCAGGCCGCCAGTGCCGAGGCTGGTTCTGACTGTTTGTAGCTGGCATAGGCGATTTCAAGCTGTGCCTGCTGGGCATAACGGCCGTAGGGAAAGCGTGATTCAAGCTTCTCGAAGAGCTTGACGGCTTTGTCCCAGGCACCGTCATTCATCGCGCCGCGAGCTTCCTCGTAGAGCTTTTGCGCTGACCAGTTGGCAGTCTCGTCGGCCTGCTCAGGCGTCGAGCTGCAACCGTTGAGCAGGGGCATGGGGGCGATAGTAATCGCGAAAATGACAGCCAGAGCCGCTAAACTACGCATGATGAACATTCCAGAAACGAATCCGCGAGATTATAACGCAAGCGCCCCGGACTACCCGGTGGAGGACGAAGAAGACGATTTGCCTGCTCCAGTGGACGTCGAGAACTTCGTCCTGCCCTCCAGCTGTGCTGGACTGCGCCTTGATCAGGCGCTTGCGCGGCAGATGCCGCAGCATTCGCGCAGCCGCCTGCAGGGCTGGCTGCGCGATGGCCGGATCCGCATCGATGGCACGTCGAGTGTCGATGCCAAGCGCAAGGTATGGGGCGGCGAACGCATCGAAGTGGCGGCGATTGCTGATCCGCGCGACCTGCCGGCGGCAGCGGAGGACATCCCACTGTCTATCCTCTTCGAGGACGACGACATCCTCGTAATCAATAAGCCTGCGGGTCTCGTTGTCCATCCGGGCAGCGGCAACTGGCAGGGTACGCTGCTCAATGCTCTGCTGCATCACGAGCCCCGGCTGGCGGCGATTCCGCGCGCCGGCATTGTTCATCGTCTCGACAAGGAAACCAGTGGCCTGATGGTTGTTGCCAGGACCCTTGAAGCACAGACCGATCTTGTGCGCCAGTTGCAGGCGCGCACCGTCAAGCGGCAGTATCTTGCACTGGTGCTGGGCGATGTCGCTGCGAATGGCATTGTCGATGCGCCGATCGGCCGCCATCCGACGCAGCGGATCAGGATGGCCGTCGTGCCGCTCGAGCAACATGGCAAGGAGGCGCGCACGCATTACGTGGTATGCGATCGTTTCAAGGGGGCGACGCTACTTGAATGCCGTCTGGAAACCGGAAGAACGCATCAGATCCGCGTGCACATGACGTCGCTCGGGCATCCGCTGGTTGGCGACCCCGTCTATGGGCGGGCGACGCGTCGTGGCGTGCCGCTGTATGCCGATTTTCCGCGTCAGGCGCTGCATGCCTGGCGACTGACGCTGCTGCATCCGCGCAGCCATGAGGAGATGGGCTGGGAAGCGGCGCTACCCGCGGATTTTGCCGAGTTGCTGATCGCAGCGCGTGAACTGGGGCTGCCATGAGGCTTCCATGAGGCTGCCATGAGGTTTTCATGAGCGACGGTCTGCTGATCCCGGACTGGGACGGGCTGCTTATTCCCGGTGTGCAGGCAATGGTGACGACGCGTGAGTCACTCCACGGTGTCAGCACTATGCCCTATGCGCAATTCAACGTGGCTAGTCACGTCGGTGACGATCCAGCCGCCGTTGCCGCGAACCGCGCGCAACTGCGTGCTCTGCTGCCGAACGAACCGCTCTGGCTCAATCAGGTCCATGGTGTTGCCGTCGTTGCGGTTGAGTCTGCAACACAAGGTGTTAGTGCCGACGCCAGCGTTGCGCGAACGCCCGGTGCCGTCTGCGCGGTGATGACTGCCGACTGTCTGCCGCTGCTGCTGGCAGCCGAAGACGGTTCTGCTGTGGCCGCGGCTCACGCCGGCTGGCGTGGCCTGGCCGATGGTGTGATCGAAGCGACGGTGGCTGCGCTGGAGTTGCCCGGTGACCGTCTGGTCGCATGGCTCGGCCCCGCGATCGGCCCGGATGCCTTCGAAGTCGGCGACGAGGTGCGGGCAGCGTTCTGTCGATGCGATGCCCGGGCTGCATCGGCATTTCATCCACAGGGCTCAGGAAAATGGCTGTGTGATCTTTACACTTTGGCGCGTCAGCGTTTGGGTGCGCTGGGTGTGGAACGGGTTTTTGGTGGGAAATTCTGTACTCATCGTGATGCGCGGCGCTTCTATTCCTACCGGCGCGACGGCCCCACGGGGCGCATGGTGACCCTGATCTGGCGCGAAGAGTGAGGCGTTGAGAGACTCCGCAGCTCAGTTGCAGCGCCACGTTTGCGAGGCGCATCCCTTATAATCGATTTTTTTTTGTGCCCGCCGCCATGTCTGTACTCGCCTGGATTCTCGTCATGTCGTTTGCTGGCGGTCTGATTTCGGTGCTTGCCGCTGCGCTTGTCGCATTGACGGCGAGTCAGCGCTGGGTCAGTCTGCTGGTCAGCTATGCGATCGGCGCTCTACTCGGTGCCGCATTTCTCGAAGTGCTGCCGCACGCCATCATCGCCAGCGGCGATGCGACTTCGACCTCGGCCATTGTCCTTGCCGGCATTCTCGGTTTCTTCGTGCTTGAAAAGCTCGTCCTCTGGCGTCACTGCCACATGGAGCATTGCGAAGGGCACGAGCAGACCGCTTATGCCGATACGACGCACCACGGGCATTCACATTCACATGCCGCCAACGACACCGGACGCAGCGGCCTGCTGATCATGGTCGGCGATACTTTCCACAACTTTGTGGATGGTGTGCTGATCGCAGCGGCCTTCATGGAAAGTGTCCAGCTCGGCATCATCACCTCAGTGGCGATCATTGCTCACGAGATTCCACAGGAAGTGGGAGATTTCGTGATCCTGCTACATTCGGGCTATACGCGCGCAAAAGCCTTGTTGTTCAATGTCTTATCGACCTTTGCCACGCTGGTCGGTGGCCTGCTGGCGTATTTCGCTCTGTCCGCCCTGCAAGGTGCGGTGCCGGTGTTTCTTTCGCTGGCGGCGGCAAGCATGATCTATGTTGCAGTTGCCGACTTGATCCCCGGCTTGCACAAGCGCACTGAGCTACGTGCGACGCTGCAACAGGTACTGCTGATTGGCTCCGGTATCCTGACGATCTGGGCCGCACACCATCTGGTCGAGCATTTCTTCGGGGTGGGCTAACACCTTTAGCCTTAAGCTTTTACCCCGCCAGAAAATGTAGGCACAGAAGATCGTGCTGAAGCTGAATTCTTTTGTTCCAGATCCAATGCTTGCTTGTCCAATAGTCCTGATTTCACCCTGATTTTGCCTTGACACCGAAATTGGTGCAGTGCAAAATTCAGGTATCGTTCGATATTCTGGCGGTCGGCATTTGCTTGGTTTGGCCAGTTTTGACAGGAACACAGGAGTAGTGGATGTCTGCAGGTCCCGATCCTTCGGCGCAAGTCATGCAATCGATGCTCCAGGCCGGTCAGGCGTGGACGCAAGGCTTGTCGCAATGGTTGGCGGCGCGGCAGTCAGCAATGCAGTCGGGTGTTACGGTTTCTGCACCGGGTGTTGATCTGGTGTCCATGCCCTCCGATGCACTACGCAAGCTCCAACAGGAATTCGCTGCGCGTCATGCGCTACTCTGGCAGGCTCAGATTAATCGCAAGCCGTTTCAGGCGCCACCCGCGATCGCGCTGCCTGAGCCGGGTGACCGCCGCTTTGCGGCACCGGAGTGGGCTGACAGCCCGGTTTATGATTATCTCCGTCAGTCCTATATGCTCAACGCCGAGCTCGTCGGCCGTATGGTCGAGACGCTGCCGGCAGCCGATGAGCAGGCCCGGGCGCGGCTTCGTTTCATGGCGAAGCAGTACGTCGATGCGCTGGCACCGTCGAACTTTGCAGCGACCAATCCTGAGTTCATTAAGACGGCAATAGCGACGCAGGGTGAGAGTATCAATGTCGGCATCCAGAACCTGCTCGCTGACATCGAGAAGGGGCATATCTCGATGACCGACGAGGATGCCTTCGAGGTCGGCCGCAATCTCGCGATGACCTCTGGCGCAGTGGTGTTCGAGAACGAGGTGATGCAGTTGATCCAGTATGCGCCGCTGACTGCGCAGGTTGCCGAGCGGCCGCTGGTGTTCGTGCCGCCCTGCATCAACAAGTATTACATCCTTGATTTGCAGCCTGCGAATTCGCTGGTGCGTCATGTGGTGGAGCAGGGCCATACCGTGTTCATGGTGTCCTGGCGCAATCCGCAAGCGGAGCAAGGGCATCTGACCTGGGACGATTATGTCGAGCACGGTGCGCTGAAGGCGCTGGAAGTGGCCGCCAAGATTTGCGGCGTGAGTCAGGTGAATGCCCTCGGTTTCTGCGTCGGTGGAACGCTACTGACGACAGCATTGGGCGTTGCGCGGGCGCGCGACGAGGATCCGGTGGCTTCGCTGACGCTGCTGACGACGTTGCTCGATTTTTCCGATCCGGGTGAACTCGGTGTGTTCATTGATCCGGTATCGGTTGCCGCACGCGAGGCGAACATCGGCAAGGGCGGTTTGATGAAGGGCAGCGAGCTCTCCTCCGTATTTTCAAGCCTGCGCGCCAACGACCTGATCTGGCAGTACGTTGTTGGCAACTACCTGAAAGGCGCCAAACCGGCGGCTTTTGATTTGCTTTACTGGAATTCTGATTGCACCAATTTACCGGGTCCTTTTGCCGCTTGGTATCTGCGCAAGCTGTATCTGGAAAACAGCCTGCGTGTGCCGGGGCGACTCAAGGTTTGCGGTGAGAAGGTGGATCTGGGCAAGGTCGATATGCCTGCGTTCCTGTATGTGTCGCGCGAAGATCATATTGTGCCCTGGCAGGCGTCGTATCGTTCGCGCAGCCTGCTCAGTGGAAAAAATACCTTTGTGATGGGGGCGAGCGGCCATATTGCCGGTGTGATCAATCCGCCCGCTAAGAACAAGCGTAGCTACTGGACTAGCGATTACGCCGGTAGTGATCCCGATGCGTGGTTTGCAGGCGCGGTAGAGCATCGCGGAAGCTGGTGGCCGGCATGGACGGATTGGCTGGCAGGTTTTGGTGGCAAGCAGCGCAAGGCGCGTGTGCGTCTGGGGAATGCGACTTACAAGGCACTTGAACCCGCGCCGGGGCGCTACGTGAAGGAAAAGGCGTCGTAGAATGGTGGCGCACCGTGTTTCGAGGGTTGCGAGGGGCTCGAGTTCCGGACGGGCATGCGAATATGGGTATTGTTTTTGTTCTTGAATAGTCGAAAAACCTAGAGGAGACATTGTTATGCCAAGAGTAGCTTTGGTGACGGGCGGTATGGGTGGTCTGGGCGAGGCGATTTGCGTCAAGCTCGCTGCGCTGGGCTACAAGGTGGTGACCACCTACAGCCCGAGTAACACCCGCGCTCAGGACTGGTTACGAAACATGAACGATATGGGCTACGGCTTCAAGGCCTATTCCTGCGATGTCGGCGACTACGATTCCTGCAAGAACTGCATCGAACAGATCGCCCGCGATATCGGGCCAGTCGAGGTACTGGTGAACAATGCCGGCATTACGCGCGACATGACGTTCAAAAAGATGACCAAGGCGGACTGGGATATCGTGATTCGCACCAACCTCGATTCCGTCTTCAATATGACCAAACATGTCATGGATGGCATGGTCGAGCGCAACTGGGGGCGTGTGATCAACATCTCTTCGGTGAACGGTCAGAAGGGCGCCTTCGGTCAAACCAACTACGCGGCGGCCAAGGCCGGTATGCACGGTTTTACGAAGTCGCTGGCACTGGAAGTTGCCAAGAAGGGCGTCACGATCAATACGATCTCACCGGGCTACATCGGTACCAAGATGGTCACGGCAATCCCGCAGGATGTCTTGGAATCGAAGATTCTTCCGCAAATCCCGACGGGACGTCTGGGCAAGCCGGAAGAAGTCGCGGGTCTCGTGGCCTACCTGACTTCCGAAGAGGCGGCATTCGTAAATGGCGCCAATATCTCGATTAACGGCGGTCAGCACATGTTCTAAGGAATAAGTCTCAAGACACGGCGTGGGCTTTAATGTCCTGGTGTCTTGGTATGTTGGTGTCCGCGCCGTGTTGCCCATTTGCAATCTGGTTTGGGCGAGCAAACAGGTTTTTTGTCGTAAAGAAAGAAGGTTCAAAATGGCTGCAAAAATAGCGTTGGTGACGGGTGGTATGGGCGGTCTCGGCACCGCGATGTGCAAGGCACTGGCAGAGGACGGCATGACCGTCGTCGCAAACTGTCTGCCGGGTTTTGCGCCCAGAGACGAGTGGCTGGCCAAGATGAAAGCAGAGGGCTTCAATATTCATGCCGCCGAAGGCGATGTGTCCGACTTTGATTCCTGCGCCGCCATGGTCAAGAAGATCGAAGCGGAGATCGGCTCGATTGATGTGCTGGTGAATAACGCCGGCATTACGCGTGACTCGGTGTTCCGCAAGATGGAAAAGGCACAATGGGACGCGGTGTTGTCGACCAATCTCGACAGTCTGTTTAACGTCACACGTCAGGTGGTCGATGGCATGGTGGCGCGCAACTGGGGCCGTATCATCAACATGTCGTCGGTCAACGGTGTCAAGGGACAGTTCGGTCAGGCCAATTACTCTGCAGCTAAGGCGGGTGTGATTGGGTTTACCAAGGCGGTCGCTCAGGAAGTCGTCAAGAAAGGTGTGACAGTTAATGCTATCGCGCCAGGTTATATCGGAACGGAACTGGTCATGGCGATCAAGCCCGAGGTTCGCGATCAGATCGTCGGAACGATTCCGATGGGGCGTTTGGGTAAGCCGGAGGAAATCGGCCACCTGGTGCGCTTCCTGGCTTCCGATCTGGCGGGTTATATGACGGGTGCTACCTTCAATATCAACGGCGGTCTCCACATGTAATAAGAAGCATGGTTGCAGCCGACGGCCTCCGTGCCGCCGGTTGCGGCACTTTCTGGAATTGAGTCCCATGGCTGAAACCGCGTCAACATCCGTCCGTCTGATCAAGAAGTATCCGAATCGGCGCCTGTACGACACACATAACAGTGTGTACATCACGCTGGCTGACGTTAAGCAGCTTGTTCTGAATCACGTGGATTTCAAGGTGATCGACGTTAAGACCGAGGAGAACCTGACGCGCAGTGTGTTGCTGCAGATCATTCTCGAAGAGGAAGCCGGCGGTGCACCGATGTTTACGAGCGAGTTGCTATCGCAGATGATTCGCTTCTACGGCAACGCGATGCAGGGCATGATGGGCAAGTACCTGGAAGGTAACCTGCGTTCCTTCACCGAGTTGCAGTCGCGCTTCAAGGATCAGGCACGAACAATGTACGGTGATAATTCACCGATGAGTCATGAGCTCTGGACGCAGTTCCTCAACTTTCAGGGACCGGCCATGCAGAACATGATGAGCACCTATATGGATCAGAGCCAGAAGATGGCCCAGCAGATGCAGGAGCAGATGCAGGGGCAGGCGCGCAATATGTTTTCGGGTTTTCAGTTTCCCAATTTCAATGCCGCGCCGGATGATGATGATCAGAGTGGCGGAAACAATAATCGTAAGTAACAGGATCGGCAACCACGGCAGCCTGGCTGCCGTTTTTCATCAAGGCCTCTCGGCATCTCGCCAGAAGCTTCGGAGCACCCAAACCAATGCCCCCCAAGAAAAAAGAACCGACCGTCGGTTTTGTTTCACTCGGCTGTCCGAAAGCGACGGTAGACGCCGAGTTGATCCTGACCCGGCTACGCGCCGAAGGCTATAAGATTTCTGGCTCCTATGACGGTGCCGATCTGGTGGTTGTGAACACCTGCGGCTTCATCGATGCGGCTGTTGAGGAGTCACTCGACGCTATCGGTGAGGCACTCGCCGAGAACGGTAAGGTCATCGTCACAGGCTGCCTCGGCGCCAAGGGTGATGTGGTCCGTCAGGCGCATCCGCAGGTCCTCGCCGTGACTGGTCCGCATGCCACGCAGGAGGTGATGAACGCGGTGCATGCCCAATTGCCGCCGCTGCACGAGCCCTTCATCGATCTCGTGCCGCCACAAGGGGTTCGCATCACACCGCAGCATTACGCCTATCTGAAGATTTCCGAAGGTTGCAATCATCGTTGCAGCTTCTGCATCATTCCCAGCCTGCGTGGTGACCTCGTCAGTCGGCCGATTGGCGAAGTGTTGCTGGAGGCTGAGAAGCTCGCCGAGGCCGGTGTCAAGGAGCTCCTGGTGATTTCACAGGACACCAGTGCGTATGGTGTCGACATCAAGTACCGCACCGGTTTCCATCATGGGCGGCCGATCAAGACCCGCCTTCAGGAACTCTGTGAAGCGCTCGGCGAACTGGGTATCTGGGTGCGTCTGCACTACGTCTATCCCTATCCCAGTGTCGATCACCTGATCCCACTGATGGCTGAAGGCAAGATTTTGCCCTATCTTGACGTACCCTTTCAGCATGCCAGTCCGCGCATTCTCAAGCTCATGAAGCGGCCGGCGAGTAGCGAGAACAATCTTGAGCGTATCAAGGCCTGGCGCGCGATCTGTCCTGATATCACGATTCGCAGTACCTTCATCACCGGCTTCCCGGGTGAGACCGAGGCCGAGTTCGAGGAATTGCTGTCCTTCCTCGAAGAGGCGCAACTTGACCGTGTCGGCGCCTTTGCCTATTCGCCCGTCGAAGGCGCAGCGGCCAACGAGCTACCCGGTGCACTACCCGATGAAGTGCGCGAGGAGCGTCGCCGTCAGCTGATGGAATTCCAGGAAGACATCAGTACACGCCGTCTCGAAGCGAAGATCGGCCGCACCGTGCAGGTGTTGGTCGAGGAAATTGACGAGGATGGTGCCATCGCACGCAGCCAGGGCGATGCGCCGGATATCGACGGTCTGGTGTATGTCACTGACGGTCACGAGATGACGATCGGCGAATTTGCCCAGGTCGAGATCACCGACTGTGACGTGCACGACCTTTACGCAAAGGTTGCACCGGCACGATGAACGCCGTGGCACCGGTGGAGCTGATCGATACGCTGACAGAAGTTGTCGGTGTAGCGCATGTCCTCTCCGATGCCGAAGAGATGGCGCCGTATCTGACCGACTGGCGCGGTCGCTACACCGGCGGCGCGCTCTGTGTGGTGCGGCCCGCTACGACCGAAGAGGTCGCTCGTGTGGTCGCGGCATGCGCCACAGCGGGTGTTGCCATCGTTCCTCAGGGCGGTAATACAGGGTTGGTTGGCGGCGGTACCCCGCTTGGCTTGGAGCATTGTTCACAGGGCGAGGTCGTGGTCAGTCTCGGCCGCCTGAATCGCATCCGCGCCATCGATCTCGACAACAACACCATCACGGTTGATGCAGGCTGCATCCTGCAAAACGTGCAGGATGCAGCGCGGGCTGCCGACCGCCTATTTCCGCTGTCGCTGGCGGCGGAAGGCTCGGCAACGATTGGCGGCAATCTCTCCACCAATGCCGGCGGCGTGCAGGTGCTGCGCTACGGCAATATGCGCGACATGACCCTGGGTCTCGAAGTGGTCCTCGCCGATGGTCGCGTCTGGGACGGCTTGCGCGGCTTGCGCAAGGACAATACCGGCTACGACCTCAAGCACCTGTTCATCGGTGCTGAAGGGACGCTCGGGCTGATCACCGGTGCGGTGCTCAAACTCCAGCCCTTGCCGCACGCTCATGCCACGGCATGGGCTTCGGTGGCCAGTCCCCACGCGGCTGTCGAACTTCTCGGAAGACTGCGTGAAACCTGCGGTGAGCGACTCAGTGCCTTCGAGATTATCAATCGCTCGGCGCTCGAACTGGTGCTGCGGCACATTCCCGGCACGCGCGCGCCACTGGGGGCGGTACATGACTGGCAGGTCTTACTGGAAACCAGCGACGTGAGGGCGGAAAGCCCCGAAGCCACCCGGTTGCACGATGAGCTTGCGGATATCCTTGCAGCCGAAACGGAAGCAGGTCGCGTGCTTGATGCCACGATTGTGCAAAGCGAGGCGCAGGCAGTTGCCTTGTGGAAACTGCGCGAAAGCGTTTCGGAGGCGCAGAAGATCGAGGGCGTCAGCATCAAGCACGATGTCTCGGTGCCGATCTCGCGCATTGCCGAATTCATCGAGCGCGCAAATCGACAGCTCATGGCAGCGTATCCGGGTTTGCGCATTGTCTGCTTCGGTCATATCGGTGACGGTAACCTGCATTACAACCCGTCGAAACCGTCGCCCCTGGAGCAGGAGTTGGCTAACGCGGCTTTCATCGCCGCCAGTGGTGATGTCAATCGCATCGTCCATGATCTGGTTCATGAATTGGGCGGCAGTATTTCGGCTGAGCACGGCCTTGGACAACTCAAGCGTGATGAGATTCTGCGCTATAAGAGCCCGGTGGAAATTGACTTGATGCGCGCCGTCAAAAGGACACTCGATCCTCGTGGGCTGTTGAATCCGGGAAAGGTCGTTTGATCGTGCCGTAATTGAAGCACGCAGGAAAATATTCACGCGACTCTTTACAGGACGCTAGGGCTAATTTATAATTCTTCTTCTCTTTTGGGGGGTATAGCTCAGCTGGGAGAGCGCTTGCATGGCATGCAAGAGGTCAGCGGTTCGATCCCGCTTACCTCCACCAAATTGAAGGGCCCGGATACTCTCCGGGCCCTTTTCTTTTCTGAAACCGCTGCTGCGGGGTGATCTATGCAGATCATCCCATCACCGCGACAAAGTTAGTGTGAAACAATGTGGCCATTGGATGCGAGAGCCTATGGTCGGCAATGACGCCTGGATTCAGGATGGAAAGAACGCGAGATGGCCTTCGCTGGCCCCTGGCTACGTGTCTCCGCCGGTGAATCTAAGCGCGGTTGGGGCTTCAATGTACAGGCTTACGCTGGGCGACAAGATCGTCCTCTTGTATTCGTGCAGTGAAGAATGGCCAGCAACAATAAGGGAGGGGAGGGCCGGGAATGTTCAGACGCATTCGTCATGTGAGTTTAGATGCCAATGCAACCACGCCTTTGGCACCGGCAGTCCGCCGCCGGATGATCGAGATTTTGGAAGAATATCCGGGCAACCCATCGGCGGTCTATCGTGCAGGCCGCGAAGCGGTCGGCATCATCGAGATCGCGCGGAAGCAGGTGGCCGCGGCAATCAATGCCTCACCCGGTGAGATTATCTTCAACTCCGGCGCTACCGAAGGCAATAACATGGTGCTGCGCATGCTTGCGGCACAGGCAACACCGCAACGTAACCGATTGCTGACGACGCCAGTTGAGCACTCCTCGGTTCATGCAGTGGCCGAGCAACTCGCGACTGAGGGTATAGACGTCACCTGGCTGCCGGTCGATGCCCATGGTCGTGTCACGCCGGATGACCTGGCGGCCGCACTTGATGAGCGGGTTTTTCTGGTGAGTTGCATGCTGGCAAACAATGAACTTGGCACCATCAATCCACTCGCCGAGCTGCTTGCACTGACGCGGCGCGCGGGCATTCCGCTACACGCAGATTGCGTACAGGCACTGGGCAAAATCCCCCTTGACGTACATGCACTCGGCATGGATTATGCGACATTTTCCGCACACAAGCTGTATGGGCCGAAAGGTGTTGGTGTTGTGTATGTCCGTGAGGGCGCGGCAGTCAAGGCGATGGCATATGGCGGCCAGCAGGAACATGGCTTGCGCGCCGGTACTGAGGCCACGCATAACATCGCCGGATGCGGCGAGGCTTTCGCCGGCGTACCAGCGCTGCTGGCGAAGGCTCCACATATCAAGCGTTGCCGTGATCACTTGCTCGCCCGTTTGCGCGAACTGAAACCCGACCTCGTCGAGAACTCACCACGCGAATTGCATGTTTGTAATACTCTGAATGTGCGCTTTCCGGGTGTGCGCAATGCTGACCTGCTCGCCTATCTTGATGTTAATGGCATCGAGGTTTCAGCGGGGTCCGCCTGCGCAGCGCGTGGTGGTGCAGTTTCGCATGTACTCAAGGCCATCGGTCTTGATGAAACTGCGGCACAGGAAAGCCTGCGATTCAGTCTCAGTGCGGCTGTCAGCGATAAAGATATTGACTATGTGGTGTGTCGGATCGGCGAGTTTCTGCGCGGCGAGGCACCACCGATCACGATAGTGTCTCCGGCCAGGGTCGATGCAGCATTCCTTAACGATGCGCAGAACTACATTCTCGACGTGCGCCTTGGCATTGAACGCCGC
>CAZAOQ010000002.1:0-45775 GCA_964486795.1 uncultured Rhodocyclaceae bacterium
TCGACGAAATCGCGATCGAAGAAGCCGTGCGCCTCAAGGAAGCCGGCATCGCCACTGAAGTGGTCGCCATCAGCTGCGGCGTCGCCGGTTGCCAGGAAACCCTGCGCACTGCAATGGCCATTGGTGCCGATCGCGGCATCCTGATCGAGTCGGATGTCGATCTGCAACCACTCGCCGTTGCCAAGCTGATTAAGGCTGTGGCAGACAAGGAGCAACCGCAGATTGTGATCTTCGGTAAGCAGGCTATTGATGACGACTCGAACCAGACAGGGCAGATGTTTGCTGCGCTGGCGGGTTGGGGGCAGGCAACCTTCGCCTCCAAGGTTCAGATCGCCGGTGACAAGGCCACGGTAACGCGCGAAATCGACGGCGGCTCCGAGACGCTGGAACTTAAGCTGCCGATCGTCGTAACGACCGATCTGCGCCTCAATGAGCCGCGCTACGCCACGCTGCCCAACATCATGAAGGCCAAGAAAAAGCCGCTGGACACGTTCAAGCCGGCCGATCTCGGCGTCGATGTCACGCCACGCCTGACCACGCTAAAGGTGGTCGAACCCGCCAAGCGGGGTGCCGGCATCAAGGTGGCGGACGTCAAGGAACTGGTCAACAAACTCAAGAATGAAGCGAAGGTGATCTGATGGCTACTCTTGTTATTGCTGAACACAACAATGCCGCGATCAACGCTGCGACGCTGAACACTGTCGCTGCAGCCCAGAAGATCGGTGGCGAGATTCACGTACTGGTCGCTGGCGCCGGTTGTGCTGATGCCGCTGCCGCTGCCGCAAAGATTGCGGGCGTCAGCAAGGTCAAGGTGGCCGATAACGCCATCTACGCTGAGCAGACCGCCGAGAACGTTGCGGCTCTGGTGATCGCCAACGCCGCTGGCTACACACACATCCTGGCACCGGCCACAGGTGCGGGAAAGAACATGCTGCCGCGCGTTGCCGCGTTGCTCGACGTCGCGCAGATTTCCGAAATCACCGCCGTCGAGTCCGCTGACACCTTCGTGCGTCCGACGTATGCCGGCAACGCCATGGCCACGGTCAAGAGCGCTGATGCGGTCAAAGTCATTACTGTGCGCACAACCGGTTTCGATGCCGTTTCCGCCGAGGGTGGCAGCGCCGCCGTCGAGGCGATCGCCGCCGCAGCTGATCAAGGGCTGAGCAAGGTTGTCTCCCGTGAAGTTGTCAAGAGTGCGCGTCCGGAACTCGGTGCCGCCAAGATTGTTGTTTCCGGCGGCCGCGGCATGGGGTCAGGAGAGAACTATCACAAGGTGCTGGAGCCGCTTGCGGACAAGCTAAATGCCGCACTGGGTGCCTCGCGTGCCGCTGTTGATGCGGGTTTCGTGCCGAATGACTATCAGGTTGGTCAGACCGGCAAAATCGTCGCACCGCAGCTTTACATTGCGGTAGCTATCTCCGGTGCGATCCAGCATCTCGCCGGCATGAAAGACAGCAAAGTGATTGTTGCCATCAACAAAGACCCAGACGCGCCGATCTTCCAGGTTGCTGACTATGGTCTGGTGGCTGATCTGTTCACCGCCGTGCCGGAACTCGTGGCTGAGCTCGGCTGATGCCAGTAGCCCGCCTCCCCGCTCGGGGATGCGGTAGGAGCGGGTATGGCATGATGTATGCCAACATGAATACCCGTTCGGAACCCGCCCCTGTTCGTCATGGGGCGGGATCAAACCCCAGAATGCTGCACCATCGGGACTCTGCGGCCCGAGACGCAAAGGTTTTCACATCTTTGCGCGCTTAATATCGTCCGCAACTTTGCGTAAAAGGAAATGAGCATGGGTGATTATGTCGCGCCGTTGAATGACATGCGTTTCGTCATGAGAGAACTGGCCCGAATCGGTGATGTCGCTCGTTTACCGGGCTATGAGGATGCATCAGACGACCTGGTGGATGCTGTACTTGAATAGGCTGCCAAATGTGCGGGTGGTGTGCTCTCGCCTATGAACTGGAGTGGTGATCGTGCAAGACTGAAGCGACTGGATAAGGATGGCGGCTCCGTCATCATGGCACCTGGTTTCAAGGAGGCCTATGTCCAATTTATTGAGGCTGGCTGGAACGGGCTCGCCTGCAACCCCGAGCATGGCGGGCAAGGCCTGCCGCGGCTGATAGCCGCCGCCGTGCAAGAGATGTGGAACGCCTCCAATCTTTCGTTTTCTCTTTGCCCACTGCTGACCACGGGCGCCATTGAAGCGTTGGAGCTGGTTGGCTCGACAGAACAGAAGGCGATGTATCTGCCCAATATGGTGCACGGCAAATGGACGGGCACCATGAACCTTACCGAACCACAGGCGGGTTCGGATCTTGCCGCGATCCGCTCACGCGCCGTGCCGCAGTCGGACGGTACTTACCGGGTTTTCGGGCAGAAGATATTCATCACCTATGGCGATCACGACATGGCGGAAAACATTGTCCACCTCGTGCTTGCCCGCACACCCGGTGCTCCAGCGGGCGTCAAGGGCATTTCCCTGTTCGTCGTACCCAAATACCTCGTCAATACCGATGGCAGCCTGGGGGCTCGCAACGACGCTTATTGCGTGTCGGTCGAGGACAAACTAGGCATTCATGCTTGCCCGACTTGTGTGATGGCCTTTGGTGATTCCGGCAACTTCGGCGGAGGCGCGATTGGCACCCTGGTGGGTGAAGAGAATGCGGGTCTGAAGTACATGTTCATCATGATGAACGCAGCTCGCTTCGCCGTTGGTCTGGAAGGCATGGCCGTCGCAGAACGCGCCTACCAGCAGGCACTCAGCTATGCGCGCGAGCGCGTGCAGGGGCGCGAAATTACAGGTGGTAAGGGAGGTACGGGAGGTACGGGAGGTACGGATAGCGTACCGATCATTCGTCACCCCGATGTGCGCCGCATGCTGATGCTAATGAAATCGCAGGTTGAGGCGATGCGCGCACTGAGCTATACGGTAGCAGCAGCCCATGATGCTGCCTTGCATCACCCGGATACCGCTGAGCGCGAGGGTAATCACGCTTACTTTGACCTGATGATTCCAATCGTCAAGGGCTGGTTGACCGAGACGGGTAACGAGGTTGCCTACGTCGGCGTGCAGATACATGGCGGCATGGGATTCATAGAGCAAACCGGCGCTGCCCAATACATGCGTGATGCGCGAATCACCACCATCTACGAAGGCACGACCGGCATCCAGGCCAATGACCTGATCGGTCGCAAGATCGGCCGTGAGGGTGGCATAACGGTCAAAAAGGTCATTGCCCAGATGCGCGAGACGGAAGCCGAACTTGGACGCATCGCCGGTGTATCCGCCAATGCAAACCTGGTGGCGATTCACGAAGCGCTAGGCAATGGTATCGCAGCTGTTGACGCATCGGTTGACTACATCGTCGGTCATTACGCCCAAGATATTGCCGGAGTATCGGCGGGTGCGGTGCCTTTCCTAAAACTCATGGGTATCGTTTGCTCTGGTTGGCAGATGGCGCGTGCGGCTTTGGTGGCGCACGGCAAGATTGTGGCGGGTGAGGGCGACGACTTGGGTGATGCCTTCTATCCGGCAAAGATCATCACAGCACGTTTTTTTGCTGATCACGTCATGTCAGCCGCACCGGGGCTTGCGCACACCGTGATCCATGGTGGTGCGGGTGTGCTCGAACTAGCCGAGGAACAGTTCTGATTTTTTGATTCTTACAACAAACTCTTGAAGCAAAGCAAAACGCCCATCCGACGGATGGGCGTTTTGCTTTAGTACGTCACGGCAACACACTTACATGCCCGGATAAACAGGTCCGCCGCCACCCTGTGGCGCCACCCAGTTGATGTTCTGGGTCGGGTCCTTGATATCGCAAGTCTTGCAATGCAGGCAGTTTGGCGCATTGGTCTGCATGCGCGGATTGCCGGCCTCGTCCCTGACAATTTCATATACGCCACCCGGGCAATACCGCTGTTCAGGGGCGTCGTAGAGGGCCAGGTTAATCGTGATCGGTACCGATAAATCCTTGAAGACCAGGTGGCTAGGCTGGTTTTCCTCGTGGTTGGTGTTGGAGAGGAAGACCGAGGAGAGGCGATCAAAGCTGACAACGCCATCCGGTTTTGGATAGTCGATCGGCGTGCACTCCGCAGCTTTCTTCAACTTGAGATGATCAGGCGTGTGATGTAGCGTCCAAGGTGCCTTGCCACGGAACAGCACTTGGTCGATGCCGACCATCAGGGTCCCTAGGTAGAGTCCCTTGCTCATCCAAGGCTTAAAATTACGTGCCTTGTGCAGTTCTTCGTAGAGCCAGCTTTCCCGGAACTTCTGTGGGTAGCTCGTGAGCTCATCGTGAGCACGGCCTGCACCGAGTGCTTCAGCGATGGATTCGGCAGCCATCATGCCGCTCTTGATGGCGGCGTGACTGCCCTTGATACGTGAGGCATTGAGGAAGCCGGCATCGTCACCGAGCAGTGCACCGCCTGGGAAGATCAGCTTGGGTAGTGCTTGCAAGCCACCGGCAGAAATGGCGCGAGCACCGTAGGCAAGGCGCTTGCCGCCTTCGAGCATGGTACGGATCTGCGGGTGGGTCTTGTAGCGCTGGAATTCCTCGAAGGGTGAGAGGAAGGGGTTGCTGTAACCAAGACCGACCACGTAGCCGATCGACACGAGGTTTTCACCGTAGTGGTAGCAGAATGAACCGCCATAGGTGTCCGCTGGCAGCGGCCAGCCGGCGGTGTGCATGACCATGCCCTTGACGTGCTTCTCGGGTTTGACTTCCCACAGCTCCTTGAGGCCGATGCCATAGACCTGTGGGTCGGCACCGTTGCGCAGGTTGAACTTTTGTTCCAGCTGCTTGCCAAGGTGGCCACGGCAACCTTCGGCGAACAAGGTGTACTTGGCGTGCAGTTCCATGCCCCGCTGGTAGGCGTCGGTAGGCTGACCGTCGCGGCCGATGCCCATGTCGCCGGTAGCGACACCTTTGACACTACCATTTTCGTCGTAGAGGATCTCGGCGCCGGCAAAGCCCGGGTAGATTTCGATGCCGAGCGCTTCGGCTTGCTGGCCCATCCAGCGGCAGACATTGCCAAGGCTGATAATGTAGTTTCCGTGGTTCTTGAAGCAATCCGGCAGAAGAAAATCAGGTACCTGCAGGCCACCTGTTTCGTTCAGGAAGACGAAGCGGTCTTCTTGCACCAGCGTGTCGAGCGGGGCACCCTGGGCCTGCCAGTCGGGAATCAACTCGGTCAGGGCGCGCGGATCCATGATGGCGCCGGAAAGGATGTGGGCGCCGATTTCCGAGCCCTTCTCGATCAAGCAGACATTGAGTTCGGCATTGATTTGCTTGAGGCGAATCGCAGCAGCGAGGCCGGCCGGGCCACCACCGACGATCAGCACGTCGAATTCCATTGTTTCGCGTTCCATATTTTTCCCCTTCGTTTTCAGCGGTAGGTGTGTCTGGCCGGTCGCGATGCGTTACCGCCAGACAGCGGACGAAACGCGAAATTATAATTCAATTCATTGGCCTGAATTGAATCATTGAAAGTGAGTTGCCACGTGTTTCGGACTCTTCTCCGGCCATCACTCGTCCATTCTTGATCTTGGCGCTTGACTGAACTTGAGTGGTCGTGTGTCAAGTCACGGCTTCTCGCTTATCATCACCAGAGTGCTGCGCTGACGCAGCGGTACCGCATATTGGTCGTCTTTTCATGACATCCGCACAGAGAGGGCAGCAATGATATTAGTGACAGGTGGAGCCGGTTACATTGGCTCTCATACGGTGGTCGAATTGCTGACTGCAGGACAGGACGTCCTGATCGTCGATAACTTTAGCAACAGTAAAGCGTCGGTACTCGAACGCATCGCCCGAATCACCGGCTGTGCACCGCAGTTTGCCGAGGCCGACATCCGCGACCGTGCAGCGATGCGCGGTATTTTTGCCAGCCACGATATCGCGGCAGTGATTCATTTCGCTGGTCTAAAAGCGGTTGGCGAATCGGTGACACAGCCATTACGTTATTATGACAACAACGTGAACGGCAGCCTTGTGCTGTTTGAATGCATGGCTGAGGCAGGTGTGCGAACGCTGGTGTTTTCCTCATCGGCCACAGTTTACGGCGATCCGCATCAGGTGCCGATTCGCGAGGACTTCCCGCTTTCGGCCACCAATCCCTATGGCCGCAGCAAGCTAATGATCGAAGAAGTACTCCAGGATGTCGTCCGGTCAGATGCCTCATGGCACATCGCCCTGCTGCGCTATTTCAACCCGGTCGGCGCCCACGTTTCTGGCATGATCGGCGAAGATCCGGAGGGCATCCCGAATAATCTCGTACCTTATGTGGCCCAGGTAGCGGCAGGCAAGCTCGAACAGCTCTCGATCTATGGCAATGATTACCCGACACCCGACGGCACTGGTGTACGTGACTATATTCACGTGGTCGACCTCGCTAGGGGCCATCTTGCAGCGCTCGCTGCGCTGTCGCGCGTGGACAAGCCGCTAGTCGTCAATCTTGGCACTGGCTGCGGCTACAGTGTGCTGGAAATGGTGCGTGCCTTTGAAAAAGCCAGTGGCAAGATCATTCCCTTTCGCATTGCCGACCGGCGCCCCGGCGATATTGCACAGTGCTACGCCGATCCGGCGCATGCCAAGGCAGTGCTCGGGTGGTCGGCAGAACGAGGTATCGACGAGATGTGCCGCGACACATGGCGCTGGCAGCAGTGGATCGTTGGGCAGCAAGGATGACAAAATCTGAACTTATTCAGACTTTTCCTTTCATTGATTTCCATCAACGCCTGAAACAGGTCTTTCAGGCATAGTAGCAACCGGGCATCCGGTTCGAATGCCACGGGTTTTTATAGGCAGTGATTCAAATGAACGAAACGCAGAACGAAGCGGAATCGATTTTCGACGAACAGGTCATTCGCCGCTTTGACGTCAATGGCCCTCGTTATACCTCGTATCCGACGGCCGACAGATTTACGGGTGATTTTGGCCCTGCCGATTACGGCAAGTGGCTCGGACGTCGCACGGTGGCGGGCGTCAGCCGGCCTTTGTCACTGTATTTTCATATCCCGTTCTGTAACACGATCTGTTACTACTGCGCATGCAACAAGATCATCACCAAGGATCATGGACGGTCTGCCAAATACCTGAAATACCTTGGCAAGGAACTTGCCATGCAGGCGGCTGCTCTCGCTGGCGATCGGGAAATCGTGCAACTGCACTGGGGCGGCGGCACACCGACCTTTCTTTCGCACGACGAAATACGCCACCTGATGGAGATGACTCGCGAACATTTCCAGTTTCTACCCGAAGGGGAATATTCGATTGAGGTCGATCCGCGCAAGGTCGACGAGGCGACAGTCGAATTGCTTGGTGAGCTTGGTTTTAATCGCATAAGTTTGGGCGTGCAGGATTTCGATCCGGCGGTACAGAAGGCGGTCAACCGTATTCAGAGCATTGAAGAAACGCGTCTGGTAATGGATGCGGCCCGCACGAACGGCTTTCAATCCATCAGTGTAGATCTGATTTATGGATTGCCGAAACAAAGTGTCGACAGCTTCGATCGCACACTCGACCAGGTCATCCAGCTTAGCCCGGATCGGCTCTCCATCTACAACTACGCGCACCTGCCCACGCTCGTAAAGCCACAGCGGCGCATCAACGAAGCCGAACTGCCATCAGCGGATGCCAAGTTGCAGATTCTGCAACTGGCAATCCGCAAACTCACCGATGCGGGCTATGTGTTCATCGGTATGGACCATTTTGCCAAGCCCGATGACGAATTGGCTGTAGCCCAGCGTCAGGGGCGTCTGCATCGCAATTTCCAGGGCTATTCAACCCATGCCGAGGCCGACCTGATGGCCTTCGGCGTTTCATCGATCAGCAAGGTGGGGCCCAGTTACTGCCAGAACGTCAAGACAACCGACGAATACTATGATCTGCTCGATCAAGGGATACTTCCCGTGATGCGCGGCATCGAACTGACTTCGGATGATCTGCTACGGCGTTCGATCATCCAGTCCTTGATGTGCCATTTCGAGCTTTCGATTCCGGAAATCGAAATGGCGCACCAGATCGACTTCAAATCCTATTTCGCCGCCGAAATCGCTGCATTGCGCGAGATGGAGGAGGGCGGTCTGCTCATCATTGGCGACCGCTACCTCACGATCGAGCCACGCGGGCGTATGCTCGTGCGCGTCATTGCCATGGCCTTCGACCGATACCTAAACAGCAACCGCGAGCAGGTCCGCTACTCCAAGGTGATTTAAGGGGAAGGCGGTAGCCCCCTCGTTTGCCACACCGCAATGCCTGATACCGGCTTCATCGCACTGTTCCTCGTTGGCTTCCTTGGCGGCACACATTGCATTGCCATGTGCGGCGGCATCGTCAGTGCTTTGACCCTGCAACCACCCGGAAAAGCGTCGCGGGCGGTGTGGCCTTTGCACCTCGCCTACAACTTCGGACGTATCTCCAGCTATGGCTTGGCCGGTGCGGCGATGGGGGCCATTGGCAGCCTAGGGCTGTTGCTCAACAATCTGCTACCGGTACAAATGACGTTGTATGTCGCTGCCAACCTGATGCTGGTCGCATTGGGCTTGTACCTGATCGGCATGACACAGTCGCTCGCCGTGCTCGAACGTGCCGGCCAACGTCTGTGGAAACGAATTCAGCCACTGAGCCGGCGCTTCTTGCCCGCTCGCTCCGTCACACAGGCCTTTCCACTCGGTATGCTGTGGGGGTTTCTGCCTTGCGGCATGGTATACAGTGCTCTTACTGCGGCTTTACTGTCCGGAGGTGCATTGCGCGGTGCCGGTCTGATGCTGGCGTTTGGCTTGGGGACATTGCCTAATCTGCTTCTCGCTGGCTTGTTGCTACAGCGCCTGCGTTCTTTCAGTCAGGCGCGGGCAGTCCGGATGCTGACGGGTTTGCTGGTACTCGGGTTTGGCGTTTGGGGTTTGTTGAACGCAACCACGCTGGGGGGGCGATTGTGGCAAGGAATCGTCTGTCGCGTTTGATCTGAATTACGAGGTTATTCCATGAATATCTTGCTCGCTGTCGACGGCTCCAGCGCTTCGCTGCATGCAGTAGATCATCTGATTGTCCATGTCCGCGAATTCCGTGAGCGGCCACAAATTCATTTGCTCTACGTGCATCCACCTTTGCCGATCGGGCTGGCTACGCATCCGCTGAGTCAGGAAACGCTGCAGAAATATTATCGGGAGGAGGGGGATTCGGTACTACTCGCTGCCGGGCAGCGGCTGCTTGATGCGGAATTGCCGTTCAGCTCTCATATTCACGTCGGCCAACCAGCGGAAATTATCGTCAAACTTGCCGAAGAATTAAGCTGCGAATTCGTTTGTATGGGGAGCAGGGGGCACGGTGCGATCGGAAGCGCACTGCTGGGCTCGGTGGCCTCAAAGGTTTTGCATCTGAGCACGTTGCCTGTGCTGCTGGTGAAATGAGCCAGAACGATGCTGTGCTGCCAGCAGGATCAGGCGGAACCCGGCATAAAACGATAGATCCGCAACTTATAACCCTCTGGGTTCAGGCGGTAGCGCAGATAGCCAAAGATCGCGTGAGGAAATGTAACCAGTCCCAGCAACGGAATCATCGACCCAAAACGCACAAGCCCGCGCGGCAGGAAGTTGCTGACTTTGCAGAGGATGTCTGGATATTCAAAGAACACGAACTGGAAGTAGCTCGCCGTCTTCCGTTTCAGAGTTTGACCAGGATTAACCAGGTCATACGCGCGTTTCCACTCGGTGTAATACGGCAGATTCAGGTTCAGGTCGAATGGACGCACGTTGCTCTGGAAATGCACGATGCCAGGCCGGTTCTGCAGGTAATCCCGATATTCTTCCCATGAGGCTGCCGTCCAATAAGGTTCCCCATAAGGCCTGAAGTTCCAGGCATGCGGAAGGACTTTCCACTGGCGAGGGAAATTGACCGAAATCGCCTCCTGCTCGGGTAGCTTCAGCTTGTCGAAATGCGCCTGCTGCCAGGTATCGAGCGTTGCTGTCACACCGAGCCGCCGCATCAGAGCAAGGTCGAGCACCATGACGCCAGCGTTGATTGGCTCCGACACATGTCCAAACTTGATCTTGAAGATATTGAAGTTTTTCAGACCGCGCGGGTCACCCAGCAAACAGGGAACCACACCCATCCAGTGGCCTTCGAGATTAGTTTGCCAAAGGGGCACGATGTCGCTGACCACGACAATGTCTGAGTCGAGAAATATCACGCGATCAAGATCCGACAAGATGTCTGGCAAATGGATCTTGAGTGAAACCAGCTGAATCCAGCGCCGTTTGCCTTCGGGACTACCTTTAAGTGTGTGGTCGATACAACGAAGGCTAACCTGTGCATCGCCACAACCGGCACGCGAGGCAACTGCCATTTCCGTCTTGCCTGATTCGTCGACATCAATGCAGACCACATGAATGGCCAGCGTACGACCCGTACGACTCGGCGATTTTTCGAATTCAGTGACCAGCGAGGCAATGGCGATGGCGGTCAGGTTGGTGTATTTCCCGTCGGTTAACAAAACCACGTTGATACAGTCTCGATGCTGATAGTCGGATTGGATGGGTGTCGAGTGCACAGGAATGACTCCGGTCTTGTCGCGGGTGCGACAAAGAGTTGGATTTGTTATCTGGTTGAATTTAACATTTTGACGGCATCCCTCAAACCATGGCGGCATAATATAAGCGGGATTTTACCCTTCGCACTTCTAAATGCGAATGCGCATAATGTGTATTATGTCAATAAACATATTGTAGCTTCCCAAGTGCCGCTTCCAGCAGCAGTCACTAGCAAAGAAATGTAACACACTGGTATTGCCTGTTCTAAAATTAGCTGCTAAATTTAAACGAACGTTTGAATTTAGCAGCTCGCTAAGCCTCGGCTTCGACTTCACTGAAACATCCTTGCCGAGCAACCGCATTACGCTTTTAGTCCTTGCACCGCCTGAAAACAACCAGCGAAACTGACTCACTGACTACCGGACAGGAATGCCTTTAGATGACTGATAAGTACATGAGCTTTGCCAATTCCTCCGTCGGCAGAAAAATCGTCGGTACGCTGGGGCTTCCGAGGCCACCGGTTCTTGATCGCTATCAAACGGGTGCGCCACTGACCAATGGCCGTGTGGTGCTTGGTGCAGCACATGGCGGTCCGCTGTTGAATGCCGTCATCAGCGTTCTGGCTACGGCCAGCATCAATGTTCTCACTCATGGCAATGCACCCGACTGGATTGGCGATGCCAATCGTGCGGGCTTGATGACGGGACGGTTTGCGCCCGGGACCAAGGTCAAGGCTTTGATCTTCGACGCTAGCGGCATCGAAGACAGTACCCAGCTCGATGCGCTGTATCACTTCTTCCACGACACGGTCCGCTCGCTGGATAAATGCGGACGCATCATCATCCTCGGCCGCCCGCCCGAGTCCTGCACCGGACCTCGTTACACCACAGCACAGCGTTCCCTTGAAGGCATGACCCGCTCCTTGGGTAAAGAAGTACGGCGTGGCTGTACTACTCAACTCGTCTACATCAGTGAAGGTGCTGAGGGTGGCATTGAGTCAACACTGCGCTTCCTGCTGTCACCGCGCTCTGCCTATGTCTCGGCACAGGTCATCCGGATTAGCGGCAATGCCATGCCGGTCGCCGACTGGGACAAGCCGCTGCAAGGCCAGGTGGCGCTGGTTACAGGCGTTTCGCGTGGCATCGGCGCTTCGATCGCCGAAGTGCTCGCCCGCGATGGTGCCAAGGTGATTTGCGTCGATGTGCCACAGGCTGAAGCCGGGCTCAACGAGACGGCCCGCAGGGTCGGTGGTGTCGCCCTCCCCCTTGATGTGACGGCAGCCGACGCGCCACAAAAGATGGTTGCCGCAGCGCAGGCCCAGGGGGGTTTCGATATCGTTGTCCATAACGCCGGCATCACGCGTGACAAGACTATCGCCAACATGAAGGAGCCACTCTGGAAACTCGTCATCGAGGTCAACCTGAGTGCACAGGAACGGATCAATGACGCGCTGGTCGCCGCCGGTGCGATTAAGCCGAACGGGCGCATCGTCTGTGTTTCCTCGATCAGCGGCATCGCTGGCAACATGGGGCAGACGAATTACGCCGTATCCAAAGCGGGTGTGATCGGCATGGTCAACAGCATGGCGCCGATTCTGCGCGAACGCTCGATCACCATCAATGCAGTTGCTCCCGGCTTCATCGAGACACAGATGACGG
The DNA here is from genome assembly GCA_964486795.1 of uncultured Rhodocyclaceae bacterium. Taxonomy (GTDB): domain Bacteria; phylum Pseudomonadota; class Gammaproteobacteria; order Burkholderiales; family Rhodocyclaceae; genus Sterolibacterium. The sequence goes on from CAZAOQ010000002.1 coordinate 12,193, forward strand.
GCGCGATTCCCTTCACCATCCGCACCGCTGCGCGCTTGATGAACTCCATGAATCAGGGGGGGCAGACGGTTGACGTCGCCGAAACCATTGCCTGGTTTGCCAGCCCGGCGTCGACCGGCATTACTGGCAACGTCGTGCGGGTTTGTGGACAAAGCCTGATCGGCGCCTGAAGTGCAGCGCGAGAGACCCATGCTCCAGGACAAAATTCGCCAGATTCACAAGCTCCCGGCACCACTGCGCCTTTATGGCGCAGCGGTGATGACGGCACGCAAGAAGACGGTTTCCAGCGCCCGCTTGCCCGATATCTATCTGGTGCGCCCTGCTGTAACGCTCCAAGCGGCTCACATTACGCGTTACGCTACCGTTTGCGGATTTCAGGCAGTGCATGGTGTGCCGCTGACTTATCCGCACATGCTAGCCTTTCCGCTACACATGTTGCTGATGGCGGACGAGTCCTTCCCCTATTCCATGATGGGCATGGTGCATCTCTCCAACAGCGTGCGCCAGCATGCGCGCCTGACATCCGGATCGGTGGTGCGCGTCGAGGTTCATTGTGGCAAACCACAGGCTCACGAAAAGGGTCAAGCCTTCAATCTGCTCACGCAGGTTCACCATGATCGTGATCTCGTCTGGGAAAGTGAGAGCACCTATCTGCGCACGGGAATACTCACACCTGATGGCCCGGCTTATCAGAGTCAGCTGGCAGAAATTGAGGCGGTTCAGCCCGCCGAGTGCTGGAAGATGGACACCGCGATCGGCCGTCGTTACGGCACGATGTCGGGCGACCTTAACCCCATCCATCTGAACCGTTTTGCGGCGATGGCATTCGGTTTCCCGCGCGCCATTGCGCATGGCATGTGGACAAAGGCCCGGGCGCTGGCTGGGCTGATGCCTGCCAAGCCCGTCGATTCCTGCGAAACGACGGTGGAATTCAAGACGCCACTCTTTCTTCCCGGTGACGCTACCCTGTGGGCAAACCCTTATATTGCAGGCCAAGGTCAGCGCTTCGAGGTCAAGGACGGCCGTGGCGAGAAACCTCACCTGCGCGGAATCTGGCGTACATGATGGCTACCGGCCACCGGCGGCAAAGCCGCTTCGCCGACTTCAAATTGCAGCCCTGGATGCTGAAGATCGGCTTCGCGATCTATCCCCCGCTGCTCGGCGCAAACATTCGACTAGAACGCTTGTCCGGCGATTTCCGTTTCGCACGTGTCGCCATGCGTCAGCGCATTACCAACAGCAGCCCGTGGGGCGTACATTTTGGTGGCTCGCTGTTTGCCATGACGGACTCCATTCTCGGTCTGATGGTGAAGCAGAATCTCGGTGCCGGCCATGTTGTCTGGGACAAGTCGGCCACTATCGAGTTTCGCAAGCCGGGTCGCGGCCGCGTCTGGTGTGAATTCCATCTCGACGATTCGCTCATCGAGCGTATTCGCCGCGAAACGCAGGATGGCGGCAAGTCGGAACCGGTCGTCGAGGTTCTGGTATATGACACCGACCACGACATCGTCGCCGCCGTCAGCAAGACCCTGTATGTTCGCAAGCAGTCCGATGCCCCAACTGCAGCGAACAGATCAAACACATCGACCGCACCCACTGCATCTCACGAACCCGGAGCCCAGCAATGAACTCGATCCGTCGCGTCGCCATCCTCGGCGGCAACCGCATTCCCTTCGCGCGGTCCAATACGGCTTACGCCGATGCCTCCAATCAGCAGATGCTGACCGCCGCGGTGCAAGGCTTGATCGATCGTTACAATCTGCATCACCTGCGTCTTGGCGAGGTCGCGGCCGGCGCCGTGATCAAGCATTCGCGCGATTTCAACCTCACGCGCGAGTCGGTGTTGTCGACCACGCTGGCGCCCGAAACACCTGCTTATGACTTGCAGCAGGCCTGTGGCACTGGTCTCGAGGCGGCCATATTAGTCGCCAACAAGATTGCCCTCGGCCAAATCGATGTCGGCATCGCCGGTGGCGTCGACACGACCTCGGATGCGCCGATCGGTGTCAATGAGCGTATGCGCAAGATCCTGCTCGAAATCAATCGCAGCAAGACAGCGGGGCAGCGCGTAGCCAAGGCGATGCGCCTGCGCCCCGACATGTTCTTTAAATTATTGCTGCCGCGTAATACTGAGCCACGCACCGGCTTGTCGATGGGCGAACACTGCGAACTAATGGTTAAGGAATGGCAGATTGGTCGTGAGGAACAGGACCGCATGGCCGTCGAGAGTCATCGCAAGCTCGCCGCCGCCTACGATCGCGGCTTCTTCACCGATCTCGTCACGCCCTTTCACGGCCTCAATCGCGACAACAACCTGCGCCCCGACATCTCGCTGGAAAAGCTGGCCACCCTCAAGCCCGCCTTCGACCGCGCGGAGGGTACGCTGACTGCAGCCAACTCAACGACCCTGACTGACGGCGCTTCCTGTGTGCTGCTCGCCAGCGAAGACTGGGCGCGCGAAAGAGGTCTACCGGTGCTGGCCTATTTGAGTTTCTCTGAAGTCGCGGCGGTCGATTTCGTGAACAAGAAAGAAGGCTTGCTGATGGCGCCCGCCTACGCCGTGCCACGCATGCTCGATCGTGCCGGCCTGAATCTTCAGGATTTCGATTTCTACGAAATCCATGAAGCCTTTGCTGCGCAGGTGTTCTGTACTTTGAAGGCTTGGCAGGATCCGGCGTTCTGCCGCGACCGGCTCGGGCGTGCAGTGCCACTCGGTGCGATCGATCCGGCAAAATTTAACGTTAATGGCAGCTCCCTGGCAACGGGGCACCCCTTTGCCGCGACGGGTGGTCGCCTCATCGCCACACTCGCCAAACTGCTCGCTGAAAAAGGCCAGGGGCGTGGTTTGATTTCAATCTGCGCTGCCGGTGGACAAGGCGTGGTCGCCATACTTGAGCGTTAGCCAACAGACAACAGATAAGGCGACAAGCCGGCGAATCGACCGGTAAGAATAAAATGGACACTTCCAACAATGGAAGGCCAACAGCAGCGAATTGAGGAGAAAATCGTGATGAACGCAGCAGCGGCGCAACGTTCAGTGTCTCCGACCGTACTGGATGAGAGCGAGCGTATCTGGCTGAAGTCCTATGTCGAGGGCGTGCCCGCCGACATAGACTTGCATGCCTACCGTTCGATCAACCAATACTTCGACGAATGTATCGAGAAGTATCGCGAGCGCATCGCCTTCGCCAGCATCGGCAGTGAAATGAGCTATGGCGAGTTGTCCCACAAGGTGCAGGCCTTCGCCGCTTACCTGCAGAGCATTGGCATCCGCAAGGGCGATCGCGTCGCGCTGATGATGCCCAATCTCTTTCAGTATCCAATCTGTCTGTTTGGCACACTGAAAGTCGGTGCCGTCGTCGTCAATGTCAACCCGCTCTACACGCCGCGCGAACTAGCCCACCAGTTAAAGGACAGCGGCGCCGAAACGATCGTCATCCTCGAGAATTTCGCGCACACCTTAGAGCAGGCTCTGCCGGAAAGCCGCATCAAGAATATCGTCATCACAGAAATCGGCGATCTGCTTGGCGGTGCAGTCAATCTCAAAGGACGCATGCTGAATCGCGTCGTGCGCCATATTCAGAAGATGGTGCCACGCTACCATCTGCCGAAATTCATCCGGATACGCGCCGCCTTGCAACAGGGCAAGCGCCACATCTTCAAACCCGTCGAAGTCACACAGGAAGACCTCGCCTTCCTGCAATACACGGGTGGCACGACCGGCGTGGCCAAGGGAGCGATGCTCACCAACCGCAACATCATCGCCAATCTGCTGCAGGCCAAGGCCTGGGCTGAAGGTCAGCTGGCGGACGATATTGAGACAGTGCTGACCCCCTTGCCCCTCTATCACATCTATTCGTTGACCGTGAATTGTCTGATCTTCCTGGGGCTGGGCGGGCGCAACATCCTGATCGCCAATCCGCGTGATGCGCAGCGCATGACCATGATTCTGCGCAAGGAGCAATTCACGGGCATTACCGCAGTCAGCACGCTGTTCAGCACCTTTCTGGAAAACGAAGAGTTCTGCAAACGCGACTTCCGCCCGCTCAAACTTTCGATGGCCGGCGGCATGGCTATGTCGCGCACCGTCGCCGAGAAGTGGAAGAGGGTCACCGGCAACCCCATCGTCGAGGGCTATGGTCTGACCGAATGTTCGCCGATCGTCACCATCAACCCGGTCGACATCACCAAGCCCACCGAATTCAACGGCTCGATCGGCCTGCCGGTGCCATCGACCGACGTGCGCATGCGCCGCGATGACGGCAGTTGGGCGGAGATCGGCGAAGCGGGTGAACTCTGCGTGCGCGGCCCACAGGTCATGCTCGGCTATTGGCAGCAGCCCGAAGAGACAGCGCGTATTCTCGATGAGAATGGCTGGCTGGCGACAGGCGACATCGGCATCATGGATGAGCGCGGTTTCATTCGTCTGGTTGACCGCAAAAAGGACATGATCCTGGTATCCGGATTCAATGTCTTCCCGAATGAAATCGAGGAAGTCATCATGATGCATCCAGATGTCATCGAAGTTGCAGCGATCGGCGTCCCGGATGAAGTCGCCGGTGAACGTGTCAAGGTCTTCGTCGTGTCGCGTAACCCCGCGCTCACCCGGGAAGCGATCATCGCTCACTGCCGCACCAACCTCACCGGTTACAAGATTCCCAAGATGGTCGAATTCCGCGACGATCTGCCCAAGTCCATCGTGGGTAAGATTCTGCGTCGCGAGCTTCGCGACACGGCGGCGTGATCGCTGCACGCAAGAGAATCGCCACACGGCTACGTGTTTTATTAATCACAACAAAAAATCAGCGGAGGAGATAAAAATGAACGAACAAACAAAGCGGTTTGAAAAGATGGGTAATCGGTCGAAAAAGGTATTCGCTCTGCTCGCAGCGACGACCTTGTTGTCCGCTGTGACGCCGCTTGCCCAAGCCCAGAATGAGCCGACACCGGGTGCCAGCGAGCCGCACAAATACACATGGGAACTCGAGCGCACCGACGGCCCGTGCAAGAGCTACAGCAGCGTCGTGGCTGGTAAGGAATATCTCGCCGCCAAGGCCGTCTGCGATGTCCCGGCACGAATTGAAGTGATCGGCACCATCCTGCATGACATCGAGGGATTTCCGGCTTGGATGGCCGACTGCGAAGCCACCAAGGTGCTCAAGGTTGAGAGCGAAGACAAGGACACCATCGTCTTCTGGCTGCATCAGCACATCCCCATTCTCAAGGATCGCGACATGGTGCTGCGCTCGACGGTGATGGTCGACTACGCCAAAGGTATCAACCTGATCGAAGCCCGTTCGACCGACGATATAAAGTACGAATCCGGCAAGAACGTATTCCGCATGCCTTCCTTCTACGCGCAATACCGGCTCGAATGGATTGATCGCGAGCATACGCGCGTCACCTACCTGATTGATCCGGACCTCGGCCCAGGCCTGCCGACAGGTATCTCGAACTCAAACATTCGCAAGATTCCGCTGCGCAGCATGCAGGGCATGATCAAGGTTGCCGCTGACAAGAAATACGTTGAGGCAGCCAAGAACAGCAAATACGCACGCTGGGTCGATGACGCGCTCAAGCAGGGTATCTTGAAGTAAGACATCTGGCGCGACGCAGCGGTCTGGAGCCACCACCAAACTCATCCTGCGTCGCGCTTGTTTCCTGATCCGTATCGGAGTAATTTCGGCAACCGTTGGCGGCGATATCTGAGAGCAGGCAGCCTTGAGAACGAGCATTCATGCACATCTTGAAGCATCCATGCCCAGACTCAAGTATCGACGCGGTTCTCCAGACTGCACCAGGAAAAGTAATAGCAATAAACGCGATAAACGCAGCAAACACCCAAAATCAAAAACAAAGAATTTTCTGGGGAGGAGAGCATGAGGAAGGCTATTCGCAATTTCGCACTGGTGCCGTTGGTTCTGGCCGGAGGTGTGGCCCATGCCGGGGCTGGTGACATGGTTGTCACGGCGGGTTTCGTCAATATTGATAACTCGCGTAGCTACAGCACGCCGCAACACAACGAACTCGGTACATCGATCGGGACACGCACGCGCATCGTGCCGTCGCAGTTCGACTCGCCGGGTACGGAGCAAACCATCGGTGATGCCATCAAGCCGATTCTGACGCTGAGCTATTTTATGACCGACAACTGGGCCGTCACGGCGGTTGGCGGTGTGCCGCCTACGCTCGATGTCATCGGTCACGGCTCAGTGACAACGCCCGGCCTGCTCAACAAGATCATTCCCCCGGTACAGATGGGCCGGGCGGCGAACAATCCGGTTGCCACGGTTCGCCACTGGTACCCGTCGGTGATGATCCAGTATTACTTCGGCGAGAAAAGCGACAAATGGCGTCCTTTCCTTGGCGCAGGACTGGGCTTCAGTTTCTTCACCGATGTCAAACTCACCGGAAACTTCGACAAGAATCTGCAACAGGCGGGTGCCTTCCTTTCCCTTGCCACGACACTCGACACACGCAACACCACCGAAGCCGCGGCGTCGTCGGCGTTTCGGCCGATCTACAACGCCGGTGTCGCCTATCATCTTGACGATAAATGGTCACTGGGACTCGCAGTGGCTTACGTACCAATCAAGACCGTCGCCACCATCCGTGTCCGCGACAAGACCGGCAATGTGGTGCTGTCGAGCACGGCCGACCTCGATATTCCGACAGTGGCCACCTCGGCGACGGTGGGCTTCAAGTTCTGACAACCCAGACAACTCAGCCGATGCGGCGCGGACCAAACGGCGTGTTCTCCTTGCCGCGATTGCGCGCCAGGGCGACACGCTGATTGGCCCGGGCGATGATGCGCCGCTGCCAGCGCCGCTCAGCGCGCAGCGCGCCGGCGTCGTCTGAGGCATATGCGCGCTGCAGCAGAAACTTGCCTGCCGCGACGGCATCGGGTGAACGGCTGATGATCTCGGCAACCAGGCGTCGTGCGTGCGCCAGCGGGTCGCTGCTGATGTGGGTGACGAGCCCGAGCCGATGCGCTTCAACTGCGTCGATCACCCTCCCCGTCATCGTCAGCTCCTTGGCAATATCCATCGGTACAAGGTCGCGGAGCAGTGGCGTGCCGCCCATGTCCGGCACCAGTCCCCACTTCGCTTCCATCAGAGAGTAGTGTGCATCGGGCGCGCTGATGCGAATGTCAGCGGCCAACGCAAGCTGCAGGCCGGCGCCAAAGCAGTTGCCATGCACGACGGCAATCACTGGTACGCCGATGTCGCGCCAGCCGACACTCCAGCGCTGAAAATCGTTACGCCACGGCAAGTAGAGTTGCAGCGCCATCAGAGCGGCTTTCAGCGGTTTGCCGAGCACGCTCTTGAAGTCGAGGCCGGCGCAGAACGATGGCCCATCACCCAGCAGAATCACGGCACGAATATCGCGTCGCCGCCGCAACTGGCGCTGCGCACGCAGCATTGCACGCAGCATAGGAAAATCGACGCCGTTATGCTTGTCGGGGCGATGCAGGTGCACCCAGGCAATGTCTCCCTCGATTTCAACCCGCAGGCATTCGCTCATTCCGTCCTCACCTTTTTCCCACTTTCTATAGTGCTGCGCCAAGTCGGCAACCCTGGTCGATTGCGCGCTTGGCATCGAGACCACTGGCGTCATGTGCCCCGCCGATCACATGGACTTTGCAGCCAGCCGCTTGCAGCGGTGCCAATAGCTCGCGCAAGGGCTCCTGGCCGACGCACAGGATAATGCTGTCGGCCTCGATCAAGGTCGGATCGCGGCGCTTCTCACCATAGCTGATGCGCAGGCCGTGTGCGTCGATACCTTCGTAATTGACGCCGGCCAGCATCGCCACCTGCTTCATCTTCAGTTGCGCGCGATGAATCCAGCCGGTGGTCTTGCCGAGATCTGCACCGACCTTGCCTGACTTACGCTGGAGCAGCGTCACCTGGCGCGCTGGCGGTGCGATCTGGGGAGGCGCAGAACTCAGGCCGCCCACGGCTGCGGACGGATCGACGACACCCCACTCCGCCTGCCACGCGGCGAGATCGAGCGACAGCGATACGGCGCCCTCCTCCTGCACCAGCCACTCGGCGACATCAAAGCCGATGCCGCCCGCGCCGATGATAGCGACGCGCTGCCCGACCGGCTTGTGATGGCGCAAGACATCAACATAATTCAGGACGCGGCCGCTCGCCTGGCCTTCATCTTGGCCGGGGATACGTGGATCGCGTGGCTTCACACCGGTGGCCAGCACAACCTCGTCGAAGCCATCCAGCATCGCGACATCGGCGCGACTGCCGAGATGCAGTTGCACGCCCGTTGCGGCGACACGCTGTCGGAAGTAACGCAACATTTCGATGAACTCTTCCTTGCCAGGAACGTGCGCAGCCATAGTGAGTTGGCCGCCGATTTCACTGGCGGCATCGAAGAGATGCACTTCGTGACCACGTTCGGCTGCCACTGTGGCAGCTGAAACTCCGGCCGGGCCCGCACCGACAACGGCAATTCGTTTCCTCGTCAGCGTCGGCCGATAGATCAGTTCGGTCTCGTTGCAGGCGCGCGGATTGACCAGACAAGTGGCCTTGCGGTTGCGGAAAACATGGTCGAGACACGCTTGATTGCAGGCGATGCAAGTATTGATTTCGTCCGCACGCCCCATCGCGGCCTTGCGCACGAAATCAGGATCGGCGAGCAGCGGACGCGCCATGGAGATCATGTCAGCCGCGCCGTCAGCGAGGATGCGCTCGGCGACCTCGGGCGTGTTGATGCGATTTGTGGCCACAAGTGGCACTTGCAGCCCGGCGGTGATGAACTCACGCTTCATTTTTGCCGTCACCTCGGCGAAGGCCGCGCGCGGCACACTGGTGGCGATGGTCGGTACACGCGCCTCGTGCCAGCCGATGCCGGTGTTGATAATGGTCGCCCCGGCAGCGGCAACGGCCTTGCCGAGCGCGACGATTTCGTCCCAGCGGCTGCCGTCCGGAACGAGGTCGATCATCGACAGACGATAGATGATGATGAAGTCATCCCCGACCGCCTCGCGCGTGCGTGAGACGATTTCCAGCGGCAAGCGCATGCGCTGGCTGTAGTCACCGCCCCATTCGTCCTGACGCTGATTGGTGTGGCGGACAAGGAACTGATTGATCAGATAACCTTCCGATCCCATGATTTCGACACCGTCGTAACCCGCCTCGCGGGCAAGCACGGCGCAGTTCACGAAGTCGCGGATCTGACGCTCGACGCCACGCGCTGACAAGGCGCGTGGCTTGAAGGGCGAAATCGGCGACTTCAACGGCGATGGTGCAACCGCCAGCGGGTGATAGGCGTAGCGTCCCGAATGGAGGATCTGCATGGCAATGTGGCCGCCTTCGGCATGCACTGCTTCGGTCACGGGACGATGACGACGTGCCGCACCATGACTCGTCATGCGGCCGGCAAACGGCTTGGTCCAGCCGGTGATGTTCGGGGCAATGCCGCCGGTGACGATCAGGCCGACCTCGCCGCGGGCGCGCTCGGCGAAATAGGCGGCGAGCTTCGTCAGGTCGCGGCCGTCTTCCAGCCCGGTATGCATCGAACCCATCAATACGCGATTTCTCAAAGTGAGAAATCCGAGATCGAGCGGCGCCAGCAAATGTGGATAGTGTGGATTCATGGTGACTTTATTTGCGGGCAGAGACGTGGAAATCGATGGCTGCTTCGAAGACCAACCGCCCCTCTGCATCGAATGCCTGTACCGGCACAAGCACGCTGCCTTCGCGGACGGCATCGGCATCGAGCTGGCACTTACCGGTAATCGTGCCGCGTGCACGGGCGACATAGCGCACATTCATGCCTTGAGGAATCCAGCGCAGCCGCGCCGGCACTCTTGAGTCAATGGCTAAGCCACCGCACAGTTCAGCCAGATTGCAGAGTGCGATGGCATGTATCGTACCGATGTGGTTATGAACACTGCGCCGGTCGGCGATGCGCACCTCGACATAGCCGCGCCGGTACTCCTGCACATAGGGCCGGATCGAGGCGAAATACGGTGCACGCCACTCGGCACCGCGGCTGAATAACCAGCGTCCAAATGGCACATGACGCAGTTTTTCGTAAGACGCAAGAAAGGCAGTCATGGAAATCGTTCCGGATGCAATAAAAGGAAGCTACGGCTGATTTGTTTTAAACAAAACAAATGATTGTTCGCAGCTTAGCCACTGTTTTTACATCATAAAGCATTTATACTCGGCGGCACCCGAGCATATTGAACAAAAGGCTTTTGCATGCGATATGACTATGATTACATCGTGATCGGCTCCGGTTTCGGCGGCAGTGTTTCTGCCTTGCGTCTTGCTGAAAAAGGCTACAAGGTTGGCGTCATGGAAATGGGCAAACGTTGGACGCCCGAGACCTTGCCGGAGAGCAACTGGTCGCTGTCGAAATGGCTCTGGATGCCACGCTTCGGCCTACGCGGCTTTTTCAACATCAGCCTGTTCAAACGGGTCATCGTTCTACATGGCAATGCCGTCGGCGGCGGCTCGATCACCTATGCCAATGTGCTTCTGGTGCCGCCAGAGCACATCTGGGACCAAGGCAGCTGGGCCGGACTCAACGACTGGAAAGCGGTGATTCCGCAGCATTACGCCACGGCGCAACGCATGTTGGGGGTCACAGAAAACCGGCTGCTCGGCCCGTCTGATCATCGTCTGCGTGAAATGGCGAAGACCATCGGTGTTGAGAACAGCTTCTATGCCACCCGGGTCGGCGTCTATTTCGGTGAGGATGGCGATGCCCCCGGCACGATACGGCCTGATCCATTTTTCGAAGGCAAGGGGCCACAGCGAACCTCCTGCATCGGCTGCGGTGCCTGTATGGTCGGTTGCCGCTACAACGCGAAGAACACACTGGACAAGAACTACCTCTATCTGGCGGAACAGCTCGGTGCGAAAGTCCATGAGGAAACTCGTGTGGTGGATGTCCGTCCGCTCAACAGCCAGGCCGACGGTGCGGACGGTGCGGACGGTGCCGACGGTTATGAGATCGTCACTGAGTCCAGCAAGCTTGGATTGTCGCGTGGCAAGACACGCTTGACCTGCCGCGGCGTCATCTTCTCGGCCTCATCTCTCGGCACCCAGTCTCTGCTCTTCCGGCTGAGACAGGACGGTTCCTTGCCGAAGATCTCGGATGCGCTTGGCAAGAAGGTGCGCACCAATGCCGAATCACTGATCGGCGTGCGCTTTCCTGGCAGCAAGGTGGATCTTTCCGAAGGAATTGCGATCGGCTCGGGAATCTACATCGACCAGCACACGCACATCGAGACAACGCGTTATCCGGCCGGTTCCGACGCGATGGGGCTGCTCAGCACCCTGATGGCGACCGGCTGGCCGCGCTGGCCCCGCCTGCGGCCACTGGCTTGGTTGCTGACGCTGATCAAGCTGCTTCTGACACGGCCGATCACAACGCTACGCATGCTCTGGCCGATTGGCTACGCCCGCGAAACGATGATCCTTCTTTGCATGCAGACGCTCGAAGGCCACCTTGACATGAGCCTGAAGCGGCCCTGGTACTGGCCTTTTTCCCGGCTGCTGGTCAGTGAAGGTGAGCGTATTCCCGCCTGCATTCCCGCAGCAAACGAGTTCGCCCGCAAGGCTGCAGCGGCGACCGGCGGCGTGCCCGCGAATTTCGTTCCGGAGGTCTTTCTCAATATCCCCGCTACCGCCCACTGCATGGGTGGTGCTGCGATCGGACGCAATCGGCAGGAAGGTGTCTGCGACGGCAAGAACCGTGTCTACGGTTATCGCAATATGTACATCTGTGACGGTGCGATGCTCGGGGCCAATCTGGGAGTCAATCCCAGCCTGACGATTACTGCGCTCACCGAACACGCCATGAGCCATATTCCGCCGGCCACCGAACAGCGTTGGGATGCCATCGGCACCGAGTCGTAGCGGTTGATGTCGTGATTATCAGCAGCAAGCGTTAGAGACCGGCCTGCACCGATCGGCCAGGATCAAGCAAAGACGGGCATCTTCAAGGTCCACCTCGCCAGAATCAAGCATTGATGCGCTTCTCGAAGAAGCGCCGCGCCAAGATCAAGCATTGACGCGGCTTCCAGGCAAGGCCATAAACGATATCGACCTTGCCAGAGCCTGCCTCAGGCGGCTGTTGCGCGCTGTCTTCTTGCCTCGAACAGACAGATTCCGCTCGCGACCGAGACGTTGAGGCTTTCGACGCTGCCGAGCATGGGAATGCGTGCGAGTTGGTCGCAATTCTCACGCGTCAAACGGCGCAGACCATCACCTTCAGAACCAAGTACCCAGGCGAGGGGGCCGCGCTGATCGACCGAATACAAGTCGGCCTCGGCCTCGCCAGCTGCACCGACGGTATAGATGTTGCGCTCCTGCAGTTCGCGCAGTGTGCGCGCGAGGTTGGTCACGGTGATGTACGGCACCGTTTCGGCGGCGCCACTGGCAACCTTGATGGCGGTGGCATTCAGGCCACAGGCTCGGTCTTTGGGAACAATCAAGGCATTTGCGCCAGCGGCGTCGGCGACGCGCAGGCAGGCACCGAGATTGTGTGGATCTTGAACGCCGTCGAGGACCAGCAGCAGTGCGGACTCCGTAAGCGTATCGAGCACGTCATCGAGCTTGAGGCTGCGCTGCACGCCGCTGACTAGCGCGACGACGCCCTGATGCCGCGCGTTGCCGCCGGCCATGCCGTCGAGGCGTGCCGGGTCAGCGGGGATCAGGCGCACATCATGGAGTTCGGCAAGCTTGATGAGGTCGCGGGCGCGCGCGTCCTGGCGATTCCGGTCGATGAAAATTTCAGCGACATCATCCGGGCTGTGACGCAGCTTGGCGGTGACGGAGTGAAATCCATAAATGAAACGGCGTTCAGACACGGGGCTTTCCTTTCTTTACGCTGGCGCCGCTGCGCGCGACGACAGTCTTATTGCGGCTAGCCTTGGCCGCCTTGGTTGATTTCGCTGGCTTGGCCTTGGAGGTGCCTGGCGACGATTTTGACTTGGGCTGCTTGGCCGTCTTGGTCGGCTTGCCCGTATTGCCCGGCTTGCCGGACTTCGCCGGTCTTTCTAGCTTGCCCGTTTGCCCGCGTGATGTCGGCTTTTCCTGCCGGCTCGCCTTGATGGCGGGAACGGGCTCGATCATTTTTGGTGATGGCATCGGTGTCACCTTGCTACGCGTGGTGCCGCTGCCAGTACCGGCACCTCCAGCCTTTTTGCCCGCTGTGCGAGCGACAGGTTTGTCTTCGACGAGACGGAAATCGATCTTGTTGGTTTCAAGATCGGCACGCATGACGCGTACACGCACCCGGTCGGCAAGACGGAAGCGCCGCCCGGTACGTTCGCCCACCATGACATGGCCGGCTTCGTCGAAATGGAAGTAGTCGGTGCCGAGTTCCGAGACATGCACCAGCCCTTCGACGAAGATCTCGTCGAGGGCGACGAAAATACCGAACGGCACCACGGACGAAATGCTGCCTTCGAATTCTTCGCCAATGCGGTCCTGCATGTAATAGCACCTGAGCCAGGCTTCAACGTCGCGCGTCGCATCATCGGCGCGGCGCTCGGTCATCGAACAGTGAAGGCCGATTTTTTCCCAAGCACTCTCAGTACTCTCACCCGGTTCGGCACTGGGCTGGTACTTCGTTTTGGTCAACACGGCCTTGATGGCGCGGTGAATCAGAAGGTCGGGATAGCGCCGGATCGGTGAAGTGAAATGCGTGTAAGAGTCGTATGAAAGGCCGAAGTGGCCGACATTCTCCGGGCTGTACACCGCCTGGCGCAGCGAGCGCAGCATGACCGTTTGCAGAAGCTGCTTGTCGGGTCGCCCCTGGAGTTGCCCCAGAAGCTCGGCATAGTGCTTGGCGCCCGGTGCATCACCACCACCAATCTGCAGACCGAAGCCACCGAGAAATTCACGCAATCTTTTCAGGCGCTCGGCGGTTGGTCCTTGATGAACACGATAAAGCGCCGGTTGACGTTGCACCTGAAGGAACGCAGACGAGCAAACGTTGGCCGCGAGCATGCATTCCTCGATGATCCGGTGCGCTTCGTTGCGTTCGGTGGCGATGATGCACTCGATCTTGCCGTTGTCATCGAAGATCATCTGTGTTTCAGCTGTCTCGAAGTCGATGGCGCCACGTTTGCCACGTGCCTTAAACAGCACCCGGTAGAGCGCGTCGAGATTTTCCAACTGTGGCAGCAGCGGGCTGAGTCGCTCACGCGTCGCGGCATCGGCGTCGTAAAGCGCTGCGGCGACTTCCGTATAAGTGAGACGCGCATGCGAGAACATCACGGCGGGATAGAAGCGATAGCTGTCGATGACGCCGCTATCGGTGATGATCATGTCGCAGACCATGCAGAGCCGCTCAACCTGGGGATTCAGCGAGCACAGGCCATTTGAGAGTTTTTCCGGCAGCATCGGAATCACGCGGCGCGGGAAGTAGACGGAGTTGCCGCGGCTGCGTGCATCAAGATCGAGCGGGCCTTCGGGATCAACGTAATAAGACACATCGGCAATCGCTACGAGCAGACGGAATAGGCCCGTACTCTTGCCGCTACCCGGCAGGCGCTCGCAATAGACGGCATCGTCAAAGTCGCGCGCCGTTTCGCCGTCGATGGTGACGAGCGGCAGATGGGTGATGTCCTCGCGTCCCTTCCAGTCGAGCTTGCGCACCTTGAGCGGCAGCTTCTTCGCCTCCGCTTCTGCAGCCTGCGAGAACTCGAAGGGCAGTTCATGCTTGCGCAGGGCAATCTCGATTTCCATACCGGGATCGGCGTAATTACCAAGCACCTCGGTAATTCGACCGATGGGCTGCGCATGGTAGCGCGGCTGCTCGATGATCTCGACCATCACCACTTGGCCTGGCCGTACCGTATCGGACAGTTTGGCGCCGTTCTCCGGTGCGGCAAGCAGGATGTCCTGACTGATACGCCGATTCTCTGCAACGACGAACCAGACACCATGCTCGTTAAATACACGACCCACTACGCGGGTGCAGCGTCGCTCCAGTACCTCGACGAGCTTGCCCTCCGGCCGGCCACGCCGGTCGACGCCGATCACACGAGCGATGGCCCGGTCGCCGTGCATCACGGTTTCCATTTCACGAGGCCCCAGGAAGATGTCAGCTGGATACTCGGTCTTGTCTTCGGGGATGAGAAAGCCGAAGCCATCCGGGTGACCTTCGATACGACCACGGATGAGTGCCGCCTTGGCCGGCAGCAACCACGCGCCGGCGCGGTTTTGCATTAATTGCCCGGCACGCCCCATTGCGTCGAGTCGACGGCGGAAAGCTTCGAGTTCATCAGGACGCACCTCAAGTGCCTCACAGATGTGCGCAAACTCGAGCGGCACGCCGCTCTTCTCCAGCGTTTCAAGAATGTATTCGCGGCTTGGCAGCGGGTTTTCGTACTTTGCCGTTTCCCGTGCCAGTTGCGGATCCGCACGACGCACGCGGCTGAGACTAGCCGTCGACTTGTTATTTTTCTTTGACAATTCGCTAATTCCTTATATAATTCGCGGCTCTTGATTTTCGCACTGCCCAGGTGGCGAAATTGGTAGACGCGCTAGGTTCAGGTCCTAGTGGTGGCAACACTGTGGAGGTTCGAGTCCTCTCCTGGGCACCAAAAAATTCACCAGCATCACCAGCATCACCAGCAACAAGTAATAAAGAACAAAGCAAAACGCCCTGCCTAGCCAGGGCGTTTTGCTTTCCGGGCACAGCGATACACATGGTGTGCCCGATATACCGTTGAGCTTTCGCCCGTCTTGCAGGCGTGTCAATCGCGTCAATCCGCCAGCCTCTTCCAGAAGCCTGGGCCCCACTTGCACAATTCACGTGCTGTGGCGTACATACCTTCACCTGCAAACAACTTGGCGGGGGCTTCCCATTCAGACTTGCCCGCAGCAGAAACTGACTTGACCCGAGCCATCTCGTGAGTCTCGCAATTGATCGCGACCTCATCGATCACGCGGGAATCGGACATTTCAACCGATGCATAGACCTTGAAGCGGATGACGTCGCCGTCACGCTCGATCTTCTCAGCGTCGTAATAACCGCTGCCCCCGGTCACCGGCGTGCGCACGGCCTTTTCCACCGCGCCCCACTTGGGGCTGTCATCGGCACCATGGCTGAGAACAGGTAGCAACAAGGCACCGACACAGGGTAGCAGCGCGACCATCTTGAATTTGAACTTGAACATGAGCAGAAATCTCCAGTGAATGTCAGTGATGATGACCGTGCGCACCGTGAGCATGGCGATGTTCGATCTCGTCAGCTGTCGCTGGACGAACTGACATCACGCTGCACGAAAAAATCAGCGACTTGCCGGCAAGGGGGTGATTGCCGTCGACCACCACGGTGTCACCTTCAACGTCGGTGACCATGACCATGCCACCATCTTCACGCTCCAGCTGCATGCCGGGCTGTATTTCGGGAGGGAACATGTCGCGCGACTCGATGCTGACCAGCTCAGCGTCGTATTCACCGAAGGCCTCATCAGGCTGCAGCTTGACCTGAAGCTTGTCGCCGATCGTCTTGCCTTCCAGGCCTTCCTCGATATCGCGAAAGATATCGTCGTAGCCGCCATGCAGATAGACGAGCTTTTCAGAGCCGTCGTCGACCACTTCCCCATCGCTGTCATGAACCTGGTAGTCGAGCGTTACGACGGTATTTTTTTCGATTTGCATGGCTTCTCCAATTGTTTTACGAGTTGCAATATTTCAGCGGCATGGCCGCGGGGTTTAACGTCGTACAGCGCATGACGCAGAATGCCTTGACTGTCGATGATGAAGGTCGAGTTCACAACGCAGAGCTTCTCCATGCCATCCCGTTCCTTCATCTGATAGACACCGTATCGCCGGCTGATGGCGCCATCATCGTCGGCCAGCAAACGTACCGACAGACCGTGTTTATCGCGAAACTCGGCGTGACTCAGACAGTCGTCACGACTGACACCAAGGATCACGCATTCTCGCTGAGTAAAGTCGTCCTCATGGTCGCTGAAGTCGATTGCCTCACGTGTACAAAATGGCGTGTCATCGCGCGGGTAGAAAAATAGCACCACGTGCTTCTTGCCACGCAGCGATGCCAGCGAAAAGGATTCCATGTCGGCGTCGGACAAGGTGAACACTGGAGCGGGTTGACCGATTTTCAGCAATCTCATTCCCCATCATCAACAAACGACGCGGGAATTTTACCCGAGTTGTCTGGTGGAATAGAAAAATCAAGTAACGCTGCGTTGAACACTCACTCTTCAACATGCACTACGTCATCGCGCCGGTGAACGCTGGCGAGATATTCGTGCGAGCGCATCTCGATCAGACGGCTGACCGTCCGATGGAATTCGCTGGCCTGCGTGCCGGCAACGTAGACTTCCTCGGCCGCACACTCGGCGCTGACAATGAACTTGACACGATGATCGTAGAGAACATCAACCAGCCAGGTGAAACGCCGCGCTTCGCTGGCCTGCTCGGCGCTCATGCGCGGCACGCCGGAGAGAAATACGGTATGAAAGCGCTGCGCCAGATCGAGATAGTCATTCTGCGAGCGAAAGCCGCCACACAACGTGGCAAAGTCAAACCAGATCACACCCGGTGCCCGACGCAAGGGCTGAACATCACGGTTGAGCAGCTTGATTGGCCGCGTATGTCCCTCACCACCAGCGAGCTGACGGAAGGTCTCCATCATTTTCTGATCAGCCGCAGCGTCAGCGGGTGCAAGGAAAGTTTCAGCCTGCTCCAATGTACGCAAACGATAGTCGATGCCGGCATCGACCTCAATGACGTCGAGCCGCTCCTTCAATAGCGCGATCGCAGGCAGAAATAGCTGGCGTTGCAATCCCCCCGGGTAAAGCTCGTCCGGCGGGTAATTAGAGGTGATGCAGAAAATGACGCCGGCCTTGAAAAGTGCCTCCATCAACCGCCCGAGAATCATTGCGTCGGCAATGTCCGAGATGTGGAATTCGTCGAAGCAAAGGAGCCTGGTTTCTTTGGCCACCTGTTCTGCCACACGTGCCAGAGGGTCGGCTTCGCTCTTGAATTCGCGCAGTCGCTCGTGAACTTCGCGCATAAAACCGTGGAAATGCACGCGACGTTTGCGCTGATAGGGTACGGCTGCGTAGAAACAATCCATCAGGAAGCTCTTACCGCGACCCACACCGCCCCAGAACCAGACGCCACGCGGCAGCTTAGGATGCACCAGCAATTTGCGCAATGAACTCCGGCGTGAAGCCTTGAAAGAAATCAGACCATCATAAAACTCCTGCAAGCGCACGGCAGCGGCATGCTGAGCGGGGTCGGCGACGCTGCCGCGCTCCTTGAGCGCAGCCTCGAACGCATCGATCATGCCGTTCTTCGGGACGCCCAGTATCCGGTAAGGCAATGGAGTTCTCTCTTCAGTTCAAGGATCAAAAATGCAGCGGCCGCTTGTCGACTGCCAGCGCCGCTTCATGCATCACTTCGGAAAGTGTCGGATGTGCGTGACAGATGCGTGCGATGTCTTCAGACGAAGCACCGAACTCCATAGCCACCACCGCCTCGGCGATCAGCTCCGATGCATTGTTGCCGATAATATGCACACCAAGAACACGGTCGGTCTGCACATCTGCAATCATTTTTACGAAGCCCGTCGTATCGCCCTGACCCAGCGCACGGCCATTCGCCGCGAAGGGAATCTGGCCAATGCGGTAGGCAATACCCTCACGCTTCAGCTGTTCCTCGGTCTTGCCAACCCATGCGATTTCCGGATGCGTGTAGATGACCCAGGGAATCGTGTTGTAGTCGATGTGGCCAGCCTGGCCAGCGATCAGCTCGGCCACCATAATGCCTTCATCCATGCCCTTGTGTGCCAGCATCGGCCCGGGCACGACATCGCCGACAGCCCAGACGTTCTCAAGGTTAGTGCGGCAATGCGCGTCAATCTGGATGCGGCCACGCTCATCCAGTGCCAGACCGACATTTTCGCAGCCGAGCGCATCGGTGTTTGGCTGGCGACCAACCGAAACGATTAACTTGTCGCACTCGAGCGTTTGCGCACCTTCGTCCGTTTCGTATTCGACGCTGACACCATTCTTGCCGACAGTCACCTTGCCGATCTTCACGCCAAGGTGAATATTGAGACCCTGTTTGCGGGTAAACACCTTCCAAGCTTCCTTCGAGACAGCCTGGTCGGCAGCAGCAAGGAAATCGGGCATGGCTTCCAGGATGTTCACCTCCGCACCGAGACGCTTCCAGACGCTGCCGAGTTCAAGGCCAATGACGCCGGCGCCAATGACGCCCAGACGCTTCGGTACACAGTCAAATGCAAGCGCACCGGCGTTATCACAGACCAACTGGTTATCGACCGGAATGCCATCGAGATGACGTGGCTTCGATCCGGTCGCGACAATGACGTGCTTCGCCAGCACTATCTCGCTGGTCTTGCCAGCGACATTGACTTGCCACAGTTCGCCCTCACGTCCGACAAAGCTGCCACGACCGGCGAGAAGTGTCACCTTGTTCTTCTTGAACAAGCCGCGGATACCGGAGGTAAGCTGGGTGACGATATTCTCCTTGCGGCGAACCATCGTTGTCACGTCCATCCTGACGTTATCGACACTGATGCCATGCATGACGAAAGAATGTCCCGCCTGATCGTAAAGCTCTGACGATTGCAGCAAGGCCTTCGACGGGATGCAGCCCACATTCAGGCATGTGCCACCGAGGCGCACCTCGCCCTTTGGGTCCGCATAGCTCTCTGACTCAATGCAGGCGACGCTGAAACCGAGTTGCGCGGCACGGATTGCGGCAACGTAGCCACCCGGGCCAGCACCGATAACAACAACATCAAATTGATTGGCCATAGCTTGTGTGAGGAATGAGGGGTGGGCGTGAGGAATAAAACCTCAGGTCCAGACCCGCCTGCGCCTCAAGTCCTCCAGAAAATATTTGATAAACGATACGAGGCGAGAAGGAACGCGCAAGAACCAAGCGTCACCGTTCCTTACAACGCCCACTCATCACTGAATCACAGATCCAATAGCAGGCGTGCCGGATCTTCCAGCGCATCCTTCATCGCAACAAGACCCAGTACGGCTTCACGACCATCGATGATGCGATGGTCGTAGGACATCGCGAGATAGTTGATCGGACGGATGACAATCTGGCCGTTCTCGACCACCGGGCGATCCTTAGTGGCGTGAATGCCGAGAATGGCTGATTGCGGCGGATTGATAATGGGTGTCGAGAGCATGGAGCCAAACACGCCGCCGTTCGAAATTGAGAAGGTGCCACCCGTGAGCTCCTCAATGGTCAGCTTGCCGTCTTTGGCCTTGTTGCCAAATTCGGCAACCTTCTTTTCGATCTCCGCCAATGAGAGTTGATCAGCATCACGCAGGATGGGTACGACCAGACCACGCGGGCTGCCGACGGCAATACCAATGTCAAAGTAGCCGTGATAGACGATATCGTTACCGTCGATTGAGGCGTTCAGCACCGGATAGCGCTTCAAAGCGGCGACCGCTGCCTTGATGAAGAAGGACATGAAGCCGAGCTTGACGCCGTGTTCCTTTTCGAATTTGTCTTTGTACCGGCTGCGCAACTCCATGACCGGCGCCATGTTAACTTCATTGAATGTGGTCAGAATGGCGGCCGTTGATTGCGACTGCACCAGTCGTTCGGCAATGCGCGCGCGCAACCGCGACATGGGCACACGCTGCTCAGGGCGCTCGCCAAGTACTGTGTCGAGGCTGACCGCGACCGGCTGGGCAAGCGGCGCCTTGGGCGCAGCCACAGGCGCAACAGGCGCAACACCGACAGCGGACGATGCGGGGGCAGCAGGTGTGCCGAGCACGTCACCCTTGGTGATACGCCCTCCGCGACCACTTCCTTCGAGACTCGCGGCATCGATCCCCTTCTCCGCCATCAGCTTGCGCGCCGCCGGCATGACGGCGGGAGCACTTGCCGCTGCCACGGGTGCAGCTGCAGCAGGCGCAGCGACTGGGCTCGCAGCCGTCGCGGCACCATCACTGTCAATCAGTGCGACCACCTCGCCACTAACCACCGTGGCGCCATCGCCCTTCAAAATCTTGCTGATGACACCGCCAGACGGCGCGGGCAATTCAAGGACCACTTTATCGGTTTCGATGTCGACGAGGTTCTCATCGCGCTCGACCGCCTCGCCGACTTTCTTGTGCCAGCTGACCAGCGTCGCTTCGGCAACGGATTCAGACAACTGCGGAACTTTGACTTCGATTAGCATGACGACTCCTTCGAATTACTCTGCAGACCCCTTGAGCTTGCTACTGCTGCCCAAGGCTGTCTCGATAACGGTGCGCTGCTGCGCGGTATGCTTGGAATGGTAGCCAACTGCCGGCGAGGCCGCCGCTGGGCGTGCCACACCATGCAAGGTTTGACCTTCGCGCAGACCAATAGTGAAATGATGCCGTGACGAGTACCAGGCGCCCTGATTGAGCGGCTCTTCCTGACACCAGACGACTTCTTTGGCATTCGGATATTTCTTGATTTCGGCTGCGTAGGCTTTGGCCGGGAAGGGATACAACTGCTCGACACGCAGCAGCGCGACGTCGGTCTGCTTCTTCTCACGTCGTGCGGCGGCCAGATCGTAGTAGATTTTCCCCGAGCACAAAACGATGCGCCTGACCTTCTTGGCGTCCAGCGCATCGACTTCGCCGATCAGCGGCTTGAAGCTGCCGTTGGACAGATCGTCGAGCGCAGAGACAGCGTCCTTGTGACGCAGTAGCGATTTCGGCGTCATCACGATCAGCGGCTTGCGTATCTTGCGCAGTGCCTGCCGGCGCAGCAGGTGGAAAATCTGGGCAGGTGTTGATGGCACACAGACCTGCATATTGTGCTCGGCACAAAGCTGCATATAGCGTTCGATGCGCGCCGAGGAGTGCTCCGGTCCCTGCCCTTCGTAACCATGCGGCAAAAGCATCACCAGATTGCAGAGACGCCCCCACTTCGCTTCACCAGAACTGATGAACTGGTCAATGACAACCTGCGCACCGTTGGCGAAGTCGCCAAACTGGCCTTCCCAGATCACCAGTTCGTTAGGCTCAGTCGTTGAATAACCGTATTCGAAGGCAAGCACGGCTTCTTCAGAAAGAACCGAGTCAATGACGATGAATGGCGCCTGACCTTCCTGGATATGCTGAAGCGGCACATAGTTCCCGGCATCCCAGCGCTCGCGGTTCTGATCATGCAGCACCGCATGGCGGTGAAAGAATGTACCGCGTGCGCTATCCTCACCGGATAACCGTACACCATAGCCTTCGACAAGCAAAGTGGCGTAAGCCAGCGTCTCACCCATACCCCAGTCCAGAGCGTGCGTGCCGCTGCCCATCGCCTTTCGGTCATCGATAATCTTCTGGACGCGTGAGTGCAGCGTGAAGTCGGCCGGAATCCTAGTGACGCTTTCAATCAAACGCTTGATATCCGCTGCCGGCACTTTGGTATTGCAAACGTCCGTGTAGTCTTTATTTAGGAATGGCGTCCAATCCACTGCGTATTTACGCTTGTAGTCTGACAGTACGGGACTCTCGACGACGCGCCCCTCGTCGAGCGCTGTGCGGAAATCCTTGATCATCTGATCAGGCTCTTCGGGCTTCACCACACCCTGAAGAACCAAACGATCAGCATAAAGCTTGCGGGTACCGGGGTGTGCGGCAACCCTCTTGTACATCAGTGGCTGGGTGACCATCGGCTCATCCTGCTCGTTGTGTCCGAGCTTACGGAAACAGATCAGATCGATAACAACATCTTTTTTAAATTCCTTGCGGAAGTCGATCGCGAGCTGCGTCACCAGTGCAACTGCTTCCGGATCGTCACCGTTGACATGGAATATCGGCGCCTCGATCATCTTGAAGATGTCGGTGCAATATAGGGAGGAACGGTAGTCACGCGGATCGGAGGTCGTAAAGCCGATCTGATTGTTGACGACGATATGCACCGTGCCACCCGTGCCATAACCTCGCGTCTGCGAGAAGTTGAGCATTTCCTGATTGACACCCTGCCCCGCCACCGCAGCATCGCCGTGCAGCAACAGACCGAGAACCTTGTCGCCCGTTTCGTCCTTGCGCCAGCGCTGACGCGCATAGACCGAGCCCGCCACCACCGGATTGACGATTTCAAGGTGTGAGGGGTTGAAAGCCAGCGAAAGGTGCACCGGGCCACCAGGCGTTGAAACGTCCGAGGAGAAGCCGTTGTGGTACTTCACGTCACCGGCCGAAAGTTCGTCGGCGTGCTTGCCCTCAAATTCGGAAAAGAGCATCTGCGGCGTCTTGCACAGCGTATTCACGAGAACATTGAGGCGCCCGCGGTGAGCCATGCCGATCACGATCTCCTCAACACCCTGGCTGCCCGCCCTGCGAATCAGTTCATCCAGAGCGACGATGGTCGACTCGCCACCTTCCAGCGAGAAGCGTTTCTGGCCAACGTAGCGGGTGTGCAGATAGCGCTCGAGGGTTTCTGCCGCCGTCAGTCGGTCAAGAAAGCGCTTCTTCTGCTCGACACTGAAATCCGGAGTGGAGCGGATCGCCTCGAGACGCGACTGTATCCAGCGCTTCTGCGAGATGTCGCTCATGTACATGTACTCGGCGCCAATCGAGCCGCAATAGGTTTGGCGGAGGCCTTCAAGAATCTCGCGCAGGCTTGCGTTCTCGGTACCAAAGGCAAAGGAACCGGTATTGAAGACGACGCCGAGATCAGCCTCGGTGAAACCATAAAAAGCCGGATCAAGCTCCGCGATTGTCGGGCGCTCGGCACGCTTCAACGGATCAAGTTGGGCCCACCGGTTGCCGAGGAAACGATAGGCATTGATCAGTTGCAGGATCTTAACCTGCCGCGTATCAGCGATGGGTGTCGCCGCAGCGGGTCGCAGGGTACCCAACTTAGCACGTTGCGCGAACGACGCAACGATGGGCGCATGCGCCACGTCGACAGGTGCACCGGGGAGATTCTGCAGCTTATCGAAGTATTCGCGCCAAGCAGGTGTGACGGACGCCGGGTTTTCTAGGTAGCTCTCATAGAGATCCTCGATGAAAGGCGCATTGGCGCCGAAGAGGTACGAGTTGCCGAGCATTTGCTTCATCATGGGTGAGAGCCTCCTGAACGAGGGGCAGAAATCTTGGGGCTGGAACACGAAGCCGGCCCGGCGCAATATCGCCAGCGACAAGCATCCTGTATACGGAAATAGTTTCGGGAATTAACGAGCAGCGACCATTCGGTGAGAAAGTTGCGTTGTAAATGGCAAAAACAGTAGCAATACCAACACTGATGCAAATGACATTACCATTGACCGAGTTAGTGCAAGACACCGATAACAGCTTCTGGCCGTTATCGGCTCACGCTCCTGACAAATTAACGTTTATGGAGGGGTTGCACGTCCCGACGCGCTGCACCCACATAAAGCTGACGAGGGCGACCAATCTGCTGCTCCGGATCGGCAATCATCTCGTACCACTGCGAAATCCAGCCGACGGTCCGGGCCATTGCAAAAATACCGGTGAAGAGTGGCGTTGGAATACCCAGCGCACGTTGAACGATACCGGAATAGAAGTCGACGTTCGGATACAACTTTTTCTCAATGAAATAGTCATCCTCAAGCGCGATACGCTCAAGCTCGATGGCCAGTTCGAACAACGGGTCATTCTGCAGGCCAAGTTCGTTGAGAACCTCATGACAGGTTTCGCGCATCAGCTTGGCACGCGGGTCAAAGTTCTTGTAGACACGGTGACCGAAGCCCATCAGCTTGAAGCTGTCATTCTTGTCCTTGGCGCGGGCAATGTACTCTTTGACACGCGAAACATTACCAATCTCTTCCAGCATCTGCAGACAGGCCTCGTTGGCGCCACCATGGGCAGGCCCCCACAGGCAGGCGATACCGGCGGAAATGCAGGCGAAGGGATTTGCACCCGAAGAACCTGCCAGGCGCACCGTCGAGGTTGATGCATTCTGTTCGTGATCGGCATGGAGAATCAGGATACGATCAAGCGCACGCGTCAACACGGGGTTTGGCACGTAGGTTTCGCACGGCGTGGCGAACATCATGTACATGAAATTGCTGGCGTAGTCGAGATCATTGCGCGGATACATGAAAGGCTGACCGGCACCATACTTGTATGCCATGGCGACGATCGTTGGCATCTTGGCGATCAGGCGATGGGCCGAGATGTCACGATGATGCTGGTCACTAATGTCCATGGCATCGTGATAGAAGGCGGACAGCGCACCCACCACACCGACCATGACGGCCATCGGGTGTGCATCACGACGGAAACCCTGATAGAAGCGGGTCAGTTGCTCGTGCACCATCGTGTGATTCTTGATGGTGTCGGCGAATTCGGTCTTTTTCTGGGCGTTGGGCAGTTCGCCCTTCAGCAGCAGTTGGCAGACTTCAAGAAAATCGCAGTGTTCGGCAAGTTGTTCGATCGGGTAGCCGCGGTACAGCAATTCACCCTTATCGCCATCGATGTAGGTGATGGTGGACTTGCACGCAGCCGTCGACATGAAGCCAGGGTCGAAAGTGAAGGCGCCAGTCTTACCGTAAAGACTGCGGATATCAATGACATCCGGGCCAATAACGCCGGACTCGACGGGAAAGTCGATGGTCTTGCCTTCGAGCGAAAGAGTAGCGATGCGTTCCGTGGTCATGGTAGATCCCCAATGGAGTCAAAAATTGAATCAGGATTCGAAGTATGAAAATACCTAAATCAAATGTCGTGCGATATAAATTGCTTTTTACTCAGGCCTTCATCAGAACTTCAATCGTATTTTCCCAGCGAGGATCTGGAGTTTCCTGACGACCGCACATCATATCCCACAGGTCATGGTCCTCCAATTCCAGCAACTCCTCCAGAATCCGCGCCTGTTCAGCATCAAGGCTTTCTTCGCCCAATCGCTGCCAGAACCGATCCAGCACCAGATCGAGTTCCAGCAACGCACGGCGCGAATGCCACTTGAGCCGGCCGATTGATGGAGCTGGTCGAACTGGCACGTTCATCGCCTTGTCATACTGCGCGGCGGACCATCCGGTCCTTGATCTTGCCGATTGCCTCGGCGGGATTGAGACCCTTCGGGCAGATATCGGCACAATTCATGATCGTATGGCAGCGGAACAGTCGGTAGGGATCGTTCAGATTGTCCAGACGTTCATTGGTTGCCTGATCGCGCGTATCGGCAATGAAACGATAAGCGGCGAGCAAGCCGGCCGGACCAACATACTTATCCGGATTCCACCAGAACGACGGACACGCCGTCGAGCAGCAAGCACACAGGATGCATTCATAGAGGCCGTTCAGTTCCTCACGATCCTCTGGTGACTGCAGGCGTTCGCGCTCGGGAGGGTGATCGTTGTTGATTAGATAAGGCTTGATCGAGTGATATTGCTTAAAGAACTGCGTCATATCGACAATCAGGTCACGAACTACCGGCAGGCCCGGCAACGGACGCAGGACAATCGGCTGCTGCAACGAATCAATCTCGGTCAGACAGGCCAGACCATTTCTGCCATTGATGTTCATCGCATCCGAACCGCAGATACCTTCGCGGCAGGAGCGCCGGAAAGAAAGCGAGTCATCGTAATATTTCAGCTTGACGATGGCGTCGAGCAGTTTACGGTCAGTCGAATCCAGCTCAACCGTAATATCCTGCATATACGGTTTGGTGTCCTTATCCGGGTTGTAGCGATAGATCTTGAACTTGACAGAGCGCTTGTGATTTTCGGTAGTCATCATCGGTTCCTTGTCGTCTGGGCGGCCATCAATAAGCGCGTTTCTTGAGCTCGATGGAGTCGACCGTCAGCGGTTTCATCTGCACCGGCTTGTATTCGAGGCGGTTGCCGTCACGGTGCCAGAGTGTGTGCTTGAGCCAGTTCTTGTCGTCACGCCCGTTAGGTGTTTCGGTCGTATCGAGTGCGTCATCGCGAACGTGGGCGCCACGCGACTCCTTGCGAGCCTCGGCGGAAACCATCGTAGCCTTGGCCACTTCGATCAGATTATCGAGTTCGAGTGCTTCAAGGCGTGCGGTGTTGAATACCTGCGACTTGTCCTTGATTTCGGTCTGCGCAACCTGCTTCTCGATGTCGAGGATCTTCTCAACCCCCTGTTTGAGCAAGTCGTTGAAACGAAACACGCCGCAGTGGGCCTGCATGCTGCGCTGCATCGCAAGGCGCGTTTCATGGACGTTGGCGCCGTCTTTCTGGTTGTTAAGACGATCGACGCGGGCAACGCTGCGCTCAATCACATCCATCGGCAGCGGTTTATGCGACTTGGTGCCGTTCTTCAACTCATCGACCGCCGTCTCGCCGGCCGACTTACCAAACACCAGCAGGTCGAGCAAAGAATTGGTCCCGAGGCGGTTGGCGCCATGCACCGAGGCACAGGCACACTCGCCGGCCGCATAGAAACCGGGAACCGGACCATCCAGCGTCACAACCTGGCCGAGATAATTAGTCGGAATGCCGCCCATCTGGTAATGGCAGGTCGGTACCACCGGCAGCGGTTCCTTGATGCAGTCGACACCGGCGAACTGGATGCCAATTTCATGAATACCGGGCAAACGTTTCATGATGGTGGCCGGATCAAGGTGGGTGATGTCGAGCAGCACGTAATCTTTGTGCGGACCACAGCCACGGCCTTCATTAATTTCGGTAACCATGGCCCGCGACACGACATCGCGCGAGGCTAGGTCCTTGGCGTTCGGCGCATAACGCTCCATGAAGCGCTCGCCCAAACTATTGCGCAGAATGCCGCCTTCGCCACGCACGCCCTCGGTGATCAGCACCCCCGCACCGGCAACACCGGTTGGATGAAACTGCCAAAACTCCATGTCCTCGAGCGGAATACCGGCGCGCGCCGCCATGCCGACACCGTCGCCGGTGTTGATGAAGGCGTTGGTCGAAGAATAATAGATGCGGCCCGAGCCGCCCGTTGCAAAGATCGTTACCT
The DNA here is from genome assembly GCA_964486795.1 of uncultured Rhodocyclaceae bacterium. GTDB lineage: Bacteria > Pseudomonadota > Gammaproteobacteria > Burkholderiales > Rhodocyclaceae > Sterolibacterium. Next base: position 40,097 of record CAZAOQ010000002.1, read on the forward strand.
TGGCATGGAACATGACGATCTCGCCTGTCTCCATGTCCATCGCGGTCACGCCGACGACCGCGCCCTCGGCGTCGCGGATCAAATCCAGCGCCATCCATTCGACGAAGAACTGGGTGTTGACCTTGACGTTGCGCTGATACATCGCGTGCAGCATCGCGTGACCGGTACGGTCTGCGGCGGCACAAGAGCGACGTACCGGCTTCTCGCCGAAGTTCGACATATGGCCACCGAACGGACGCTGATAGATGCGGCCGTTGTCGAGACGATCGAACGGCATGCCGTAGTGTTCCAGCTCGACCACCACTTCGTTGGCTTTGCGACACATGAACTCGATCGCGTCCTGGTCGCCGAGCCAGTCGGAGCCCTTGACGGTGTCGTACATATGCCAGTGCCAGTGATCTTCCTCGGAATTACCCAGCGAGGCGGCGACACCACCTTGCGCGGCGACGGTATGCGAGCGCGTCGGAAAGACCTTGGTCAGGACCGCAGTCTTCAGACCGGCTTCGGACAGTTGAATCGCAGAACGCAAGCCAGCGCCACCGGCGCCGACGATCACTGCATCAAATTTACGAACGGGAATATTCACTTGTTACAGTCTCCACAGAATCTGCGTCGCCCAGCCAGTGCAGGCGATCAGGAACAGCGCCGTCGCGGCATGCAGCGCCAGGCGCAGACCCACGGGCTTGATGTAATCCATCCAGATGTCACGAATACCCACCCAAACGTGGAAGGCAAGGCTGACGATAAACAACAGGGTGATGACGCGCATGAAGGTGCCGGACATGAGCGCATGCCAACTTTCCTGCGAGAGTTTCGGCCCCAGCAGCAGCGTCAGACCCATGATGACGGAATAGGCCGCCGCCACGGCAGCAGTAATGCGCTGCAACAGCCAGTCGCCAAAGCCGTATCCGGCACCCACCACATTGCGGGTTCCACGATCTACCATAATGCCACCCCTAAAATCACGGTCAGCGTGATGCTGACGACCAGAACCAACTTCGCACTGACGCGCGATGCGCCGATCTCAACGCCCTTATGCATGTCGATCAGCAGAATGCGAATGCCCATGCAGAAGTGATGAATAAAGCCATACATTAATGCCAGCAGAACCAGCTTGACCACGGTGTTACTTGTGATCGCACGAAAAGTATCGAATTCCTGCGGCGACCCCAGCGAAAGCTGCAGCAGGTAGATCAAACAGGGCAGCATCAGGAACAGCCCACCACCGCTGATACGGTGCATGATCGACAGCTTGGCTGACAGGGGCAGGCGGATCTTGGACAAATCCAGGAAAACTGGACGTTGCTTGCTTATCTCAGGCATTGGCTTCTCACTCTCATTCTTGACTTACAGACTTGGACATACTCACTCGAACTTCAGCCGGGTCGCCGGTACGACGCGAGAACTGCACCACCCGCGAATTTTATAGCGTCGAGAATTCTAACGTAATCCCACCCTCGCGGCCAAACGCGGCAACCTGCTTCAGCCCATTGCGACGATTTTCGAACCATCAGCACAACTCATTGGAATAATAATGCTCGGTTGTCGAATACAGTCCCTGCCGCCATTCCACGGGGCGATCGCCATAGGTGTAACTCACACGCTCGATCGACAATAACGGCGTTCCCTGCTCGACTTCAAGCAATTTGGCATTCCCCGTATCAGCGGCGACGGCACGGATGCGTTCCTCTGCGCGCAACATGCGCACACCAAAGTTTGTTTCCAGCAGACTGTAGAAAGACCCTTTGTATTCTTGAAGCATTTCAAGGTCGAGGCCGACAAACAGTTCACCAGGCAGATAGATTTCCTCGATGACCACCGGCTTGCCGGAAAACTTGAGCAGACGACGGATGATGGTAATCGGTGCGCCGAACTTGATACCCAGCGTGCGCGCCGCCTCGTGACCCGCCTTGGCACGCCAGCACTCGAGCGGAACGCTTTGTGGCGCGTCGAGCGCGCCATTTTCGGGAACCAGGCGCAGGAAACGGAAGGCCTCACGCGGCCCGGCATCATTGTGCGATGCAACGTAGGTTCCCTTACCCTGGCGGCGAACCAGCATGTTCTCAGCCGCCATCTCGTCAACCGCCTTGCGTACCGTGCCTTGGCTGACACTGAACCGTGAAGCCAGTTCAGATTCGCTCGGAATCGCCTCACCGGGACGCCACTCACCCGCCTCAAGGCCTTGCAGGATCAAAGTCTTGATCTGGCGATAGAGCGGGCTGAACGTCGGTGCGAGTGGGGCATCCTGCAACATGGGGGACATTTCAGCACAATTTACAGAGATCGTCTAGACCATATCTTATGTCTTATATAAGACATAAGATAGCTATTGACACACTGCAACATGCTCCGCTAAGATTTCACCGTTCTCGAATGGCCGTGGAAACGGGTTTCACCTTTAAATTTGCCAGGTTCGAAAACCCTGAAGAATTCGGCGTCAGTTGTAGTCCGTTGTGGGACTACTGGTCTGGCTGCAACTGTCGCCCACAAGCACGGTCGCAAAGGGATAGTACTCGAACCGGTGAGCCGGTATAGTTGGTAGTTTCGTGGTTTCCTGTTGATTTCCTTTTCACGGCATCATCAATCACTTCAAGGAGTATTCAGAATGGCCAAAGCCCCCGTTCGCGTCACCGTTACCGGTGCCGCCGGTCAAATCGGTTACAGCCTGCTGTTCCGCATCGCCAGTGGCGAGATGCTTGGCAAGGACCAGCCGGTCATCCTGCAATTGCTGGAAATCACGCCTTCCCTGCCGGCTCTCAAGGGCGTGGTCATGGAACTCGAAGACTGCGCCTTCCCGTTACTCGCCGGCGTGGTGCAGACCGATGACCCGAAGGTCGCCTTCAAGGACACCAACTACGCCATGCTGGTCGGCGCCCGTCCGCGTAGCAAGGGCATGGAACGCAAGGATCTGCTTGAAGCCAACGGCGCCATCTTTACCGTTCAGGGCCGCGCCATGAACGAAGTCGCCGCACGCGACGTCAAGGTGCTTGTCGTCGGCAACCCGGCCAACACCAACGCCCTGATTGCCATGAACTCCGCGCCGGACCTGCCGCGCGAAAATTTCACCGCCATGCTGCGCCTTGACCACAACCGTGCCCTGTCGCAACTCGCCACACGCACCGGCAAAGCCGTCACCGACATTGAGAAGATGATTGTTTGGGGCAATCACTCGCCGACAATGTATCCGGATATCCGCTTCTGCAACGTCGCCGGCCAGAACGCTGTGACGCTCGTCAATGACCAGGCCTGGTATCGCGACACCTACATCCCGACCGTCGGCAAGCGTGGCGCCGCCATCATTGAAGCACGCGGTCTGTCCTCCGCCGCTTCGGCCGCCAATGCGGCCATCGATCACATGCGTGACTGGGCGCTCGGCACCAACGGCAAGTGGGTCACCATGGGCATCTGCTCCGACGGCGCCTATGGCATTCCCGCTGGCATGATCTACGGCATGCCGGTGACCACCGCCAATGGCAAGTGGGAACTCGTCAAGGGTCTCGAAATCGACACCTTCTCACGCGAGAAAATGGATGCCACGCTCCAGGAACTCACCGAAGAGCGCGACGGCGTCAAGCATCTGCTGGGCAAGTAATCGCAAGACGAGAAGAGGTGCGTCGCGACTGCGATGCCCCTCTTCCCGATACCCCGCACCCTCCCCCGCTCGGCGGGTGTGGGACGTGACACCGCAATCGTAGCAACCGCAGCAGCGTCCCAATGAACACACGCATCCACCCCGTCGACGTGCTGTACCAGGGACTCGACAATCCCCGGCCCTTCCCTGCCCTCAACGCCTGCGAACACTACGCCGGCAGCGAAAAACTGATCGACAAGGCACTCATCCTGCAAGCAGAGATGGGCCCAATCTTCGACATCACCTGCGATTGCGAGGACGGCGCACCTGCCGGCCGCGAGCGCGAGCACGCCGAGATGATCGCCGCACGAATCATGAGCGAGGCCAACCGCTTTGGCCGCGTCGGTGCGCGCATTCACGACATCACCCACCCCCATTGGCGCGATGATCTTGACATCATCCTTGGCAAAGCCGGAGAGCGCGTCGCCTACATCGTGCTACCCAAGGTGCGAGGTATTGACGATGTTCTCGCCCAGCACGCCATCGTGACCGCCGTGCAGCGCAAGCGTGGCCATGAGCGCACGATACCGCTGCACATCCTGATCGAAACGCCGGGCGCGCTGCGCGAAGCCTGGCAGATCGCCGCCCTGCCCGCCGTCGAATCACTTGACTTTGGTTTGATGGATTTCGTCAGCGCCCATCACGGTGCCATTCCCGCAGCCGCCATGCGCAGTCCCGGTCAGTTCGAGCACCCACTGGTGGTCCGTGCCAAGTGCGAGGTCGCCGCGGCCGCGCTCGGTAGCGGCATCGTACCGGCACACAATGTCAGCGTCGAAATCCGCGACCCCGCTGTAGTGCGCGAGGACGCCCGTCGTGCGCGCCAGGAATTCGGCTACCTGCGCATGTGGAGCATCCATCCGAATCAGATCCAGCCCATCGTCGATGCGATGCGCCCCGACTTTGCCGAAGTCGCCGAAGCCGCCGAAATCCTCTGTGCCGCCCAGGATGCCGAATGGGGGCCGATTCAGCTTGCCGGCAAGCTGCATGACCGCGCCTCCTTCCGCTACTATTGGGAACTGCTTGGCCGCGCCCACACGACGGGAATGCGGGTAACGGAAGCCGCCTGCCAGCGATTTTTCACCACAAGTTAATTCATACAAGCGCCACTACTCATTTGCCAAATTCTCATTTCCGCATAGGCAGAAATGAGGAAACAAAAGCAATCACCGCAAAATTTCACCTCCGGAAAGGGATGACAAAATGCTAGAAGCCTACCGCCAACACGTCGCCGAGCGCGCTACCCAGGGCATTCCTCCGCTGCCGCTGACCGCCAAGCAAACCGCCGACCTCATCGAACTGCTAAAGAACCCGCCCAAGGGTGAGGAAGCCACACTCGTCGACCTGATCGTTCACCGCGTTCCCGCCGGTGTCGATGATGCCGCCAAGGTCAAGGCGTCCTACCTCGCTGCGGTCGCACTGGGCAAGGAAAAATGCGCCTTGATCAACCGCGAGAAGGCGACCGAACTGCTCGCCACCATGCTCGGTGGCTACAACATCCAGCCGCTGATTGATCTGCTCGACGACGCTCTGGTCGGCGGTATCGCCGCGGCCGGTCTGTCGAAGACACTGCTGGTGTTTGACTCCTTCCATGACGTCAAAGAAAAGGCAGACAAAGGGAATGCCAACGCCAAAAAGGTGCTGCAAGCCTGGGCCGATGCTGAATGGTTCACCTCGCGTCCGGAAGTACCGAAGAGCCTGACATTGACCGTCTTCAAGGTCACCGGCGAAACCAATACCGATGATCTTTCCCCGGCACCTGACGCCTGGAGCCGCCCCGATATTCCGCTGCATGCACTGGCCATGCTGAAGAACCTGCGCCCCGGCATCGAAGCCGACGAACCGGGCAAGATCGGCCCGCTCAAGCAACTCGCCGCACTGCAAGCCAAAGGCAATCTGATCGCCTATGTCGGCGATGTGGTTGGTACCGGTTCCTCACGCAAATCCGCCACCAACTCCGTGCTCTGGTTCACCGGCGAAGATATCCCCTTCGTGCCGAACAAGCGCTTTGGTGGCGTCTGCCTCGGCACCAAGATCGCGCCGATCTTCTA
>CAZAOQ010000002.1:45785-46460 GCA_964486795.1 uncultured Rhodocyclaceae bacterium
GCCCTGCCGATCGAACTCGATGTCTCGAAGATGGATATGGGCGATGTGATCGAACTGCGACCATTTGAAGGCAAGGCGTTGAAGAATGGCCAGGTCATTTCCGAATTCAGCGTCAAGTCGGACGTCATCTTTGACGAAGTCCGCGCTGGTGGCCGCATCCCGCTGATTATCGGCCGCGGCCTGACCAGCAAGGCGCGCGAGGCGCTCGGTCTGGCACCCTCGACGCTGTTCCGCCTGCCACAAAATCCCGCGAAGTCTGCCAAGGGTTACTCGCAAGCGCAGAAGATGGTCGGCCGTGCCTGTGGTCTGCCGGAGGAAAACGGGAATCAACGCGGCGTCCGCCCCGGCACCTACTGCGAACCGAAAATGACCACGGTCGGCTCGCAGGACACCACCGGCCCGATGACGCGCGACGAATTGAAAGACCTCGCCTGCCTCGGCTTTTCTGCCGACATGGTCATGCAATCCTTCTGCCACACAGCGGCCTACCCGAAGCCCATCGACGTCAAGATGCACCACGAACTGCCGGCCTTCATCTCGACGCGCGGCGGCGTTGCCCTGCGTCCTGGTGACGGCGTGATCCACTCCTGGCTGAACCGCCTGCTGCTGCCCGACACCGTTGGTACCGGCGGCGACTCGCACACCCGCTTCCCGATCGGCATCTCCTTCCCGGCA
>CAZAOQ010000003.1:0-4234 GCA_964486795.1 uncultured Rhodocyclaceae bacterium
AGGAGATGGAAGTCAAGGGCCGCAACCTGGCCGAGGGCATTCCGCGCAGTTTCACGATCTCCTCGAACGAAATCCTCGAGGCGCTTACCGACCCGCTCAATGCCATCGTTTCCGCAGTCAAATCCGCGCTCGAACAGACGCCCCCAGAACTCGGCGCCGACATCGCCGAGAAGGGCATGGTACTGACCGGTGGTGGCGCCCTGCTGCGCGATATCGACCGCCTGCTGATGGAAGAAACTGGCTTGCCGGTAATCGCTGCCGACGATCCACTGACTTGCGTGGTGCGCGGCTCGGGCATGGCGCTGGAAAAGATGGATCATCTGGGCAGCATATTTGCCAACGAATAGGGAGTAAAGCGTGCGAAGTGAGGTGCGTCGGCACTACGGTGACCTTGACCTTTCCAGCGTACCTTCCGCTTTTTTCTCCACCATACCAATTCCCCACACCCTGAGTATGAATGCTGCGGCGTCGATTTTGGCACGCATGCCTCGCGCTTCACTTCTCACGCCTTACTGAGCTTCCATGGCCGTCGTCGCCCGTCCGCCACCGCCATTCTTCAATCGCGGGCCAGCGCCCATGGTCCAGCTGGTGTTCTACGTCTGCGTGTCCTTAGCACTGCTGGTCGTCGACTTGCGCTTTCACATGCTCGAATGGGTGCGACAAAGCGTACATACGGTCGCCTATCCCCTGCAACTCCTGGCTTATGCGCCCGTACAAGGCATCGAAGAAGGTAGCGGCTATCTGAACAGCGTGGTCCGGCTACAACAGGAAAACGCCCGTCTGCGCCGGCAGCAATTCAGCACGGCCAATCTCCTGCTGCGTCAGGAGCATCTTGAGCTGGAAAATCAGCGCCTGCGCGCCCTGCTCGACATGAAGCAGCGCCAGCCGGTACCTGGGCAGATCGCCGAAATCCTCTACGCGGCGCGCGACCCCTTCTCGCGGCGCGTGATCGTCGACCGCGGTTCACAGCAGGATATCGTGTCGGGTCAAGTCGTCGTCGACGAACTCGGCGTGATCGGCCAGATCACGCGCGTCTATCCGATGCTCTCCGAGGTCACCCTGATTACTGACAAAGACCAGGCTGTGCCGGTGCAGATCGGTCGCAACGGCCTGCGCTCCGTCCTTTTCGGCAGCGGTGACGGCAATCTCGAATTGCGCTTTCTCGCCTCCAATGCCGACGTCCAGGAAGGCGACATACTGGTCACCTCGGGCCTCGACGGCGTCTATCTGCCGGGGCTGCCGGTGGCGACCGTCAAGCATGTCAATCGCGAGACCACCTACGCTTTCGCACGCATCCAGTGCGAACCGATCGCCGGCGTCGAACGTCACGGGCTGGCCCTGATCCTCGGGCGTCGCGAAGCACCGCCCCCTCCGCCCGATACAGCGGAGCAGGACAAAGAGAAGCCGGTGAAAGTCAAAAAGGGCAGAAAATGATCCAGCCAAACCATTCCTCGAATCGCATCCTGCGCCCGGTCAAGGGCTGGTTCATCGGACTGACGGTGCTGCTGGCGATGTTTCTCAACATGATCCCCGTCGGCCGCCTGCCTGGCTTCCCGGATTGTGTGGCCCTCTTAATCGCCTTCTGGTGCGTGCGCGAACCCCTCAAGATCGGCATGGGCATCGCCTTTCTGCTCGGGCTAACGATGGACGTGGTCGATGCCAACATCATTGGACAACATGCGCTGGCCTATGTTCTGCTGGCCTATGCAGCCAACAGCCTGTCGCGCCGCATCCTCTGGTTCCCACTGATTGAGCAGGCTCTGCAAATACTGCCACTGCTGCTGCTCACTCAGGTGGTCATGCTGCTGCTTCGCCTGATCACCGGCGCCGAGTTTCCGGGCTTGTCGTATTTCCTCGGTAGCCTGGTCGGCGCATTGCTGTGGTACCCCTTATCCTTTCTGCTGCTGGTGCCGCAGTATCAGCCGCTTGAGAAGGATGAGAACCGGCCGATATGAGCCCATTGCCTCGACTCTCCGTAGGCGAGCGTGACTCCGCTTACCCGCTGCGCGCCTCTATCCCGGCACGCCCGCACGCTGAGACATGCCGGAGTGCAGCCGGCTGCGGTATCAGAGCCAGAGTGCACCTGGCCGCGCTCGACTGATCCTCGTGGAATTCAAGAATCCGGAACAGGAAATCGAACGCTACCGGCGCCGCCTGCTGGTGGCGCTGGGCTTTGTGTTATTGGCATTCATATTACTGTTCGCGCGCTTCTTCTGGCTGCAGGTCATCCAGCATGACTACTACCAGACGCGAGCCGAAGACAACCGCATCTCCTTGGTACCCATTCTGCCGAATCGTGGGCTGATCCTCGATCGCAACGGCGTCATCCTGGCGCGAAACTATTCGGCCTACACACTCGAGATCACACCATCGCGGGTCGAAAATCTGGAGGCAACGATCGACGAGCTGGCACAGATCATCGAGATCCGCGCAAAAGATCGCAAACGCTTCAAGAAGCTTCTTGATGAAAGCAAGAACTTCGAATCGCTGCCGATCCGCACCCGCCTGACCGACGAGGAAGTTGCAAAATTTATTGCCAACCGCTTCCGCTTCCAAGGTGTCGATATCAAGGCGCGTCTGTTCCGGCAGTATCCCCATATGGAATCGGCATCGCATCTGCTCGGCTACATTGGCCGCATCAATGATCGCGATCTCGAGCGTATCGAGAACAAAGACCAGGAAGACAACTATCGCGGCACTGACCACATCGGCAAACTCGGTCTTGAGCAGCACTACGAGTTCGATCTGCACGGCCAGACCGGTTTCGAGCAGATGGAAGTCGATGCTGGCGGTCGGGCCGTGCGCGTGCTTTCGCGCACTCCACCCGTCGCCGGCAACAATCTGACGCTGACAATCGACGCCAAGCTGCAAACGGTGGCAGAAAAGGCCTTCGGTGACCGACGCGGCGCACTGGTGGCGATCGATCCCTCAACGGGCGGCATCCTCGCACTAGTTTCGGTGCCGGGCTACGATCCCAACCTGTTTGTCGACGGGATCGATACACAGAATTGGGACGAACTTAACACTTCGCCGGACAAGCCCATGATCAACCGCGCGCTCAATGGCGCCTATCCGCCGGGCTCGACCTTCAAGCCCTTCATGGCTCTGGCGGCACTGGAACTGGGCAAACGCACACCTGGACAGACCATTTCAGACCCCGGCTTCTATAACTTTGGCGGCCACCACTTCCGTGATGACAAAAAGGGTGGACACGGCACGGTCGATATGTACAAATCCATCGTCGCCTCATGCGACACCTACTACTACATGCTCGCCAACGACCTAGGGATCGATAATATCGCTGCCTTCATGGCACCGTTCGGCTTCGGCAGCCAGACCGGCATCGACATCGACGGCGAGTCGTCGGGTGTCCTGCCTTCACCCGCCTGGAAGAAAAAACGCTTCCGCAAGCCTGAACAGCAGCGCTGGTATGCCGGGGAGACCATCAGCATCGGCATCGGCCAAGGCTACAACACCTATACGCCGATCCAGCTGGCGCAAGCCACGGCGACACTGGCGAACAACGGCGTCATGTTCCGCCCGCACCTCGTCAAGTACATCACCGATAGCAAAACGGGTGCGGCAACACCTGTAGAACCTTTCCCCTTGCACAAGATTCCGCTCCGGCAGGAAAACATCGACACCATCAAGCACGCCATGGTCGGCGTGAACAAGGAAGGTACCGCCGCGCGTGCCTTTGCCGGCGCGGAGTACATCTCCGCCGGCAAGACCGGCACCGCGCAGGTGTTCAGCCTCAAGGGCGAGAAATACACGGACAAGGTGCATGAGCGCCTGCGTGACCACGCGCTGTTTATCGCCTTTGCCCCGGCCGACCAACCGAAGATCGCGCTGGCGGTCCTGGTCGAAAATGGCGGCTTCGGCGCGCAAGCTGCGGCGCCGATTGCCCGCCAGGTGTTAGATTATTTCCTGCTCGGCAAGATGCCCAAGGCACCCGCGACAGCCGCCGATATCGAGCCTGAGGAGGACTAGGGCATGGTCACTATCAAGACTGCCTGGCGCAAGCTGATCGAACCGATCGACCTGCCACTGATGCTCTTCTTCACCCTGTTGCTCAGCACTGCGCTGGTGGTGGTCAGCAGTGCTTCACACGACCGCATCGGTGCGCAGCTAATCAATATGCTTGTCGCTTTCGTCGTGATGCGTATCGGTGCCGAGTTTCCGCCGCAGAAGCTACTGCGCTTCGCACTGCCAATCTTCGCTTTCGGCATCCTCC
>CAZAOQ010000003.1:4244-42461 GCA_964486795.1 uncultured Rhodocyclaceae bacterium
CCGTCGCAATCTTTGGCGACATATCCAAGGGGGCACGCCGCTGGCTCAACCTCGGCTTCATGCGCATCCAGCCTTCCGAGCTGATGAAGATTGCCATGCCGCTGATGCTGGCTTGGTATTTCCAGAAACACGAGGCGCACCTGCGTCTGCGCGATTACGCCGTCGCCGCCTTGCTTCTCCTGATTCCCGTCGGATTGATCGCCCGCCAGCCGGACCTCGGCACAGCGATTCTGGTGTTCTCCGCCGGCTTCTACGTCATCTTCTTCGCCGGGCTGCCCTGGCTGGTGATCGGCGGTCTGATCGCCACGGCGGCTGCCGCTGCACCGCTCGCCTGGACCTATGTGCTGCACGACTACCAGCGCAATCGCATCATGACACTGTTCGATCCGGAAGCCGATCCGCTCGGCAAAGGCTTCCACATCATCCAGTCGACCATCGCCATCGGTTCCGGTGGCGTGCTTGGCAAGGGCTGGGGACAGGGAACACAGTCACAGCTAGAATTCCTTCCCGAGCATCACACCGACTTCATCTTCGCAGTACTCTCGGAGGAGTTCGGCCTGATTGGCAACTCCCTGCTGCTGGTGCTCTATGCGCTGCTAATCGGCCGCTGCATGACCATCGCCGCAAACGCACCAACCCTCTTCACCCGCCTGCTCGCCGGCAGCATCACCATGATCTTCTTTACCTATGCCTTCGTGAACATGGGCATGGTCAGCGGCATCCTGCCTGTCGTCGGTGTACCGCTACCCTTCGTCAGCTATGGCGGCACGGCACTGGTGACACTGTCATTCGGCGTCGGCATCCTGATGAGCATCCATAAGCACCGAATGCTGGTACAGCAGTGAGTCCCGCACGTCCCTTTCAACTCTCGCGCATTCTTGCGATCACCGTGCTTGGCGCATGTCTCTCTGCCTGCGCCGATCGCCCGCAGCGGCCCGCCATTGATCGCACTCCCCGGGGCGAGGGCCTAGCACCGCCAGCCGCGACGTCATCCAAACCAGCGGGTGTACCAAAGCGTGGCGGTGGCTACTACCTCGACGACGGTCCCGGCGACAATGCGCCAACGCCGGAAATGCTCACGGCGATTCCCGATGCAGAGCCGAAGTTCGAGCCGCTTCACCGCTTCGCCAACAAGCCATATGTAGTCTTCAACCGTGACTATGTGCCGATGACGACGCTGGGACCCTACAAGGCACAGGGTGTTGGCAGCTGGTACGGACGCAAGTTCCACGGACAGCGCACGTCGAGTGGCGAAACCTACGACATGTTCGGCATGACGGCAGCGCACACAACGCTGCCAATCCCGAGCTATGTGCGCGTCACCAATCCGGCCAATGGCAAATCAGTAGTGGTGCGCGTGAACGACCGTGGGCCGTTTCACGCCGGCCGGCTGATTGACCTCTCCTACGCTGCAGCTTGGAAGCTCGGTTATGTGGGTAGCGGCAGCACGCAGCTCGAAGTCGAGAGTCTCCTCCCGGGCAGCGTCGCACCGCTGGCGGCAGCGGCTTCCACGCCGGTATCGCGCGCCGACCCGCTCGGCACATTGATTCAACGCATCGAGCAGGCCGCACCAGCACCCGCTTCCGCGACGTCGCTCTTGCCGGAGACCAAGGAGTCACGCGGGCTGTTCCTGCAACTCGGCGCCTTCGGCAACCCGGATAACGCAGAGAGCTTCAAGGCCCATCTCGGCCGCGAACTCTCTGAACTTGCGGATTTCCCCGGCGCTGCCGAGCCGGGTGCCAGGCTGCAGGTACAAGCGCGTGCGGGCATGTATCGCGTGCAGCTCGGCCCCTGGCCAAGCCCGGATGCTGCACAACGCGCCGCCGAACGACTGCGCGAGATGTACGACATCAAACCGGTGATGGTGCGCCAGTAGCCACGTCAAAACTTAGCAGCACAGGTCAATGAAGGCGGGCGCGGACCATGGCCGGTACATCTGCGGCCGGTGATGGCATACCGAACAGAAAACCCTGCATGAAGTCGCAGCGATTTCGCAGCAGAAAATCGCGCTGCGCCTCGGTTTCGACACCTTCAGCAGTGACACGCAAGCCGAGGTTGTGGGCAAGGGCAATGGTGGCATTGCAGAGCGTCACTTTGTCGTCAGCCGTTTCGATATCGCGTACCAGCGATCGATCGATGTTGAGACTATCGATGGGCATTTCATGAAGGTGGCTCAGCGACGACGAACTGGTACCGAAGGCATCAATCGACAGACGCACCCCGAGCCTGCTCAGTTCGCGTAGCCGGCCGATGCTGGTTTCCGGATCGGCCATCAGGATCGACTCGGCAATGTCGAATTGCAGATCAGCACCTGTGAGTCCGTGCTTGATCAGCGTGCGCGCCATGAATGGCGACAGAGTCGGCGAATAGAGCTGGCGTGCTGAAAGATTTACCGTCATGCCGATGCCATGTAGCCCTTCATCACGCCAGGCACGTAACTGACGGCAGGCTTCGTCAATAACCCATTCACCGAGCGGCAAAATGAGCCCGGTTTCCTCAGCAACGTCGATGAAGGATTCCGGCGTCAGCAAGCCATCATCGGGATGGCGCCAGCGCAACAATGCCTCGACGCTAACGAAGCTACCAGTCCCCCCGTCGAGACGCGGCTGGTAAAGCAGCTCAAACTGATTCTGTGCCACCGCCACAGCCATGTGCCGCTCGAGACGCAAGCGCTCGACAGCCAGCAGGTTCATCTCGGGCGCGAAGAACTGATAGTTATTTCGCCCCTTGCCCTTGGCGTGATACATCGCGGTATCGGCGTTCTTCATCAGGGTCGCACTGTCTGCACCATCGTTCGGGAAGATGGCAACGCCAATACTGGGCGTCGAATGGACTTCATTCGTGCCGATGATATAAGGCTTGCCGAGCAACTGGATGATTTTTTCGGCTACGCGAGCCACCGCAGGTGCGCCCTCGACGTCGGTAAGCACGACGACAAACTCGTCACCACCGAGGCGCGCAACGATGTCGCTGTGACGCACGATCTCGCCGATGCGCCGGGCAACTTCGACGAGAAGTTTGTCACCCGCGGAATGGCCGAGGGTGTCATTGACGATTTTGAAACGATCCATGTCGATGAACAGCACAGCCAGGCGCTGCTCCTCACGGCGTGTCGTGGCAAGCGCCTGTTCGAGACGATTACTCAGGCTCAAGCGGTTGAGCAGGCCGGTCAGCGTATCGTGATGCGCGAGATGGGTGATACGCTCCTCAGCGGCTTTGCGTTCGCTGATGTCCTGATAACTAACGATGTAATGGCGCGCCGCACCCGCGTCGTCGCGCACCGCCGAAATAGACATGAAGCACGGATAGACACGCCCTTCCCTGGTACGGTTCCAGGTCTCACCTTGCCAGAAACCCTGATTCATCAGGGCGTCGCGTGTATCTTGGATTGTCTGCCGGCTTGTCTTGTCAGCAATCAGCATGTATGAATCCTCGCCAATCACCTCCTCACTGGGATAGCCCGTCAAGGTCGTGAACGCCGGATTGACCGCCAGCACACGATTGTCGCCATCACTGATCAGCATCGGCTCTCCGCTATGCTCAAAGACGCTGGCATAGAGCCTCAGTGTGCTTTCGGCACGGCGAATTTCGCTGACGTCTTGAACACTGGCGATCAACATCTGGCGCGAACCCTGATGCGTTTCAGACAGAGAGACACGCAGCGGAAAGGCCGAGCCATCCTTGCGATGCCCCATCACTTCGCGTTCAACGCCGATGTGCGCGCGCAATCCCGCTGCAAACGATGTACTCCCACCATTAAATGCCTCTGGTATCAGCTGCTGGATCGGCATCCCAAGCGCCTCGTCAGCCGTATAAGCGAAAATACGCTCCGCCGACTGGTTGAATGATTCGATAATGCCGCCTTCGTTAAAGGAAACGATGCCATTGAGAACATTATCAAGAATGGTATGCATGCGTTCCTTTTCCCATTCAAGCGCTTCGGTACGCTGCGCGACCTTGTGTTCAAGGCCGTCGTGCGCCTCGTGTACCGCTTGCTGGGCATAAGCCAGGCTGTCAATCATGGTATTGAAAGTCTTGGCCAGTTGAGCGACTTCGTCACGACCGGTGACGCGTACTCGCTGATGCAGATTGCCAGCTGCGATACGCGATGCAGCTTGTGTCAGCCTCTGCACGGGCCGCACAATCCCGCGCCCCTGCCAGAAAGCGATCAGCACGGCGAGCAACAGGGCAAGGACGAGCAGGACGAGTCCCTGAGTCCGCAGCTCATGGATCGGTGCGAAAGCTTCACTGGCATCCATCTTCACCACCAAGCCCCAGCGTGTCATGGGCAGGTAGCGCCAGGCGGCGAGTACCGGAACCTGACGGTAGTCGAGCATCTCCCCTTGGCCGTGTTCCCCGTCAAGGGCACGTGCCAACGGGAGCGACTGACCCAGCGCGAGTTGCGGCAACCGATCAGAGAATATGGCCTGCGCGTTCTCTCCGGGCACAGAAGTCACAATGCGTGGCGGGTCTCCGGAGAACTGCGCGAGCATGGCCGAGCCGCTCGTCCCCAGTCCCTGCACATCCACCAGGTTTTGCCGGACATCGTCTGCGGCAATCTGCAGCGCAATCACGCCGAGTACCTGCGAACCTTCCATGACCGGCGCCGTGATGAAAGCAGCATGCGCATTGAATGGCTCGGACCACTCAAAGTCGGAAACATTGTTATCCAGTACCAGCATGGTCTGCCGGGCCGTCTTTGCCAACGCACTTCCACGATACGGCCCGGTGAACAGATTGGTGCCCTGATCCGCGTCCTGCCTATAGGAAACAAGGACTTCACCATCGGCACCGATCAGCAGCAGGTTGTAGCATCCGGACTGCTCCAGAACGCGGCCGACACCGTCCTTAAAAGACCTAATCTGCTCGTGAAAATGTGGTGACGCATACGCCGCGCCGTTGCGCCCGCTGGCCTCTGCCTCGCGCAAAAGGCCAAGTGTGGATGGGGCAGCAGCAAGCAGGTTCGCAGTCTCCAACTGGCGCTGGAGGATGCTCTCGATCTGTTCGACCTTGTGATCAGCAATGGCGGCCAGATTACCGCTAATGCGTGTGCGCATCTCTGTGGTAAAGCGCTCTGTCAGTGACTGCTGCAGAAGGATCAGCGGCAGCAGAGTCGCCAGGAGCAGGCCGACAAGCAGGCGACGGAAGATTCCGGGGGCGATCATCGCAAGCCCGCCTTCTTCAGTCGCTGCCGCCAGTCAGCGATTGTTCGATAGCTTGGGTAGGGCTGCGGCCGGATCGGAGCGTTTGACGACCAGATGACATCAAACTGTCCATCTGCCCTGGCGCGACCGACGTGGGCGTTACGCCAGAGGTGATGATTTTCCTTGTCGACAGAAACGATGCCCTCCGGTGCTGCCATGCTCTGCCGAAGACTCGTAATGCCGATTTGTGCCGGCTGCTCGGTGCCAGCCTCCTGCACTGCCTGAGCCCACAGCTTGACGCCGACGTAGGCCACCTCCATCGGATCACTGATGACCCGATCCGCGCCGAAATGCTTGCGGAACGCGGCCACAAAGCGCTGGTTAATGGAGCCCGGTAATGCCTGGAAATAGCTCTGCACTGCATAGTGACCAGCCATGGCTCCGGCAGGCATCGTCTGGAGCGTGTTTTCGTCGAAGTCCATGGAAACGACCGGGAGCTGTTTCTCGTTCAGACCCATACCAAGTAGTGCGCCAAAAAATGTGTGGTTTATATCGCCATTGATGCTGTTGATCACCACGTCTGGGCGCGTGCTGCGCAGTTCCTCGATGGCGGCACCAATGCCATGCAGCCTGGCTTCAGCTTTAGCTGCCAGATAGCGCTCGCCAAGCACCTCTCCGCCTTGTGCGGCGATGATGTCGCGAATAATCAGGTTGGCAGTGCGCGAAAACATATCGTCACTGCCGATCAGGTAGAAGCGGCGGCCCAGCGTATCGAGCGCCCAACGGATGGCGGGGATCAACTGCTGGTTGGGGGTCGCACCGAGATAGACAACGTTCGGCGACTGATCCATCCCTTCGTAATGCAGCGGGTAAAAGAGCAAATGCCGGTGACGTTCGACAATGGGCGTGACAGCCTTGCGGCAACTGACCTCTCCGCAGCCGAAAAGTACGCTGACGTGCACCTCGCTGATCAGTCGCTCTGCTTCTCGCGCACAGTGCGCAGCCTCGGAGCGACAGTCGGCAAGCACTGCCTCGACGGGTCGGCCGAGCAGCCCCCCCGACTGGTTGATCTCGTCGACGGCGAACTGCACAGCGTCAACAATTGGCCGTTCATAGCGCGCCATAGGTCCGCTCAAGGAATGGAGGACACCAATGCGGATCGGCTGCTGCTCAGACCTTTGCGCCCACGCCCAAACACCTCCCGCAATCAAGAGGACAAGAACAACCACGGCCCATGGACGAACAACTCGCATCATTTCATTTTAGTCAGATATTTCAATGCTCGCGCCAAGTTTCTGATGCCCAATATGGCCATAAAACTCAATCGGATCATTGCTCTATATCGAAAGTAGCACCCATTCAGCAAGCCATGAACATGACGCCGGAATCATGAACCCCCCCCGCAGAACGGAGCCGTGACGAAGAGGCCTTATAATCAGTTGTTTTCCTTTACGAGGTGCGCCATGCGTCGTCATTCCTTCTTGCTGTCCCTCGTTTACCTGTGCTTCCTTTGTGTGGCGGGTACCGCCCAGGCCCAGTTCGCCGCACCGTCGCTGGCCATGGCTGCGCGCTCCTGGTATCTCTATGACTACAGCGCGGGGGTCGAACTGGCGAGCACCAATCCCGACGAACGCGTCGAGCCGGCCTCACTGACCAAACTGATGACCGCCTATCTGGCGTTTGCGGCGATCAAGCAAGGCACGCTCAAGCTCAACCAAACCTTGCCTGTATCCGAACGTGCCTGGCACATCCAGGGCTCGCGCATGTTCATCGAACCGAACAAACCCGTCACGGTGGACGAACTGCTGCGCGGCATGATCGTCCATTCCGGCAACGACGCCTGCGTCGCCCTGGCCGAAGCCATCGGCGGCACCGAAGACGGCTTCGCGCAGATGATGAACCGCGAGGCACAACGCCTTGGCCTGAAGAACACCCAGTTCCGCAACGCCACGGGCCTGCCCGATCCGCAGCACTACTCGACAGCACGCGACATGGCCATGCTGGCCGGCGCGCTGATTCGCGACTTCCCCGAGTTCTATCCCCTCTATTCGATCAAGCAGTTCCGCTACAACAACATCACCCAGTCCAACCGCAACCGTTTGCTGTGGAGTGATCCAACAGTCGACGGCGTCAAAACCGGCCACACCGACGCCGCCGGCTATTGCCTGGTCAGCTCGGCCAAGCGCGACGCCCGTCGCCTCATCTCCGTTGTACTCGGCACCGCCTCCGATTCCGTGCGTGCCGGCGAGTCGCAACGGCTGCTCAACTACGGCTTCCAGTTCTTCGATGGGGTCAAGGTTTACAGCGGTGGCCAGGCCGTCTCGCAACTGCCGGTCTATAAGGGCGCGCAGAGTACAGTCAAAGCGGGCTTCACCAATGATTTCATGATGTCCGTACCCAAGGGACAGGCCAGCCAGATCAAGGTCCAGCTCATCAGCCAGCAGCCGCTGCTGGCGCCGATCAGCGCCGGCCAGCGTGTCGCGACGCTAAAGACCTTCCTCGGGGACAAACCGCTCGGCGAATACCCGGTCATCGCCCTCGAAGCCGTTCCCGTCGCTGGCATCTTCGGCCGCGCCTGGGATACGCTGCGTCTCTGGTTCGAATAATTCATGCCTGACACACTAGACGCCGATTTCCCCTACAGGAGCTTGCGATGATTTACCTGAATGGCGAATTCATGCCACTGGCCGAAGCCCGGGTGCCAGTATTGGATCGCGGCTTCCTCTTCGGCGACGGCATCTACGAAGTCATTCCCGTCTATTCGCGCCGGCCGTTCCGCCTCGCCGAGCATCTGACGCGACTGCAGCGCAGCCTCGACAGCATTCGCCTCGCCAACCCGCTGACGCATACCGAATGGACGACGTTGATCGGCAAGATCATCGCCCAGAACGAGGGCGACGACCAGCAAGTCTATCTGCAGGTCACACGCGGCACCGACACCAAACGTAATCACGCCTTCCCCAAGGGCGTTGCGCCCACCGTATTCATGATGAGCGAACCGCTGCTGCCACCGCCGGTAGCGCAGCGCGCACAGGGCATTGCCGCCGTCAGCGCCGCCGACAACCGTTGGCATCGCTGCGATATCAAGTCGGTGTCGCTGCTTGCCAACTGTCTGCTGCGCCAGCGCGCCATCGATACCGACTGTGTTGAGACACTGCTGCTGCGCGACGGCTTCCTCACCGAGGGCGCGGCCTCCAACATCTTTGTTGTGAAGAACGGTGTGCTGCTCGCACCACCAAAAAACCACCTGATGCTGCCAGGCGTCACCTATGACGTTATCCTTGAACTCGCGGCCGCCCACGGTATGCCGCATCAGGTACGCGACATACTCGAAG
This sequence comes from uncultured Rhodocyclaceae bacterium, assembly GCA_964486795.1. Taxonomy (GTDB): domain Bacteria; phylum Pseudomonadota; class Gammaproteobacteria; order Burkholderiales; family Rhodocyclaceae; genus Sterolibacterium. The sequence continues at coordinate 12,724 of CAZAOQ010000003.1, forward strand.
AGGAAGTGCGCCAGGCGGATGAACTCTGGATGACCTCCTCCACCAAGGAGGTACTGCCCATCGTCACGCTCGATGACCGCCCCGTCGGGAACGGCCAGCCTGGCCTACTTTTCGCGCAGATGCTGGCCTGGTATCAGGATTTCAAGCGCTCAGTCATGCGCAGCGAGAACTGAAATCATGAAACAGGAAGACACCCTGCTCGAGTTTCCCTGTGACTTCCCGCTCAAGATCATGGGCGCACGTTGTGACGACTACGCCCAGGCGGTGCTGGCCGTCGTGCTGCGCCACTTTCCCGACTACGACGCTGCTGGTATGGAAATGCGCGCCTCCACCAAAGGCAACTACCTGAGCCTGACCTGCGTGGTGCGCGCCACCTCGAAGATGCAACTCGACGACGCCTATCGCGAGCTGACCGCACATCCGCTGGTGAAAATTGTCTTGTAGTTCAGTGAGGAGTTGACCGTGGGGTGTGAGGAACCGATGGAGGCAAACAATGCGCCTGGAGCAGATTCAAGCGCATCATCCCTCACGCCGCGCCCCTCACCATCCAGCGTGCTCATCCGCGCACTGGGCTGCGTCGACTACGAACCCACCTGGCGCGCCATGCAGACGTTCACGGAACAGCGCACGCCCGACACTGCCGATGAAATCTGGGTTTGCGAGCATTCACCAGTCTTCACGCTGGGTCAGGCCGGCAAGGTGGAGCACCTGCTGCACGACATCGGCGTACCGCTGGTCAAGATCGACCGCGGCGGCCAGATCACCTATCACGGCCCCGGCCAGCTCGTTGTGTATCTGCTACTTGATCTGCAGCGCCGCCAGCTCAAAGTGCGCGAGTTAGTGACACGCATCGAACAAGCATTGATCGACATGCTCACCGAATACGACCTCCACGCCGTGCGCCTCGCCGGTGCTCCGGGCGTCTATGTCGATGGTGCCAAGATCGCCGCGCTGGGCCTGCGCATCCGCAACTCACGCAGCTATCACGGCCTCTGCCTCAACGTCGCCATGGACCTTGCGCCCTTCGCGGCGATCAACCCCTGTGGCTACGCCGGCATGGCGGTGACGCAACTGAGCGATTTGTGCAGCGAATACGACTTGCAGCGCGTCACCACGCGCCTGCTTCAACAACTTCAGATTCAATTGCCATGACCAACGAAAAGCAAAAGGGTGCGGCAAAGACCGCGCGCGCATTTGGCAAACAAGTAATTAAGATCGTTCCCGCCGAGCGACTCAAGAAGCCCTCATGGATCCGCGTCAAGGCCGGCTCTGATGCCTCGCGCTTCAACGAGGTAAAAAACATCCTGCGCGAGCATGCGCTGCACACCGTCTGCGAGGAAGCCTCTTGTCCCAACATTGGTGAATGCTTCGGTAAGGGTACGGCCACCTTCATGATCCTCGGCGACCTGTGCACGCGCCGCTGCCCATTCTGCGACGTCGGCCACGGCAAGCCGCTGCCGCCCGACCCACAGGAGCCACAGCAGCTCGCGCAGACCATCGCCGCACTCAGACTCAAGTACGTCGTCATCACTAGTGTCGACCGTGACGACCTGCGCGATGGCGGTGCACAGCACTTCGCCGACTGCATCATGAAAATCCGCGAGCTGTCGCCCCACACCACCATCGAAGTATTGGTCCCGGATTTCCGCGGTCGCATGGATATTGCGCTCGACATCCTCACAGCGACGCCACCCGACGTGTTCAACCACAACCTTGAAACCGTACCACGCCTCTACAAACAGGCACGCCCCGGCGCCGACTACGCGCACTCGCTGCTACTCCTCAGACAATTCAAGACGCGTAATCCTAAGGTGTCCACCAAATCCGGACTGATGGTCGGCCTCGGTGAAACCGACGAGGAGATCCTCGACGTGATGCGCGACCTGCGCACCCATGATGTTGAGATGCTGACCATTGGCCAATACCTCGCACCGTCCGGACACCATCTGCCGGTGCTGCGCTACGTCCATCCCGACATCTTCGCCCTGTATGCGCGCGAAGCAGCCGTGATGGGCTTCGCCCATGCTGCCAGTGCGCCGATGGTTCGCTCGTCGTACCACGCCGATTTGCAAGCGCATGGTGCCGGCGTGGTCACCAGCTCAAGTGATCAGGACAGCTGAGCCGTTATTTCGCGCAGTTTCCCGTTGCGCCGGAATGGGCTTCAATTGCGCCCGTGGTTGCGACCTGTCTCCAGGCTGATACGAACCAACTGAGGAATGTTTTCCGCCTCAAGCTTTGCCATCATGCGCGCTTTGTGAACTTCAACCGTGCGGACGCTGATGCCCAGTATTTCGGCGATCTCACGGTTATGGCGGCCGGCAATCACCTGCTCCATGACTTCGTGTTCACGCGGCGTCAGCTCCTTCAGGCGTCGGGTAAACTGCGCCTGAGTACGGCGGACGTCCGCACTCACGGTCTGCCGGGTGAAGCCTTCTTCGATGGCCTGTATCAAACGATGTTCATCAAGGGGTTTTTCGAGGAAATCGATCGCCGCTGAGCGAAATGCTTCGCGCGCCGATGCCACGTCACCATGCCCGGTAATGATGATGACTGGAAGCCGACAGTCGCGCGCCAGCAAAGCTCTCTGCAGTTCCAGACCATCCATTCCGGGCATGCGAATATCAATGATCAGGCAGCCTTGCCAGTCAGGCTGCAGCGCGCCAAGAAAGCCAGCCGCATCGGCAAAAACCGCCGTCCGATAGCCACTCAGGCTCAACAGGAGGCTGAGTGAATCGCGTACTGCGGCATCATCGTCAATGATAAAGACCGTGTTATCCATGAATTCTGCTCCGCACTTCAATCGGTAGAACCAAACGGAAGCATCCGTAGCCGCCCAGAACCGCAGTCAGACTGCCACCGTGGGCCTCTGCGATGGCTCGGCTGATGGCCAAGCCAAGGCCAAGGCCACTCGATTTCGTGGATGCAAAGGGTTCAAAAATTTGATCAACAATCATATTGGATAGCCCGGGCCCATTGTCCGTGACTTCGATGACGACGCGACTTTCGTCTTCGACGGATGCCGCCAGTGTCACCCGACCGGCCTGGCCGGTGGCAAGTTCTGCGACAGCATCGAAGGCATTGGCCAGCAGATTGCGCAGCACCACCCCGAGTTGCAAGAAATCGGCGTTGACCATGGCGGCCGGAATATTGCCCACCCGAAATTCAATACCCGCGGTCAGGGCCCGCTCGCGGAAAGGCTGGGCGGAGGACTCGAGCAAATCGACCAGAGCAAATCTCTCAAGCTCTGTCGCACCCGTGCGAAAGAAATCGCGCAGGCGACGCATGACCAGAGCCGCACGTCCGGCTTCAGCAATCATCTTCTGAATGACTTCGCGCAACTGCGCGTCATTACCACCGCGCTCCAGCAGCTTCTGACAAGCAGAGCCATATGCCGAGAGCGCCGTGAGTGGCTGGTTCAGCTCATGGGCCAAGGCTCCCGCCATTTCTCCGGCCGCGGCAAGTCGCAGCGAATGACGTAATTCACTAGCGACACGTCGTTGCCCATCCACGCTGGTGCCGATCAAAAATCCGACGAGGGCCAGCAGAAAGGCGCGCATTTGCAGCTCAAAAAGTGAGATGTCGGGTGTTTGCTGGAGCAGGCCACCAACCAGCAAGCCGAACTGCAGCAATGAAACACAGAAGATGGCACCGGAAAGTCCCTGACGCGACGCACCCCAGACGATAGGTAGAAACAAAACGTAAAAATAACGATAGTGCGCATCTGCACCGGGTACGAAGGCAATCCACAAGGCCAGCGCCGTCAGGATCGAATAGCCGAGCGTTTCCCAGCGCAGGATGGTTCGACGAAACAAGAGCCGGCGGGGTTTGTCCTGCAACCACCAAAACAACGGCATCGTGACGAAGATGCCGACGCCATCCCCCACCCAGAAGCGCATGACGGCCTCCACGCTCTCTTCCGTGGTCAGCAAGCCGGTGAGTAACAACTGCGAAATGAAGAGAAGGCTACTGACCAGTGATCCAAGCAGGACGATGGTCGACCAGAGCAGCAAGCCCTTGCGATCGGAGAACAATCCCCCTTCAGGTAAATACCGTTTCAGGAACGCCGCAATGCCCGCATAGCTCAACACAACCACCAGACTGAGCCACAGGGTGACCAAGAGATGGCCTGGGGCGCCCCTGACGAACAGTTCGCTCATTACAACCGCCACGAAGAGCATGACGACGGCTTGCCCCCCACGGCGAACGATGTAGAGCAGGCCGAGCGCGGGCGCGGGGTTCCATGGCGTGACGTTCAGGTGCCGAAGTGGCGAGATATAACTCGCCCAGTCGAGCATGACATAGAGCATGACGAATGCCAGACTCCACGCAATACGAACCAATGATCGTGAAATGTGAGGGGACAATTCCGTAACCTTTCCTGTGACTCGCCCATTCTCGCGCATCGTGACCACTGCTGCATCTCGGCTTTACGTAAGGGATTCCCTTAGGGATCACGGAAAGGCGCGGAATATAAGCGCATCACAGCGTTCTGCTAACGCCATTTCCCTTACGTTGGTTCCCGAATTTTCAGTGCTGACTTGAGTCGCTAAAATGACCTCAAATGAAATGCACGATCTACCCGGTGCACGCTGTGACGGACACGTTGCCCATGGATTACACAACGGGACAGCGACTGTTGATTCCCGTGAAAGATGGCGACGATGCCGAACAGGCGGTTGCTTATGCCATCCGACGCCGCGCGGAGGGGATCGCTGTCTCGGTCTGCCTGCTCCATGTTGAGGAGTCCGAAGAGTCTGAGGGTATCGGTCAGACAGGCTTGTCCTGGAATGGAAAGCCTGGAGTGAAGCGGCGGCGCGAGGTTTTCACTACAGCGATGCGCTTGTTCTCCGGGCTCGATATCGATGTTTCTGCATACATCCGGAAGGGGTCTGCGGTATTTACGATTCTTGATACGGCCGAAGAGCTCGATTGTCAGGAGATCGTCATGCCGTCACCACCCGCCAAGGTGTTTCGCTGGTTGTCGCGAAATACCGTAACGACATTGCTGGCGCGCCAACGCACGGTCAGGGTGGTAGTTGCAAAGAAAGATGGTACGGCGTCGCTGCAGTAGCGGGTGACGGCGCACTTGAATTTGCTCGACGAGGCAATTTGGGGCGGTAGCGGGGAAACCCCTCCGCCCACTTTTTTCGAGAAGCATCGTTCACGGAACGTCCCCGGACGGGATCGGACGCGGCTCTCGACCATTCGACGGAGGTCAACCACATGAACGTCGGACTTATTGGTTTCGGCAAGACGGGCCGGGCAGTTGCCGGAGTCCTGCTTGAAGCGGAAGACATCAAACTGCGCTGGGTCTTGCGCCAGTCCAAGGCGCTGGAACAGCGCTCGGCGGCGGAGTTTCTCGACATCGGAGACAACAACGACGGCCTCATCTTTTCAGCTGAGACCACGCCGATCACAGAGTTGCTCGACGCGCATCCAGTGGATGTGATCGTCGACTTTTCCTCACCAGAAGGCATCGACTACTACGGTGCCGAAGCGGCCAGGCGCGGCATTGTGATTGTATCTGCCGTGTCGCAGTACCCCATCGAAACAATCAATCACCTCAACACACTGGCCAGGCGAACAGTGGTGATTCACTCACCCAATATCACGCTCGGCATCAACTTCCTCATGATCGCCGCCAAGGTACTGAAGAATATCGTTCCGCTGACCGATATCGAGATCATCGAAGAGCACTTCAAGCGCAAGCCGGAAGTGTCCGGCACGGCCCGGATCATCGCCAAGCAACTGGATATTGAGGCCGACGCCATAAAATCGGTCCGCGCCGGGGGGATCATCGGTACGCACGAAATCCTCTTCGGTCTGCCCAATCAAACGGTGCGCCTGAAGCACGAGTCGATCTCGCGCGAGGCGTTCGGCAACGGCATCGTTTTTGCCTTGAACAATCTGCCGCGACGCAAGATCGGTTTGTACACGATGGAAGACCTACTAATTCCGTATTTTCAACTCGGGAAGTCGGAAATGGATTTCAATCGCACCAAGACCAAACCCTGGTGGAAGATCTGGTAGAGCGCGTATTCATCGAAGCCATTGCCCGCACTCCTGGCAGCGCTGGCGACGGATTGCCCAAATACGCTCTTTACGGATAGGATGCCCTTTTCCCGCCGGTCTTCCTCAGGGTATCCGAAATGAATCTAACGCCACTGTCTTCGCGCCCATTCAAGGCATCGTCGCTCGCCCGTATCGCCAGATTCGCCCCGCTGCTGCTTGCCGCCGCGCTACTGGGTGGTTGCCTCAGCGACAACGATGCGCAGCGCCGCTACTCCAATCAGGTGGTATTTGGCGACAGTCTTTCGGATGTCGGCAGTTATTCGGTGGGTGCGATTGCCGCCGTGCATGGCGGCAAGTTTACGGTGAACAGCATCCCGGCCAGCGCACAGAACTGGAGCGAACTGGTGGCCGCACGCCTCGATCTGCCGGCCCAGTGCGCAGCGCAGACGGGACTTGAGGGCGACCCGGCGCAGGGATTCTACGCACCCATTACCGAGCACCGCGACTGCACCAACTATGCGCAAGGTGGGGCACGCGTCACCGAAGCCATCGGCCCGCACAACAAAGCCATCGAGCCTGAACTCGGTTACCTGACGGTGCCGCTCGTCACGCAGGTGCGCAATCACCTGGCCAGGGTCGGCGGTCAATTCTCGGGCAGCGAAGTCGTCTTCGTCTTCGCCGGCGGCAACGATTTTCTCTGGCAGTCCGATGCATTGACTGCCGGCATCATCGCTGGCCTGGCGCAGCAGATCAACAGCGACATCAGCCGCGGTGCCTGTGTGCCGACCGATGCAAATGGCGCCAACTGCATTCCGGCGGCCATCGACAACCTCGTCACGTCGCTAACACCCACCTATATCGCCGCCATGGAACTCGCCGGAACCCAGCTCGCCACGGTGATCAATAACGAGATCGTCGGCCATGGCGCGCGTCATGTGGTGGTACTGAATCTGCCCGACGCCAGCCTTTCCCCGTCAGCGCGCGGGAAGTCGGCAACGGTCAAGGCAGCGGTCAGTTCCATGATGAGTGCATTCAACGGAAAACTCGCCGCCGGCCTTGCCACGAGCCAGAACGACAGCGTGCTGCAAGTTGACCTGTTCACGCGCTTCGCCGCCTGGGCGGCCAACCCGACGGCCTACGGCTTCAGCAACTTTGTCGACACCGCCTGCGATCTGACCCAGCCGATACCTAACCTCCTCGGTTCATCGATCACCTGCAACACGACCAATACCGTCGCTGGCGATGTGAGCCGCTATGCCTTCGCCGACAATGTCCATCCCTCACCCTATACCAACACGCTGCTGGCCGATGTGGTGCTGTCAGACATGGCCCAGCGCGGCTGGCGCTAAACGAGGTCTGTCATAAGGATCGACGCGCCCCTGCTCGCACCCAGCGCCCTCCAGGCGCGTGAGCGAGCGCCCGCGCTGGAGGCCGAGGGTTACGATGGTATTTATACCTTCGACGGCCCCAACGATCCTTTCCTGCCGCTCGCTATCGCCGCCGAACACACTGAACGACTGCAGCTCATCACCGCCATCGCGGTCGCCTTTGCGCGCAATCCGATGATTATTGCCCAGCTCGCCAACGAGCTGCAGCTGATGTCGAAAGGTCGCTTCGTGCTCGGCCTCGGCTCACAGATTCGAGCGCACATCGAGAAACGTTTCTCGATGCCCTGGTCGGCCCCTGCAGCACGCATGCGCGAATTCGTGCTGGCGGTCCGCGCGATCTGGGATAACTGGCAGACCGGTGCGCCGCTCGATTTTCGCGGCGAGTTCTACACCCACACCCTGATGCCGCCGTTGCTCGCTCCTGGCCCAAATCCATATGGCCCGCCACGCATCCTGCTGGCCGGTGTCGGCCCGGCGATGGTTGAGGTCGCAGGCGAAGTGGCCGATGGTCTGCTGATCCACCCCTTTCACTCCAACGCCTATCTCGACGAACTGGCGCTACCCGCACTGCTCAAGGGTGCTGCAAAGCACGGGCGCACGCGGACTGATCTCGAAGTCTCGGCACAACTGCTCGTTGCCTGTGGCCGCACAGCCGATGAACTCGACACCGCGACCGGCCAGATACGCAGCCAGATCGGCTTCTACGGCTCGACACCGGCCTATCGTCCGGTCCTTGAGACCATCGGTCACGGCGGGCTGCAGGAGAAGCTCAATGCACTGACCAAGCAAGGCCGCTGGGACGAAATCGGTCCATGCATCGACGACGAAGTACTCCACGCCGTGGCACTCGTCGGCACACCCGAGGAAGTCGCACGTCAGATCATCGTGCGCTATCGCGGCAAAGTCGAACGCGTCAGCCCGACGGCGTATATCGGCAACCCGGAAGTGGCGCAGGAGCTGGTCGCCGCTTTGCGGCGCCAGCTTACGTAGCCCGACACGCCGCAACGTCGGGTTACGCTGCGCTAACCCGACCTACAACTTGGAGTGTGAATCCGCCGACGACCACCTCTGGGATCAAGCATCCATGCGCCTTCCAGGCATGGCATCGCCAGGATCAAGCACTGGCGCGGCTTTGCGGCCGACTGTGTCTTCTTAGTGCAGGATGCGCGGTACGGAGAGGACGAATTCGGCGATCGTGGCTTCGAAACTGGTGCCGTCTTCGGCGGTCATCTGATAGCTGCCCTTCATCGTGCCCACCGGGGTGGTCAGCGCGCAGCCGCTGGTGTATTCGAAGTTCTGCCCCGGTTGCAGCAGCGGCTGGTGGCCAACGACACCGAGACCGCGCACTTCCTGCACATCGGCATCGGCGTCGGTGATGATCCAGTGCCGGCTGATCAGTTGTGCAGCGACGGTGCCGGTGTTGAGGATATCGATGGTGTAGGCGAAGACATAGCGCCCCGCCGCCTGGTCGGATTGATCGGGCAGGAACTGGGCGGTGACGTTCACCGTGATTTCGTATTTTTTGCTTTCAGCCATCCCGACATTGCACACGAAACGGGCACGGGTTAAAGCCTTTATATCAGCCGTGATTCCGTTTCATTTCCGGGTATTGCAACTTTGCTCGGTTAAAATTCCCCACTCACCGACCGAATCGAACGCACCGCCTTCAGGAAGCCCCCATGAGCGCCACCTACCGCATTGCCCCGAGTCTGCTCTCCGCCAACTTCGCGAAACTCGGCGAGGAAGTCGAGAATGTCATCGCCGCCGGCGCCGACTGGATTCATTTCGACGTGATGGATAACCATTACGTCCCCAACCTGACCATCGGCCCGCTGGTCTGCGAGGCGATCCGGCCGCTGACGAAAGCGCCCATCGACGTGCATCTGATGGTCAAACCGGTCGACCGCATCATCCCGGATTTTGCCAAGGCTGGCGCCAACATCATCACCTTCCATCCGGAGGCGTCGGACCACATCGACCGCTCCCTGGCACTGATCCGCGACAGCGGTTGCCGGGCTGGCCTCGTCTTCAATCCGGCGACACCGCTGCACTATATGGATCACGTCATGGATCGGCTCGACATCGTGCTGCTGATGTCCGTGAACCCCGGCTTTGGCGGTCAGCAGTTCATCCCGGAAACACTCAACAAACTGCGTCAGGCACGCGCGAAGATCGATGCCTACGCGGCAAAAACCGGCCGCAAGATCCTGCTGGAGATCGATGGTGGCGTGAAGATCGACAACATTGCCGAAATTGCTCGTGCGGGTGCCGACACCTTCGTCGCCGGCTCGGCCGTATTCGGCGCCGGCACGCCGGACGACGCTCATCGCTACGACAGCATTATCGGTACGTTGCGCGGCGAGCTGGCGAAAGCCTGAGCCAGCGATGAACGCAGCCGCTGCAGCCATGTCCTCGTCATTTACGCTACCGCTCAAGGTGCGCATCGTGATGCTCGATCTCGACGGCACCCTGCTCGACACGGCGCGCGACCTGACCGAGGCGGCCAACGCCATGTTGCGCGAGTTCAACCGCACCGAACTCGACATCGACACCGTTCGCAGCTACATCGGTCGCGGCATTGCCAATCTGGTACGGCGCTGCTTCGCGGGCGATGAGCCACCGGCCGATGCCGATGCCGTTGCCATCTTTCGCCGCCATTACCGGGAGACCAACGGCCGCCATGTGAGACTCTATCCCGGGGTGGTTGAAGGGCTGCGTGCCATGCACGCGATGGGACTGCCGCTGGCTTGCGTCACCAACAAGGCCAGCGACTTCGTCACACCGCTGCTCGCTGCCGCCGGTCTCGACCACTGGTTCGACCTGGTCGTCTGCGGCGACACGCTGGCGAAAGCCAAGCCCGATCCACTACCGCTGCTGCACATCTGCAAACACTTCGGTGTCGCGCCACACGCGGCGCTGATGATCGGCGACTCGCTCAACGACGTGCAAGCTGCGCGTGCCGCAGGCTGCCCCATCATCTGCGTCCCATACGGCTACAACGAAGGCGCTGCTGTGTCGGCATCGGACTGCGATGCTATAGTCCCTTCGCTCGAAGCCGCCGCAAATCTGCTCATCAAAGACGGGGCATAGCGCACGCCCCAAGGTGCCCGCGCTGCGGAATGTCAATGTCAAATCATTAAGACCATGCTAGAAGCTGAATTTAATCGTCTCGCCGCCGCAGGCTACAACCGCATTCCGGTCACGCTGGAGACCTTTGCCGATCTCGACACGCCGCTGTCGATCTACCTCAAGCTCGCCAATCGGCCGAATACATTTCTGCTCGAATCGGTGGTCAGCGGCGAACGTTTCGGGCGCTACTCCTTCATTGGTCTCGCCGCCCGCACGCTGCTGCGCGCCAATGGCTTCAGCAGCGAAGTGGTGTGCGACGGTCTCGTTGTCGAACGATACGAAGGCAATCCGCTCGATTTCCTTGCCGAATATCAGGCACGCTTCAAGGTGCATGTGCCACAAGATTTCCCGCGCTTCTGCGGCGGGTTGGCCGGCTACTTCGGCTACGATGCGATTCGCTATGTCGAACAGAAGCTCGCAAACTTCGACAAGCCCGATGAGATCGGCATGCCTGACGTGCTGCTGCTGCAAACCGAAGAACTCGCCGTCGTCGACACGCTGGCCGGCAAGATCTACCTGATCGTCTATGTTGATCCCACCCAACCGGAAGCCTGGCTGAGTGGGCAGGCGCGCCTGCGCGAACTCGCGGGGCAGCTACGCAGCCCGCTGGCCATACCTGAAAGCAGGCCAGCACCCGACGGCGAAGCGATTCGTGATTTCCGGAAGCCGGAATATCTGGCCGCCGTGGCGCGCGCCAAACAATACATCACCGACGGCGACATGATGCAGGTGCAGATCGGCCAGCGCATCAAGAAGCCCTTCGCCGCTTCGCCGCTGACGCTGTATCGCGCGCTGCGCTCGCTGAATCCCTCGCCCTATATGTACTACTACGATTTTGGTGATTTTCAGGTGGTCGGCGCCTCGCCGGAAATCCTCGTGCGCCAGGAAGCGACGCCGGACGGCCGCAAGGTTACGATCCGCCCGCTCGCCGGCACACGGCCACGCGGCGCGACACCCGAGCAAGATCAGGCGCTGGCAAAGGAGCTGCTCGCCGACGAGAAAGAACGCGCCGAACACGTCATGCTAATCGACCTTGCACGCAATGACATCGGTCGCATCGCGCAAACGGGCAGTGTCAAAGTGACAGACCAGATGGTCATCGAGCGCTACTCTCACGTCATGCACATCGTCTCTAATGTCGAAGGCTTGTTGCAACCGGGTCTCGACAACCTCGACGTGTTCCGCGCCACCTTCCCGGCCGGCACCTTGACCGGTGCACCCAAGGTTCGCGCCATGGAAATCATCGACGAACTGGAACCCGTTAAGCGCGGCCTCTACGGCGGTGCCTGCGGTTACCTGAGCTTCTCGGGTGAGATGGATTTAGCCATTGCAATTCGTACCGGCATCGTCAAAGACGGCCTGCTACACGTTCAGGCGGCTGCCGGCATCGTCGCCGATTCAATTCCCGAAAACGAATGGCAGGAGACCGAAAACAAAGCCAGAGCGCTGCTGCGCGCTGCCGAGATAGCGGAAGGCGGGTTGGATACGCGCTTTATTTGAGGGGGGGAGCGTTCAGCGTCTCGCCTTGTGATCCAAAGACTTTTCTCAATAAAAAACCCGCCGCGGCGGGTTTTTTATTATCTGCAACTTGTGGTCTCTGACTTACTTGATATTAAGGATGTAATCGACCAGCTGTTCGGCTTCGGCCTCGGTAACCGCGACCCGATCGCTATCTCTGGGCATCTTCATAGTACCCCAATGACGTGCGACGCCGGGAACATAAGTGCCCGATTGAACCTCTCTTGCCAGCATGCGCCGGGCATTCGAAAGGCCCGAGAAGCGGCGTGCAATGTCCTGGAACGAAGGGCCGTGATTCTCGCCCTTCAGCGCATGGCAGTTAAAGCACATCTTGTCCTTGGCGAGCTGTTCGCTATCGACGGCGAGAGCCGGTGCTGCAAAGGCCGCAGCCAGAAACAGCGCGACGGCAAACTGCGGGGCTTTTCTGAATCTCATGGGTTCTCCTCCTTGAATACTTTGTGTGAAATAGCCGGAGGAGTCTTTCATCGTTGCCCCTGGCTGTCAAGCGGCTTAACTACACTTAACTACGCAATAGGCAAGTGCCGTCAGCCCATACTCATAATTACGGGGCCGCCTTTTTCCAGCGCGCGCTGCCAGCCTGGCCGTGCCTGCATGCGGCTGCGATAGGCGAATAGCGCCGGGTATTCGGCGGCTTTCTGCTCAATGCCGGCCAGAGCCGCCTCAACAGCAAAACTCATCTGAAAGTCGGCAATACTCAGTGCCTCGCCGGCAAACCAGCGGTTGGTCTGTAGATGCGATTCCATGAAGGCCAGTGCGCTGTCGACGTTGGGATCGACCAGGATATCCATCGTCCGGCGGCAGATCACGCGGGCAATGGGGCGAACAAAAAATGGCATGGGCTGCGTCGGAATAGTCATGAATACCAGCTTCATCACCAGCCAGTTCATCAGCGACCCTTCGGCATAGTGCATCCAGAAGCGCACCTGATGATGCGCCGGCGAACCAGCCGGCGGCAGCAACTGACCGAGATCGCCGGAAGCTGCACTGCCGTAGCGCTCGGCGATATATTCAATAATCGCGCCGGACTCTGCGACGACCAAACCGTCATCAACGATCACCGGTGATTTGCCGAGTGGGTGGATGGCCTTCAGCTCGGGTGGAGCCAGCCGCGTCAAAGGATTGCGTCGGTGAATCACCAGCTGATAGGGCAGACCAAGCTCTTCGAGCAGCCAGAGTATGCGTTGCGAACGCGAAGTTTCAAGATGGTGGACGGTAATCATGGCGATGGTTGTTCGAGAAAAATCTCCAGAAGGTCGTTGAGGAAGCGCCGGCCACGCACAGTCGGTGCAATGCGTTCAGTGCCCACTTCAAGCAGACCACGCCGCTGCGCTTCGAGCAGCGCGCTGCGCTGCGTCGCCAGCAACATGCCCGTATGCGTCTCAAATAAAGCCGGAGTGAAACCATCGGTGAGACGCAGTGCATTCATCATAAATTCGAAAGGCAGCGCGTCACGCCCGATTTCACGCTGTTCCTGGGCGAACTCATTGTGTGCGGCACTTTCCAGGTATTCACGCGGATGGCGGCGGCGTGTTTCGCGGATGATGCCCGTCGGCGAAGAGATCTTGCCGTGTGCTCCCGCACCGATGCCAAGGTAATCACCGAAGGTCCAGTAATTGAGGTTGTGCGTGCAGCGCCGCCCCGGCTTTGCGAAGGCCGAGGTTTCATAGTTCTCGTAACCGCGTGCGGCCAGCGTCGCCTCGACCATCTCTTGCATGTCGGCGGCGAGATCGTCGTCGGGCAGCGGCGGCGGTGCATGATGAAAGGCTGTGTTGGGCTCCAGTGTCAGGTGATAGGCAGAGAGATGGGGCGTGCCAAAGCTCGCCGCCACTTCGATGTCGCGCTGCGCCTCCTCCAAGGTCTGCTGCGGCAATGCATACATCATGTCAAGATTGACGTTGTCAAAGTGCTGTAGCGCGAGTTCGATGGCGCGGCGTGCCTCGTCGGCCGAGTGGATGCGGCCGAGTGCGGCAAGATGGCGATCGTCGAAGCTCTGGATGCCCAGCGAGATACGGTTCACACCAGCGGCACGAAAGCCGGCGAACTTCTCCGCCTCGACCGTGCAAGGATTGGCTTCGAGCGTGATTTCCGCTTCGGCAAGCAACGGCAGACGCGCGCGAATCGCCGCCAGCAGCGTATCGAGCGCCCGGGGTGAGAGCAGGCTGGGGGTGCCACCACCAATGAAGATACTGACCACACGGCGTCCCCAGATTTGCGGCAGGGCGCTTTCCAGATCGCGGATCAGCGCGGTGACGTAGTCATCTTCGGGAACGCTGCTGCGTACTTCATGCGAATTGAAGTCGCAGTAGGGACACTTGCGCACGCACCACGGGTAATGCACATACAGCGCGAGCGGTGGTAACGTCGTCAGGCCACTCCCGCTGCGTGGGGTTGCTTGAGCTGCGGTGACGATCGGGATGATACGAGCCGACATCAGATACCCGCACGCAGCCTTTCAGCGAGCCGCGTCATGGCCTGGCCGCGATGGCTGAAATGGTTCTTCTGTTCGGCGGGCAACTCGGCGGCAGTCAGCCCAAGCGTGGGAACAAGGAACAGCGGGTCGTAGCCAAAGCCATCCGCACCGCGCGGCGCATCGAGAATCTCGCCATGCCACTCACCTTCGGCGATCAGCGGTTGCGGATCGGCCGCGTGGCGTACAAACACCAGCACACAGACAAAATGCGCGCGACGATCCGTCTGCCCCGCGAGATTTTCGAGCAGATGCGCGTTGTTGCGTGCGTCGGATTTTGGTTCGCCACCATAGCGGGCAGAGCGCACTCCGGGCGCCCCGCCCAGTGCGGCGACGCAGAGGCCGGAGTCATCGGCCAGTGCCGGCAGGCCGGCGATGCGACTGGCATGACGCGCCTTGGCAAGTGCGTTCTCGACGAAGGTTGCGTGCGGTTCCTCTGCCTCGGAAATATTCAGCGCTGCCTGCGGCACGACTTCAAAGTTGAAGGGCGCGAGCAGCTGAGAAAATTCACGCAGCTTGCCGGCGTTATTGCTGGCGAGGATGAGACGATTCATACGCCGTTCTTGGCAAGGGCCGCGCGCTGTAAGCCTATCAGCCGGGCAATGCCGTCCTGCGCGAGCTGCAGTAGTGCATCAAGTTCAACGCGGCTGAACGGCACGCCTTCGGCAGTGCCCTGCACTTCCACGATGCCACCACTGCCGGTTATCACCACATTCATATCGGTGTCGCAGGATGAATCTTCCGGGTAGTCGAGGTCGAGCACCGCCACGCCATCGACCATGCCCACCGACACTGCGGCGACAAAGTCACGCAGCGGATTTTGCGCGATCTTGCCAGCAGCCATGAGCTGATTGACAGCATCGTGCAGGGCGACGCAGGCACCGGTAATGGCTGCTGTACGGGTGCCGCCGTCGGCCTGCAGCACGTCACAATCGAGCGTAATCTGCCGTTCGCCGAGCAGCTTGAGGTCGGTGATGGCGCGCAGGCTGCGGCCGATCAGGCGCTGGATTTCCTGGGTGCGGCCGCTCTGCTTGCCTTTCGCTGCCTCGCGCGCCGAGCGTGTGTGAGTGGCGCGCGGCAGCATGCCGTATTCGGCGGTCACCCAGCCCTCGCCCTTGCCGCGCAGAAAAGGCGGCACGCTTTCCTCGATGCTGGCGGTGCACAGCACGCGCGTGTCGCCAAACTCGACCAGCACGCTGCCTTCGGCGTGGCGTGTGAAGTGGCGGGTGATGCGCACGTCGCGCAATTGATCGGATTGGCGTCCCGAGGGGCGCGAGTTAACAGCCTGATTCATGCAGAGTCCTGTCTGACGTATGAAGTGAAAAGAGGTGGGCTGGCGCCGTAGCAGGCGCGCGCCATTATTCAGCTGGCTGAGGCGGACGGCCGTTTCCAGCGCCAGCTACCATGGCAGCTACCGTGGTCGAATCATTGGCCTCAACCTCTCTGGCCGGCATGGGGCGCGGCATGGCCTGCTTCGAGACATCCTGACTGCTCGGGTCAGCAAAAGCGCTTTCCCATTGCATGGCCATCAGCGTGAGGTTGTCGCAATGACTGCCGGCATTCTTCTCGGCTTGGTCGAGCAGGCGCGGCACGGCGTCCATGGGGGTGCAGGTCGCCAGCGTGCGCACCAGCGTATCGTCGATGAACGGTGCCCACGCGCCATCGGTACAAAGCGCAATGACGTCCCCACTCTGTAACTGCGTCTTGCGCGAGAACTCGATCTCCGGCGGATTCGGGCCGCCGAGGCAGCTATACACCAGGTTGCGCGAAGGATGGACGGCCGCAGCGGCTTCGTCGATGAGGCCCTGCTCGATCAGCAGCTTGACGTGCGAATGATCGCGCGTCTGCGCCAGCACCTGGCCGTCGCGAATCGCATATAAACGCGAATCACCGACATGCGCCCAGTAAGCGATATTGTTCTGGATGATGCAGACGATGCAGGTGGTGCGCGGTGCGTCGGCGAGGCCGTTTTCACCCGCATGCTTATTGATGGCGAGATGCGACTGGCTCAAGGTGCGCGAGAGAAACAGAAAGGGATCTGAGAGCGTCGTCCGCGCGAGGTTCTTGAAGGTTTCGGTGATCGTCTGCACGGTGATTTGCGCGGCGACTTCACCGTGGAGATGCCCACCCATGCCATCGGCGACAACCATCAACAGGGCATCGCGCGTGAAGGAATAGTTCATCCGATCCTGATTGACCTTGCGCTTGCCGATGCGGCTTTCCTGGAAGATCGCGAATTTCATGAGCCATCCCCCGGCTTGCTGGGCGGTGAAGTATCGAACCAGGACGGGTCGACGAGATCGAGCAGTTCGCCATTGAGCACCTTCTGCAGCGCAAACACGCTTTGCGGACGCTCGGCGATTGGCAGCTTCATGCTCCAGTCGATGAGTTCCAGAAGCTGCAAGGAATAATCCTTGCGCCAGCGTTCCTGAGCGGGAATCAGCGTTTCGCCCTTGGCACGCAAGTCGGCGGAAAGTGGCGTGCTTCCTGCGAGACAGGCATAGAGCGTCGCGCCAACGGCGTAGATATCGGTCCACGGACCCTGCGCCTCGCCCGAGCCCATCTGCTCCGGTGCCGCATAACCAGGGGTATGCACGGCGCCAAGCGTCATGTCGCCACCACCCAGGCCCTGGCGTGTCGCACCGAAGTCGAGCAGCACCGGATGGCCATCCATACGCAAATAAATATTGGCTGGCTTGATGTCCAGGTGCAGCAGCTTGTGCATGTGGATTTCACGCAGACCATTGAGCAGGCGAGTGAACACGTTACGGATAAAAGCTTCGGTGAGCACACCTGGATGCCGCTGGATATGCTCCTGCAAGGTGCGGCCACGCTCATAGCGCATCACCAGGTAAGCGGTTTCATTGGCGCGGAAGAAATTGAGGACTCGCACCACATTGGGATGATCGAGGTGAGCGAGCACTCGCCCCTCCTCGAAGAAACTCTTCATCCCCTGCTTGAAAGCCCCGAGGTTTTCCTCAGCGACGATCGGCACAGGACTCGCACCTGTGCGCACGGCAAGGCGGGCAGGCAGGTACTCTTTGATCGCGACGGGCGCGCCGTTTTCATCATTAGCCAGATACACGATGGAAAAACCACCGTGTGAAAGCTGTCGCTCAATGCGATAGCCCTCAAGCTGGAAGCCAGGCGGCAACGGTTGGGTCTGTTGTTGGGACATGGCGTGAAGGTTACACTGTTGTACGCATTGTCGTTGTCGGGAGCGGCTCTCGTCAAGTCGTGCTTTCTCAAGTGTCGCGCATTCTCAAACACTCACTGTATTTCCTTACGGACTCCACATCATGATCAATAGCATGACCGGTTTCGCCGCCGTGCAGCGCGACCTGGGCCCTGCGGTCCTCAATCTGGAACTCAAAAGCGTCAATTCACGCTACCTCGACATCAATTTTAGGGTCGGTGAGGAATTGCGCTTCCTGGAAATGCCGCTGCGCGAACTGATTGCGTCCCGCGTCGGTCGCGGCAAACTCGAATGCCGTGGCGGTCTGACGCAGTCGGCAAGTGGCCCACGCGATCTGGCCCCAAGCCCGGAAATGCTGGCCCAACTGGCCACCCTGCAGACCCGAGTGCGCGCGGCATTGCCCGAGGCGGCGCCCCTCTCGGTAGCCGACATCCTGCGCTGGCCGGGCGTTATCAGTGAGCAGACACTCTCGCAGGAAACCCTGCAAAGCGAATGTCTGGCCCTGGCCGCACTGGCGCTCGACGAGTTCGTAGCCACCCGAGCACGTGAGGGCGGCAAGCTCGTGGCGATGATCCTTGAACGTGTCGTGCGCATGCGTGAGCTGGTCATCCATGTGGCGCCGCTCCTGCCACGCGCGCTCGCCGATTATCAGGAACGGCTGGCAGGCCGCTTGCGTGAGGCCGTCGCCAGCCTCGACGAAGAACGTATTCGCCAGGAAATCGGCGTGTACGCAGCACGCATCGACGTGGCAGAAGAACTTTCGCGTCTGAGTGCGCATTTATCTGAACTGGAATTGGTACTAAAAAAGGGCGGAGCCGTCGGCAAGCGCCTGGATTTCCTGATGCAGGAACTCAACCGCGAAGCCAATACGCTCTCATCGAAATCGGTCTCGGCTGAAGTCACTGTCGCCGCGCTCGAAATGAAACTGCTGATCGAGCAGATGCGCGAACAGATTCAGAATTTAGAGTAGTCAGCGAAGTAAAGAACAGCCCGTGGCGCCGTTGAGCGCGGGCTGCGGCTAGCCGGCTTGCGCTTCTTACGTTACTTACGTTACTTACGTTACTTACGTCAGAACGCCCTCGATGACATCGACGGGAATCAATTTCTTCTGCAGGCAGGACGCCAGGAAGCCCCAGGCAATCGGCGGCAAGACATACTGGTGGGCGAGATGACGTGCCTGCTTCACCTGGCCCGCGTGGATCGCAAGCACCAGTTGGTCAGCGATCTGGCGCAGTTGCGGCACCAGGTTTTGACGCTTATGTGCAGACGGGGCCTTCGTTGTTCGATGGGATGCCAGAGCAAGTTGCTGCATATCGTTCTCCATTGATTCGCTGACCGATGCTGCTCACTTCCATGTACGGCCAGACAAACCAAAACTTTAATGGAGCAACTGGATTCAAGCCTGTGAAATAGGTCACACTCGCTGCTGCGCTGACCACGATTCTTGCGCTTGAGATTGGATTGCTGCGGGGCGACAGCCTGAGCAGGGCCAGCCCCGCTCAGGTGTGCGAATACATGATTACGGGCGTGTTAGCGTGTTGCGTGTTACTTACCCGCCATGAAGTTCGCAGCGCGGAAGCCGAAGGTCATTGCCGGGCCGAGCGTGCCACCGGCGCCCGGGTAGGCGGTGCCCATCACCGAGGCGGAGTTGTTACCGATGCAGAACAGCCCCTCAATCACCTGGCCGGACTGGTCGACCACACGTGCATCCTTGTCGGTGAGCAGGCCGCCCTTGGTGCCGATATCGCCAGCGTCGACGCGCATTGCATAGAACGGCGCCTTGCCAATCGGTGCGAGGCAGGGGTTCGGCTTGACGTTGCAGTCACCGTAGTAGCGGTCGAAGATGCTGCCGCCCTTGTCAAAGTCTTTGTCCTTGCCGTCTTTCGCATACTGGTTGTTGAGTTCGATGGTCTTCTTCAGATTGGCGACATCGATACCGAGCTGTCCGGCCAGACCTTCGATCGTGTCGTCCTTCCAATACACCTTGCCCAGCCAGGCCGCGCGGTCGGGCGCGATCTGGCTGGGCATCAGCGGGCCCATCGGATAGTTGAAGCGGAATTTGCCGTCGAAGATGAGCCAGGCTGGCACAGCCGAGCCGCTCTTGGCGTGGTTTTCGTACATTGCCGCGCCGAATTCGAGATAGGGTGAGGCTTCATTGATGAAGCGCTGGCCTTTGCCGTTCACCACGATGCAGCCTGGCAGGTTGCGCTCGGCGAACAGACCGACCTGATTCTCATCACCGGGTACATGAATCGACGGCACCCACCAGGCCCAGTCCATCAGCTCGGTCTTCGCGCCGATGTCCATTGCCGCGCGGATCGTATCGCCGGTGTTGTGCGGCGGCGTCGCGCTCCACTCAGCCTTCGTCGGCTTCGGCAGATACTGTTCGCGCATCTGCTGGTTGCGCTCGAAGCCACCGGCGCCCAACACCACGCCGCGCTTTGCGGTGAGCTTCAGCGTCTGGCCATTGCGCCGGACGACAATGCCGGTAACGCGCTTGTCTTCAGTAATCAGCGACTCGAATGGCGTGTTCAGCCACAGCGGCACCTTGCGTACCAGCAAGGCATGGCGCAGACCGGCGGCCATGGCATTGCCGAGACCGCGCATACGGTCGTGCTTGGTCTTGAAGCGCCAGGGATAGTCGAGGAAATAACGTCCCATCGTATTCATGACGCGCAGCATCCAGCGCGGCTCCTTGGCAATCATGACGTGCGCATCCGTTGCCGTCATGCTCGCCTTGCCCATCAGCAGCGTGCCGTTGTAGGAAAGGCGCAGATTGTCGAACTCCTCACCGAGCAGCGAGGCGTCGAACAACATCGGCTCCATCGTCCGACCACCGGGCTTGGCGCCGGGCAGATGCTGGTAATAGTCCGGGTAGCGGTGGCAGGGAAAGTACTGCAACGTCATCTTGCTGTTGATGTACTCGACCATCTGCGGCGCGCTCTCAAGATAGGCTTGAAGACGATCCTCAGCGATCAGGCCACGCGTCGCAGCCTTGAGGTAAGTCATCGCCTCATCGTAGCTATCCTTGATGCGCATCTGGCTGTTCGTCGGAATCCAGACGGCGCCGCCGGACACCGCCGAAGTACCGCCGTACTTGTCGCTCTTCTCAACGACCAGCACCGACATGCCCTGGTCGTGGGCGCGTGCTGCGGTGAGCATGGCGCCGGCCCCCGAGCCGACTACGATGACGTCATAGACGTTGGATTCGCTGGTGGAATTCATATGAGTTCTCAATCTGGAATGATGACTGGTGGCCGCACGATAATTGCGCGACGAGTGCACCGTGACACGCTGCGCGTAAACCCTCGAATCCTTGCATCAACAAGCGTCAGACTCATCGTCTGAACGGACTAGCAGGGCGGTCGTGGCATAATTCCCGACTTCGCGCGGCCGGCGCTGGCCGCCCGCTATCAGCCACAACCCAGTCTCCCAGCCCCTCGACCCAATGCCCAAACCTGCTCCCGTCGACAGCCGCGCCATCTACCTGCGCCTGCTCGGCTACGTCCATCCCTACCGCAAGGCCTTCGGTCTGGCCATTCTCGGCATGGCGCTGACAGCGCTGACCGAGCCACTCTTTCCGGCGCTGATGAAACCGCTGCTCGACAAGGGCTTCATACCCAGCGCGCGCAGCGACCTCTACCTGATTCCGCTGGCGCTCGTCGGCATCTTCGTCGTGCGCGGTTTCCTCACCTACTTCACCTCCTATGCCATGGCCTGGGTGACCAACCACCTGATCATGGATCTGCGCCGCAAGATGTTCGACCGCCTGCTCTCGCTGCCCACACGCTATTACGACGACCAGTCTTCCGGCGTGCTGATCTCGCGGGTCACCTACGGCGTCACCGACTTCACCAGCGCGGCAACAAACGTACTGACGGCCGCGGTGCGCGACTCGCTGACGGTGCTCGGCCTGCTCGGCTTCATGTTGTATTACGACTGGAAGCTGACACTGATTGCGCTCTCGGTCGGCCCGCTGATCGTCGGCGTCGTGCGCCTCTTCGGCAAGCGTCTGCGCGCCGCCAGCCGACGCGGCTACGACGCCATGGCGCAGATTTCCCACATTCTCGAAGAGACCATCGGCGCCCACAAAGTCGTCAAGATTTTCGGCGGCCAGCGTTACGAGACGCAGCGCTTCGAAAATATCAGCAACGACTTTCGCACTGCGGCGATGCGCGAATCCATGGCCGCATCGGCCACCGTGCCGCTGACCCAGGTCGCCTCGGCCAGCGCACTATCCATCATCATCTATGTCGCCTTGACGCAATCGGCGGAGAGCCACATCACCGTCGGCGGCTTCGTCTCCTTCATGACCGCCATGCTGATGCTGCTGGCGCCGGTCAAGCGCCTCACCGAAGTCAATGCACCGCTGCAACGAGGCCTGACGGCGGCGGAAAATATCTTCGGCCTGCTCGACCAGATTCCCGAAGAAGATCGCGGCCAGAAAATCCTGCCCACCACCCAGAGCCACGAAATCCGCTTCGAGAATGTCGGCTTCGCCTACGAAGGTGCATCGCGCCCCGCCCTCACCAACATCTCGCTGCAAGCCAATGCCGGTCAGACCATTGCACTGGTCGGCCCCTCTGGTGGCGGCAAAACCACGCTGGTGACCCTGCTGCCGCGCTTCTACAACGCCACTGAGGGCCGCATCCTCATCGATGGCCAGGACGTGCAAGACCTGACCTTGGGCAGCCTGCGCGCCGCCATCTCGCTGGTCAGCCAGGACGTCGTACTCTTCAACGACAGCGTCGCCGCCAACATCGCCTACGGCAGCGCAGCTGGTGCGAGCGAGACCGAAATCATCGCCGCCGCACAAGCCGCCAACGCCTGGGACTTCATCCGCCAGATGCCGCAGGGCCTGCAAACGATGGTCGGTGAAAATGGCGTCAAACTCTCCGGCGGCCAACGCCAGCGCCTCGCCATCGCCCGCGCCTTCCTCAAGAACGCCCCCATCCTGATTCTCGACGAAGCCACCTCAGCACTCGACAGCGAATCCGAACGGCAGATCCAGTCCGCTCTGGAAAACCTGATTCATGGCCGCACCACGCTGGTCATCGCGCATCGGCTGTCCACCGTCGAACATGCCGACCGCATTCTCGTCCTCGACAAAGGCCGCATCGTCGAGGAAGGCAATCACGCCGAGTTGCTGGCGCTGGGCGGCTTGTACACGCACCTTCACAGCCTGCAGTTCGAAGCCGTTTCCTAGCCTCAGCAAAAACTCACTGCTGCACTGATTTGCAGCAACCCATCGGAATCAATCCCCAGAGGAGGCAAGACCATGATGACCCGTCGATTCGCTCTATCAATCGCGCTGGCACTGACCGCAACCATAGCGACCATCGCAGCCCCCGCCCACGCCGCACTCCTCGGCGACAGCGCCGCCGGTCAGCGCCTGCATGCCGAAAATTGCAGCGGCTGTCATGACGACAGCGTCTACACGCGCAAGGATCACAAAGTGCGCTCGCTCGAAGAACTGAAGACCCGGTTGCAAGGCTGCAGCCACGCCGCGAAGAAGGACTTCTCGGTCGCCGAGACGCAGAACCTCCTCATGTTCATGAACGACCGTTACTACCACTTCAAGTAGGCGGCAGCATCAGGTGACCAAGGATTTGCTTATAGAGTCTGGAGCGGTCCACACTCAACCATGCGACAAATAGGGAGCTATTAAATGACAAAGTGTCTCAGAAAAGCCGTGCCTTTCACGATGCTTTTAATGTCCCTGTTTCTGGTTGCCAAAACCACGTCTGCGGCGACGAAATCTGCGCAAGAAACGGCCGTTGTCACGGCACCAGCGCCAGATCTGGCCGGAGCTCCAATAGGCTACCCCGTGAAGTTGAAGGATCGAACGCTTTTCAGCGTTCATGAGCGGATTTTCTCTTTTTCTGCCGAAGAACGCGCCAAGTCAATTTCAGAACGAATCCGGAAGCTGTATATAGATCCGAGTTTTTCAGATGGTCTCCATGTCGAAGACATGGAGACCACCACAGAAATCGCTGCGGGTGATTTGGTGATCATGGCGTTGACCGACCAGGATGCGGAAGCGACAGGCCAAACGCGTCAAGCATTGGCGGAACAATATGCGCAAACGATTCGAACAACTATAACTGAGCTTCAGGCGGAATATAGCAAAAAGTCGCTCATTTACGCGTCGCTATGGACACTGCTCGCCACGGTAGTTTTGTTTTTTCTTATATATGGGATGCGTATTGTTTTCGGGAATGTCTATCGAAAACTTGCGGACGACAAAGACAGTCGAATTGGCGAGTTACGGGTTCAAAAAGTCACACTGCTCTCGACCGAACGCATTGTGGCGCTATTGACCACCTCGACCAAAGTGATTCGGATCGCTTTAACGGTGCTCTTGCTTTACGTATATGTCTCACTGGTTTTCAGCTTTTTCCCCTGGACGCATGGCTGGACTGCCATTCTTCTCGAGTTTATTCTGAGTCCGATTCGTTCCTTTTGGCAGGCAGTGACAAGTTTCCTGCCAAACCTGTTTTTCATCGTCGTTATCGGAATCGTCACTTACTACACGATTCAAGGCATGAAATTCATATTCAATGAAATTGAAAAGGGAGGCATTCGACCATCAGGGTTTTATCTGGACTGGGCCGAGCCAACCTTCAAGATATGCAGATTTTTTATCCTCGCATTTTCAGCTGTTGTTATGTTTCCTTATCTGCCGGGCTCCCAGTCACCCGCCTTTCAGGGGGGTTTCCGTTTTTCTTGGCATCCTATTTTCACTTGGCTCAACATCGGCTGTCGGTAATGTCGTTGCGGGAGTGGTGCTGACTTATACACGGGCATTTCAGATCGGTGATCGCGTCAAAATCGGCGATACCGTCGGCGACGTAATGGAAAAGACGCTGTTGGTTACCCGCATTCGGACCATCAAGAATGTTGAAATATCTGTTCCAAATGCGATGGTACTGAGCAGTCACATCATCAATTACAGCACTTCGGCTGCGGATCAAGGCTTGATCCTGCATACAAACGTGACGATTGGTTACGACGTACCTTGGCGGCAAGTGCATGAGTTGCTGATTGCCGCGGCCACCCAAACAAGCAACATCCTGGCCGAGCCAAAGCCCTTCATTTTGCAGACAAGTCTGGATGACTTCTATGTCAGCTATCAGTTGAATGCCTACACAAGACAGCCAGCCGTTATGGCGCGCACCTATTCGGATTTGCATCAGAACATTCAGGACAAATTTAACGAAGCAGATGTCGAAATCATGTCACCGCATTACGGTGCATTGCGGGACGGCAACCAAGTCACAATCCCGGCGGACTATCTTGAAAAAGGCTACGAAGCCCCGTCATTTCGCGTGACAGCGGCTGTTGCAAAGAGTGGTGTACCACTTGATAAACCTCACCCGGAATGTCGACCATGAAATCGTCGCTAGAAACATTTGTCGGAGAGTGGCTGTATGACCCAACTGTCGGGAAGATGCTGGCAACTATAGCGGGGCTGATTGCCGTATATGCAATCGTGCAGTTTTTGCAGCGATCCATGGCCAAGCGTATCGAAGATTCAGCGACTCGTTATCGCGCGCGAAAATTTGTACTTTTCATCGGTTATCTGCTCGGGTTCCTATTGATTGCCGGGATTTTCAGCAACCAGCTAGGACAGCTTACTGTCGCCTTTGGCGTTGCCGGTGCGGGCGTGGCATTTGCACTTCAAGAGGTTATTGCCAGTATTGCAGGCTGGGTCGCGCTGTCTTTTGGCGGTTTCTACCGGCCGGGAGACAGAGTGCAATTGGGCGGCATACGTGGTGATGTCATTGATATTGGCGTCTTGCGTACGACACTTATGGAGTGTGGGCAGTGGGTCAATGGTGATCTCTACAACGGGCGAATCGTCCTCATTGCAAATAGCTATGTGTTGAAAGAACCGGTTTTCAACTATTCCGCTGATTTTCCGTTTCTCTGGGACGAAATCACTTTGCCGATACGGTATGGGTCGGACTGGGAATATGCTCGCCAAATGATCGATAAGGTTGTCGATGAAATCTGTCGCGACTTCGCGATTAATTCGAGAGATGCATGGAGTCTCGCGGTACGCAAATATCAACTTGAGGATGCACAAGTGGAGCCGATGATCACAATGGCCGCCAATGACAACTGGATTGAGTTTACAGCACGCTACATCGTGGATTATCGAAAGCGCCGATCAGTGAAGGATCGGCTCTTTACCAGGATTCTTGAGGAAGTCGATAAATCAAACAGCCGCATCAGATTGGCGTCAGCAACCTTTGAAGTCACCGACTTGCCCACAGTTAAAGTGCACATTGCTGCAGATGGAACGACGGTCAAGTCAGGCTCTTGATAAAGACGACTTGCTGATCTTCGAGAAAGAGGGAATGCCGGGAACGCAGGCGTCGGCTGCCGATAATTTTCAATCACATGACGTTTTGCGTTTCATCGCCGGCGCGGTGGCAAGGGCAGCAGCATGGAAATGCGCTGCATGATTTCGCGGTACTGCGGGCGACGTTCCAGGCTGCGCTTTTCCATCAGGGGAATGCTGACCAGCACGAACATTACCAGCATCGAACCGGCGCCGATGAACAGCCAGTTGCGGCCCTCCGGGTAGGCGGCGTAGCCAAACAGCGCGAGGCTGAACCAGAAGGACACTTCGCCGAAATAGTTCGGGTGGCGTGACCAGCCCCACAGACCATGAGTGATGATCTCGCCGGGCTTGCGCGTTTCGATGAAGTCGTGAAGCTGGCGATCAGCAAATAACTGGATGGTCACCGCCCCGACGCCGATGACGCAGGCGAGCGCATCGAGCCAGCCGACGGGTGCCTTGCCCAGGGCGACCGCCGCATACATCGGCAGCATGCCGAGAAAGACCTGCACCGTGGGGAAGAGATGGATGCCGAAGAAGTCGGCAAACATTTCCAATGAGGGAATCCTCTGCCGCACCAGCCGATACCGCCAGTCCTCGTGTGCCAGGCCTTCCCAGTGCTTGCCCCAGTTCCATGTCAGACGAATCGCCCAATACCAGACCACCAGCGAGACGAGCAGGTAGCGCAGCAGCGGCACCGCCGCTTCGACGGCACGCGTCTGCCACCAAAACAGCAGAAACAACGGCGGTATCACGCTCCAGTAGGCGTCGTAAAAACTCGAATTGCGGAAGGCACGACTGAAGGCAAAAATCACCACCGTCGCGATGACGTCGGCGATGAAGCTTTTCATCAGCAGGCTGCCTTCCGCGTAGGCAAGATAAACCCCGGCGGCGCTGATGCAGGCGAGATAGGCGACGACAATCCAGGCGAGGGCGCGTGGCTTGCGATTTTCAGTCATGGAGCCTCCGAGTTAATGGCTAATGGTTAGTGGCCGGGGTTTTTACAAAGTATTCGCTCATCATCACCGTCGTGATGCGCCAGAGCTTCAGCATGCGCGTCACCGAGCGCAGCATGATGGCCATGTGCAGAAGCAACTGCCAGCGGTTGCGCGCACCGTAGAAGAGCAATTTATTCACCACATGCTCGCGTGACGGCCAGGCCTCTTCGACGATGCCATCGAAGGCCTGAGCGCCGGGCGTCACCACATCCTCGACCACGTTGCGGACATAGCGGCAGCGTGGCTGCATCCATTCGCTCATCGGTGACTGCCAGCCGAACCAGAGACGCATCCATTTCTCACGCGGGATGCCGGCTGGCCGTTCGAGCAGGGTCACCGCGAGCACACCGGGACTGCGCTGACCGTCGGGCCAGTGGCGTGCAACTGCGTGAGGGGTTTCGCCGTAGTCGCAATACAGCCACTCATCGACGCGATAACCGGCAATCTCAAAGCCCGCGGCGCGCAGCACATCCTCATGGGCGGCACGCAGGGACAATGTCTCGTCCGTAAGCCACAGACAGACCTCGGCGGCAAACGGCCTTGGCCCGAGCAGTTGTGGCGCCGGCGAAGGGGTGTCGACACGGTCATCGGCGATATTCATCTGCAAGCCAGCAAGACCGACCCGCAGCAGTTCCGGTGCGCATTGTTCGAGCAAGATCACACGCCGCTCAAGCGGACTCATCCGACGGCGCGGCCACAGCAGATAGACGAGCTTGATCACGACGCGCCGCCTTGCTGCGCTACAAATGCCTGCGCCGCCGGCAGCAACAGCGCGAGGCTGTTGGCTTGCGTGTAACGCGGCACATAGCCAAGTTCGCCACGCGCACGCTCAATCGAGAGGCGCGAACTTTCGGCCAGATTATTCACGCCGCGTATCGTCAGCAAGGGCATTGGCGCACCGAGCCAGTGCGCCATTTCCGCCACCCAGGCCACACTGCGAATCAGCCACATTGGCAGCCAGCGTTGTGGGAAGGCATGGCCGACGCCCTCGACCAGAGGGCGAAACCAGATCATGCCGTTCATGGGCTCGCCATCACTGATGTTGTACGCCCGACTGCCGACTGTCTCGGGACACTGCCTCAGCGCCTGTGCCGCAAGCAGTTCGGCATCGACGAGGTTCTCGACATGCGTGTTGTCAGTGACGGCCCGCGGATCGCCGACCAGCACCTTGAACTTGCCGGCGGCGAGTTGTTCGAGAAAGCTGCGAATCATGATCGAACCCGTGTCCGAGCCCCAGATCCCACCCGGTCGCAAAGCGCAGACGCGCATGCCGCTGAGGCCATCGCTGGTCAGCGCAATGCGTTCGGCTTCGATCTTCGACAGGGTGTAGAGGTCTTGCGCGCCGACGACATAGGGTGCCGATTCATCCTGCGCGGCATCGCCTGCGGCAGCACTCAAGGCGACGTTGAAGGAACTGGTATGGACGAAGGCCGCCACACCGGCTTGTGCCGCCGCGCGCAGCACCGTGCGTGTGCCTTCGACATTGACGCCAAAGACCAGCGCGCGTTCTGCCGCACGGTAGCGACTCAACGTATTGATCAGTGCAGCGGTGTGAAATACCGTATCGATACCGCTGCAGGCAGCACGCATGGCAGCGTCATCGCGCAGATCGCCGACGACGACCTCAACACCATCGGCATGGTGGTGCGGCAGCACATCGAAGCTGCGCACACTGCAGCCAGCGGTGAGGAGTCGCCTCACCAACGCACGGCCGACATAACCCGCGCCGCCTGTCACGAGACAGCGACGACCGATCTGTTCCGCCGTGAACACCGGTGCTGCCGCGATCTCGGTGGCGGATTGGCGAGTATCTGGATTCGTCTTCATTTGGCGTAGATATCCTGGGTGGCATTACTGAAGAAGCGCGTGCGGCTGCGCCGTGTCATCAGACGCGAGACCGCATTCACCAGACGATTGATGCGGCCCGTGATATGCACCGGGCCATTGCCCAACGCGGCCAGACCCTCGCGCGCCACGGCGGCCGGAGCCATCGGCATCGCCTTGC
Organism: uncultured Rhodocyclaceae bacterium; assembly: GCA_964486795.1. Classification (GTDB taxonomy): domain Bacteria; phylum Pseudomonadota; class Gammaproteobacteria; order Burkholderiales; family Rhodocyclaceae; genus Sterolibacterium. The sequence goes on from CAZAOQ010000003.1 coordinate 41,805, forward strand.
TTTTCTTGGCGTCGGGCGTGCTGTTCTCGAAGCCGGGGGTCGATGTCGCACCCGCCACACAAGCCAGCACATCGACGCCCTGCGGCTGCAGTTCCGCCCACAGACTTTCGGCGAAGATGGTGTTGAAGGCCTTGGTCGCCGCATAGCTCGCCACCATCGCCGAGCCCTGGAAGCCGGACATGCTCGACATCAGCAGAATGCCGCCACGACCACGAGTGATGAGACGCGGTGCAATGTGCTCCACCAGCGTGACCGGCCCGCGACAATTCACGTCGAGTGTGCGCTGGTGATCGGCGAGCGGCACCTCAAGAAACTTGCCGATGTGCGAATAGCAGGCGTTGTAGACCAGCAGGCCGACATCAATGCCATCAACCGCCGCAGCGAAACGTGTGGCGAGATCGGCGGTCGCCAGATCGAGCGCAACCGGGCGCACCTCGACGCCATATTGCGCACGCAGCTTTTGCGCATCGGCCTCAAGCAACTCGGCACGACGCGCCAGAGTGATCAGATGAATGCCCCGCGCCGCCAGTTGATCGGCATACGCCTGGCCGATGCCTTCGGAAGCACCGGCAATCACCGCCCAGGGACCATAGCGGCGGCGGAATTCCTCATTCGACATCGTCATGCTTTTCTCCTCTTCAGGCTGGCGCCATAGAT
>CAZAOQ010000004.1:0-38576 GCA_964486795.1 uncultured Rhodocyclaceae bacterium
AACACCTTCGGCGATCTCAGAGCGCGCGCCGATGAAGCAATTGTCTTCGATGATGGTCGGATTGGCCTGGATGGGTTCGAGTACGCCGCCGATGCCAACCCCACCCGACAGATGGACGTTCTTGCCAATCTGCGCGCAGGAGCCGACCGTGGCCCAGGTGTCGACCATGGCGCCTTCATCGACATAGGCACCGATGTTGACGTAGCTTGGCATCAGCACCACGTTGCGGCCGATGAAGCAGCCGCGCCGTGCCACGGCAGGCGGAACAACGCGGAAGCCGCCCTTGACGAAGGCGTGCTGGTCGTAGTTTGCAAACTTGGATGGCACCTTGTCGAAGTACTTGGTCGCACTACCGCCGTCCATGACCTGGTTGTCTTCAAGGCGGAAGGAGAGGAGTACGGCCTTCTTGATCCACTGGTGGGTAACCCATTCGCCGGCAATCGTCTCGGCGACGCGCAGCGTGCCCTGATTGAGACCTTCGAGAATGTGGGCGACGGCTTCGCCGATCTTGGCAGGGGCCGTGCCGGGCTGTAGCTCGGTGCGGATCTCCCAGGCTTGGTCGATGATTTGCTGAAGTTCGTTCATGGTGATTTCCTGTCGAGGATGGTCGGAGTCAGTATCAGAATAAGAATCAGAGTTTTTGGCAGAAGTCTGCGATGCGCTGCGCGGCTTCGACACATTCGTCGAGGTCAGCAACCAGCGCGATACGGATGAAATTAGCGCCAGGATTGATGCCGTTGGCGTCGCGAGCAAGGAAGCTGCCAGGTAGCACGACCACGTTCTGCTCGCGCTGCAGGCGGCGCGTGAACTCGCTGTCGCTTATTCCGGCATAACGACTCACCGAGGCCCACAGATAGAAGCCGGCGTCGGGACGAGCCACATCGAGATGGGCGGCGATCAGCGGCGTGATACGGTCAAATTTTTCCGTGTAGAGGCGGCGGTTTTCGCGCACGTGTGCCTCATCGTCCCACGCAGCGATGCTGGCGGCCTGCACTGCCGGACTCATCGCGCTGCCGTGGTAGGTGCGGTAGAGCAGAAATTGCTTGATGATCGCCGCATCGCCGGCAACAAAGCCCGAGCGCAGGCCCGGTACGTTGGAGCGTTTCGAAAGGCTAGAGAACATGATCAGGTTGCGATAGTCGTCGCGGCCCAGCTTGCGCGCGGCTTCCAGACCACCAAGTGGTGCGCCACCTTCCTCGAAATAGATCTCTGAATAGCACTCGTCAGACGCGATGACGAAGTTGTAACGATCGGAAAGCGTGAACAATTTCTTCCAGGTTTCCAGACCGATCACCTTGCCGCTCGGGTTGCCGGGCGAGCAGAGATAGACAAGCTGTACGCGCTGCCATTCCTCATCCGTCACCGCGTCGAAATCCATTTCGAAATTCTGATCAGGCAGGGTGTTGAGGAACTTCGGTTGTGCGCCAGAGAGGTAGGCCGCACCCTCGTAGATCTGGTAGAAGGGGTTGGGGCAGATCACCAGGGCATCGGGGTATGAGCCGTCAATGATTGTCTGGGCAAAGGCAAACAGCGCCTCACGCGAGCCATTCACCGGCAGCACCTGGGTCGCCGCATCGGGTGCCGGGATACCGTAGCGTCGACCGATCCACGCAGCGATGCTTTGGCGCAGGGCATCGCTGCCTTGCGTGCTAGGATAAGCGGCTAAGCCACCGAGGTTGTCGGCGAGCGCGCGCTGGATGAAGGCTGGCGTCGCGTGCTGTGGCTCGCCGATGGAGAGCTTGATTTCCTTGAGGGCGCTGGCCCCAACTCCGACGGCCGGCACAGCGGTGCCGGGTTCGGCGAACAGGTGGCGTAGCTTTTCGAATGGATAGGGTTGCAGCCGGGTCAGGTTAGGGTTCACAGATTTGCGGGCTGAGTGGCTTCTTGAGGGACTTGCGATTATATGGCAGCAGGCAGAGACAAGACAGTGGCGATCGTTTCGCTGCTGACCGGCGCGGTGGTGTGGGGACTGGTCTGGTACCCCTATCGCGTGTTTGAACAGGCCGGCATGCCGGGTCTGCATGCGACGATCTTCACCTACCTGATCGCTCTCTTGCTCGGCGGCATCCTGCTGCATTCTCATGTCATCACAATGCTGAGGAGCGGTGGCTTTACCTGGAAGCTGCCGCTGATCGGCCTGGCAGCCGGTGGTTGTAACCTTGGCTACGTCCTCGCGATGATGAATGGCGAGGTGATGCGCGTCCTGCTGCTGTTCTATCTCGCACCGCTGTGGACGGTGCTCTGGTCGCGAATTCTGCTCGGTGAGCGGCTCAACCGTTCTGGTCTCGCGGTGGTCGCACTATCGCTCGGTGGTGCCGTGACCATGCTCTGGAGTCCCGAGCTAGGCGCACCGTGGCCCAGTTGCGGTGCCGAGTGGTTGGGCATGGCTGCCGGCTTCCTATTTGCGCTGTCGAATGTGCTGGTGCGGCAGACGACGCAACTATCAGTCGAGCTCAAGTCAATGGCGGTATTCTTTGGCGTCGTTCTGATCGGCGTGCTGGTACTGGTCTTTGGCCCGGCGGAGAAGGCCGTGGATATTAGCTCTCCGGCCAGTATGCAGCCGTGGCACTGGCTGGTGCTGGTGCTGGTAGGTGTGGTCCTGATGGTCATCAACCTGGTCGTCCAATACGGATTGACGCATACCGCCGCGAATCAGGCTGTTGTCATCTTCCTTTTCGAACTGGTCGTCGCGGCCATTTCGTCCTGGTTGCTGGCTGGCGAGACCATGGAGCCGCGCGAGTGGTTCGGGGGGGCGATGATTATTGGCGCCAGCCTGTTTTCAGGCCAACTCGAGGCCGCGTCCGAAGCTTCAACGGAGTGATTCGGTTTGTTTCTTTACGCTGCCGGATTTGACGGTACTTATTCCAATTGCAGGTTTTTAGACCTGCCAGAGGGAAGCCTGAGTGAATCACTTTTTCTCCATCCTGGCAAAAGTACCCGGTACAAAGTAGTGTCGGTAATTTTGACACCTCAGTTTTCAAATAAAAAGAATTTCGCAAGAAAACAAAAGGTTGCTAGCTTGGCATGGATTCTGCTCTATGCGACCTGTATTCCAATCTTTTGTTTTCGCAACTTTCTTAAAGGGGACTCAACATGATGAAGAAACTTCTCCCGCTGGCCATTGCCGCTGCTTTCGCGACGGGTTCGGTTCAGGCCGCTACGTTCATTAACGGCGATTTCGAAGCCGGCAGCCTGACCGGCTGGACAGGCGGCGGTGGTTCGTTCACTAGTGGCTCGGCACCGATCAATCCGTCCACTTATGTCGGCGGCCCTGCCAACAATACCATTGTCGGTATCGGTACCGATTCGATTACCGGTGCTTCGACCACGTACGGTGGCCAGTATGCCGTGCGCGTTAATGACAGCATCAACAACTACTCTGTATCGACCCTGACCCAGACGGTTAATAACTACACGGATAGCAGCATCTTCTTCGCCTGGAATGCAGTGCTGGAAGCCTCGCATGGCTTGACCAATTCCGACTATTTCTCACTGACCTTGCGTGACCTGACGACCAGTACAGATCTGGTTAGCCGTGGTTACAGCTCAGCTGGTTCGATTGGTGGCGGTACGACGGGTGTGACCTGGAGTACTTTTGGCCGTTGGTACAGCACGGGCTGGGTAGTCGAACAGATCGATCTGACCACGGCTGGTGCGGGTAACACCAGCATTGTCGGTCATGATTTTGCGCTGACGCTGCTGGCTTCGGACTGCCCGTTTGGTGGTCATGCCGGTTATGTTTACCTGGACGGCTTCGGTGGCACCATCCCGACGCAAGGTGGTGGCGTGCCGGAACCCGCTTCGCTGGCTTTGATGGGTCTGGGTGTTGCTGCAGCTGCCGCAACCCGCCGCAAGAAGAAGTCAGTTTAAGATCAACTTCTTCGGTTGATGCAAGCCGCTCTGAGGAGCGGCTTGTTCGGTCGGCGTAGAAAAATGAAAGGCCTCCAGGAGACTGGAGGCCTTTTGTATGTGACCGTTGAGATGGTATCGATACGGATGTTATGCGAGGTCTTGCCGGGCCAGAGTTAGTGCCTGGCTTTACGGAACTGCGACGTGGCAAAGAAGAATGTACTGACTGCAGGAAAGAAGGCGAAGGCCGACCAGGCCGCCCGGGCGGGAGATCATGCAGGGGCGCGGTCTTTGTATGCGGCCGTATGCAAAGCCGACCCCCTCGATGTCGAGGCGTGGGCCAAGCTGGCACTGATTGAGAAGGGGCTTGGGGATTTCGACGAGGCCGAGCGTTGTGCTCGTCGTGCTGTAGTGTTGGCGCCGCAGCTTGGATATGCACACTATGCTCTCGCGCAGGCCTTGCATGCCAGAGGCGAGCGGAATGCGGCATGCGTCAGCTATCGTGCGGTGCTCGGCTTGATGCCTGAATTGGCCGATGCACATTATCTGCTGGGTCTGGCTTTGCATGAACTGGGTGTCATGGCCGATGCACTGGTCAGTCTTCGCGAAGCGGTGCGGCTGCGCCCCCTCTTTGTCGAGGCGCTCGCCGAACTTGGTGCGGTGCATCTCGATCTGGGCGAAGTGGACCTTGCTCTCGATTGCCTGAGACGGGCCGCAGTACTCCGTCCCAACGATGCTGCCGCACTGGGCAATATCGCCCATGCGCTGCGTCTGCAAGGGGAAAATCAGGCTGCGTTGGCAGGCTTTCGCGATGCGCTCAGGCTGGCACCCGACAATGTCGATCTGATGGCTGGTCTTGCCAGCCTGCTGGAGAAGTCCGGTTCTGTTGATGAAGCACAGGGCTTGGTGACGCGGGGCTTGCAGTTGTCAGCTGGACATGTGACCTGCAATCTTGTCGCAGCACAACTGGACCGGCGTGGCTTGCGCCTGCAGGAGGCCGCCGATCGCTTGGAGGCTCTTCTGGGACAGGGGTTGGCGGTGGGTATCGAAGCCCAGGTTATGCTGGAACTTGGCCAGGTTCTGGATCAAATGGGTGACAGTGAGAGGGCATTTCCGCTGTTCGTCGATGGTAAGTGCAAGAAAGCCATGGCGACGCTCGGTGGTGATGTGGATATGCGCAAGGCTGACTATCTGGCTGGAATCACGCGCTCACGTGAACAGGCGACTCCGGATTTGGCACGCGTATTGAGCGAGCAGCGAGCTCTGTTGTCCATGAAAGAGGGCCGTGAAAGTGCCTCGCCCGTGTTTCTGATTGGCTTCCCACGTTCAGGGACGACGCTGCTCGAGCAGATCCTCGACAGTCACCCGGTCATTCAGGCCATTGAGGAGAAGTCGACGGTCGCCGTGATGGCGCAGCGTGCCTTGGAAATGCTTAGTGAAGGGCGGCGTACGCTGGCAGATCTGGATGAGAGTGCGGTTGCCGAGTTGCGCGCCTGCTACTTCGAAGAGGTCGCACGGCATGTGACTTTAACGCCAGGGACGACCTTGCTGGACAAAATGCCGCTCAATACCGTCGAGGTGCCGCTGATTGCACGGGTGTTTCCAGATGCGCACTTTATCCTGGCGATTCGACATCCCTGCGATGTCTGTCTGAGCGGGCTGATGCAGGACTTTGCCACCAATGCGGGCATGGCGAGTTTTTTCTCCCTTGATGATGCGGCAAATCTCTATGTGCAAGTCATGGATAGCTGGCAACGCTACGCCGACGTGCTTCCGTTGAGCCATTGTCAGATCCGTTACGAGGATCTGATCATGGATGTGCCGGGAGAAAGCCGGCGCTTGCTGGATTTTCTCGGTCTGCCTTGGGACGACGCAGTACTTGCTCACCGCGAGCATGCGATCAAACGTTCTGCGATCAATACGCCGAGTTACCATCAAGTGGTTCAACCCGTTTATCAGCGTGCCAAGTACCGATGGAAGCGCTATGAAGAAAAAATGGCGGGTGTGATGCCGTTGCTCCAGCCATTCATCGAGCGATTCGATTACGCCTGAACGGTAAATTCGGAACTCGGAACTCGGCGTTTCAAGCAGTAGACCTCTTGATTGAGCAAATTGCACGGAAAGATAAGATGGCGAAAAAGAACGTCCTCACCAAAGGTAAGAAGGCTCAGGCAGAGCGTCTGGCGCTTGGTGGCCAGTGGGCTCAGGCAGAGCCTCTCTACGCAAGTGTGTGCAAGATCGACCCGACGGATGCGGAAGCGTGGGCCAAGCTCGCTGCGGTACGCTTTCGTCTCGGCCGTCATGTTGATGCAGAGTCGGCCGCAAGGAGGGCGCTGGCTCTTGTTCCTGGCCTGGGGTTTGCGCAGCAGACGTTGGCAACCATCCTGCAGTATCAGGGTAAGAGTGACGAAGCTTCGTTCGTCTTGCAAGAGCGCGTCAAGCAGCAGCCGAGTTCAACGGAGGCACTGCTCAACCTTGCCCGTTTGCGGGAAACGCAAGGTCATGTCAAGGAGGCGTTCGCGCTTTACCATCGGGCTTTGGATACTCAACCGGATTCCGAGTATGTCCTGGCCAAGCGGGGCGAGTTGCTGGAAAAGGAAGGACGACTAGAAGATGCGGCAGAAAGCGCGGCACGTGGTCTGGCGAAGGCGCCGCTGAGTCCGGTATTGAATCTCACGGCGGCCCGCATTGATCGACGCATGGGCCGTCATGCCGAGGCAGCCGCACGACTTGAGACTGTGCTCGATCAGGAAATGGCCGATGAACTGGGAATGGAGATTCACCTGTTGCTCGGGCAACTATACGACCGCCTGGGTCATGAGGCAAAGGTTTTACCCCATCTGCTCAAGGGCAAGCGGCGCATGGTCATGGCGGCTGATCCCGATGGGAGTCGTCGTGTACGCTTTCTTGCCTCTTGCCGTACCGCCCGATCCCGGCTGTCGGATCGACTGATCGCCACTCCCCTTGCGGCACCCACTGGACGAGAGGAAACACCCGTTTTCCTGATCGGTTTTCCGCGCTCAGGAACTACGCTGTTGGAGCAGATCCTGGACAGCCATCCAGGGTTGCAGACGCTCGATGAGAAGCCGATGGCGGAGGTCATGGAGCGGGCGTTTCTTGAAATGTCGGGAAATACGGATGATGCTCTGGCGGATTTGTCCTCCGAGCAGATCGCGGCGTTGCGTCAGGTTTATTGGCGGGAGGCCGGAAACCATGTAGCACGGAGCGCCGGTACCCTGCTCGTTGACAAGTTACCGCTCAATCTCACGCGCGTGTCGTTGCTCTGGCGCGTTTTTCCCGAGGCCCACTTCATCCTTGCGATCCGTCATCCCTGCGATGTGGTGTTGAGTTGCCTCATGCAGAATTTCGGCATTAATGATGCAATGGTCGGCTATGTCTCGCTAGAGAATATCGCCCGGATATATACGGAAGTTATGGGGTCCTGGCTGGAATGCGTTGAGCGTTTGCCTTTGCATTGGCAGCGCATCCGGTATGAAGACCTCATTACAAATTTCGAACCGGAGGCACGCCGGCTACTCGAGTTCATCGGTGTTGACTGGAGTGATGCAGTGCTTGATCACACGGAGCATGCGCGTCAGCGGGGCATCATTAATACCCCAAGCTATCATCAAGTAACACAACCGATCTACCAGCATGCCCGCTATCGCTGGAAACGTTATGAGCAGCACTTCAGCGAAGTGCTACCGTTGCTGAAACCGTTTGTCGATGAGTTTGAGTATGCGTGACAGCCGTTTTCGCCGGGTTTGTAATTACTCTCACGCTCAGAAGGGCTCGTAGCCGAATGCGCTGATATACGGCTGCAGGACGTCGGCAATCTCGGCGACCTCGGCGTCGAAATGTCGCCAGCGCGTGACAGATGAGGTGTAGATCGGCTGGGCGACCTGGCTGCGACTCGGCGTGGAGATGAATCTTCCGGCTGCGCGTTCATGAAACTTCGTGACTTGCGGATCCCAGCTCAAGCCGAGAAAATCGAAGACCTTGCGGAATGTCGGTTCGAACTGGGTGACCGCATCCTCATAACGCAGCTCGTGATGCGGCATGGTCATCTGCGTCTGGATATGCAGCCACCAATCCATCACCACAGCGTAGATATCGGCGGTTCCATGCCATGACACGAGGTGGGCGGTGGTCGGCGAGGGTGACATGAGTTGCATATAGCCGCTGACGCAGACATCGCGTGGGTCACGCACCGCGAAGATGACCTTGGCATCCGGGAAGATGCCGTTGATCAGGCCGAGATCGAGAGTGTTCATCGTGAACTTGTCGACGAACAACTTTTTCCCGATCTGGTCACCAAAGCGCTGCTTGACACGGGTCCAGTAGAAGTCGCGCAGGTGCTTTACGCCATCGATATCCAGCCGGGCGAGGCGTTCCGCGCTGCTGGCGGCTAGCGGGACCATGCGTTGCAGTTCGTTGTTCACGGCCCAGATGAAATCCGCCTCATCGGCGACGAAGACATCGGGATGCGCGGCGAGTACCTCTTGGGCCAGCGTGGTGCCGGAGCGCAGGAAGCCCACTACAAAGACGAGTGATGAGGGCTGGTGCGGAAAGCGCTCGTTTGCCCAGCGTGCGAGTAAGGTGCGGTCGAATCCGTGTTTGTTCGCTGCCAACAGCGCAGGTATGAGAGTGTGGTTCTGATCGCGGTATTCCGGCAGATTCGCGGCGAAGCCAGCCGCGAGATTCAGGTGACTGAACACCTGATCGTACTGGCCGAGCTTGTCGAGTGCACGGGCGAGTTCCTTGTGGGCGCGAAATTCTTCCCGATCGTTCAACTCGTAGGAAATGACGTCTTCAAGGTGGGCTTTGGCGGCGGCTGCTTGCCCCGCATCGATCTCCAGGCTCGCCCGGAGGATATGCATTGTGCTGTTCTCAGGGTCGAGTTCCAGTGCTCGCTGGGCTGCGCTCAAAGCCTCACCGGGCCGGTTCAATTGGGAATACGTCAGTGCGAGCAATTGATGAACGCGGTGATCGTTCGGGTGGGAGAGGGCGGCTGTGTTGCTTAGTTCGAGTGCGCCCTCGAAATCATTCCATTGCTGCAATTGAGCGATGACGCCGAGTAGAGGGGAGACGTCGGTGTTTGCTTGCAGTTCTGCTCGTAGCAGGGTGCCGGCGGTGCGCAAATGTGCGATGCCTTCAATGCGCCGTCCGATCTGGCAGAGGCAGCGCCCGAGACCCACGAGTACCTCGATATCGTCTGGACTCTGCTGAGTGGCTTGCTCGAAGCAGCGCAGGGCTTCATCAAGCTTGTGGGACTTCATCGCTGCCTGCGCGCGAGATTTTGCTGACGGGACGGCGCCAGTGTTGATGTCTTGCGTTGCAGCCGGGGGCGACGCTAGACCGACCTTCATGGAACCATAGCCGCCAGGCGAGAAGGTCTTCATGGTGGTGCTCAGAGTGCTGACCTGATTGTCTTGAGTCGTTGCGCGGTTCCCTTGTCGAGTCCGCGTTCCTCGATGTTGCCAAGAACTTCACCGGCTTCTTTCTTCTTGCCGGTTTCAAGCAGCAGCTCGGCGAGGTGAAGGCGTGCGAAGGTTGCACCTGGGGCGACGGCGATGGCCTGGCGTAGGGTGGCCATAGCTTCGTTCTTCTGGCCCGCCTGATTTTGGGCTTCGGCCAGTGTGTCGAGTACGGTCGGGTTTTCCGGCGCGAGCTCGCTTGCTGATTTTGCCGTGGCGAGACTGGCTGGATTCTTAAGCTTCGTATAGGTCCAGGCCAGTTCGTTGAGTGCTACATAATTCTTTGGATCGCGCTTGACGATGGCTTCGTAGTATTTCGCCGCAGCCGCGTGGTTTTGTCGTTTGACTTCGCGTCGCGCAGCGAGGGAAAGTGCGGCGATGCTGTCGGGGTGGGCAGTCAGCCAGGCACTGAGTTCCTTGCTCGCGATGTGTTCCTCGCCGGTCTTGTCGAGGAGTTCGGTCTTGTGCAGCAGGGCTGGTTCCGCTGCGCCTGCTTTGGCGGCTTCTGCATAGGCCTTCAGTGCATCGGTTTTGCGATCGGCGTGGGCAAGTACGTCGCCGAGCAGCAGCCAGCCGGGGGCACGCAACCGAGGCTTGTCGCGCATCATGGCCGCGGTGAGTTGAGCGTCGGTAGCTTTGCCCTGACTGAGCTGGAGCTGCGTCAGCACCTGATAGGGCATGGGTTCATCGGGGCGTGCGTTGATGAGCTTGCGCAGTGCATCGATCGCCTCGGTTGTCTTGCCGGCGCGCGCGAGTGCTTGGGCATTGGCGAGATTCAGGTCGATGCGTTTCGGGAAACGTGCCGCCAGTTGGGCGTATTTCTGGAGGGCTTGCTGCGGTTCGCCGGCGGCATCCAGCGTGGTGGCGGTTAGGGTGAGCATGGCCGGGTTGTCGGGAAGGGCGGTCTCACCTTCCTTGGCGAGTGCTACGGCTTTTTCCTTGCGGCCTTTGCTCATCCAGTAGTGAATTGCGTCGTCGCGCAACCGGATCGAGGTGGGTGCAGCGGTGATGCCCTTGGTGTAGGTTTCGCCGATACGCTCCGGGTCGGCACCGGCATTGCGTTGTCTGCGCGCCTGTTCGAGGTAGACGCGTTCGTCCTTGCTGCCCGCATCGATGGCCTTCTTCAGGCGGATTTCGAATTCCTGGTTTCTTTCCGGTGACTTTGCCGAAACAGCCAGAGCCGCCAGCGCCGGGAAGTAGTCGGCTTGCAGGTCGAGCGCGCGACGGGTCTGTTCGAAGGCGGCGGCATCGTTGCCTTCGGCACCGAGCACGGCAGCCAGCCATATGATGGGGGCCGGGTCCTTGGTATTGCGTTCAGCCTCGCCTTGCGCCATGGCTTTGGCCTTGTCGAGCAGATGCATGCGGAAGAGTGTGCGGAAGACGTCTTCGCGATGTTGTGTATCGGCCTTGGCGAGGTCGATGGCCTTATCGGCAGCGACAAGGGCTTCAGGACGCTTGCCGGTGACGAGGTACATCTGACCAAGGCGCGCATATGGCATCGCTTGCGGCGGGCTGACCTGGGCGGCAGCGGCCATCTGCTGGATTGCCTTGTCCTTGTTGCCACGGTTCCAGTTAATTTCTGCGGCAATTGCCAGCAGATCCCGGTCGTTCGGTGCCCGACGCAGGGCGGTCTGCAGCGCTGCTTCGGCGGCAGGCAGATTGTTTTGCCGCAGCTCAAGCTGGGTGCGCAGGCGCAGGCCGTTGATGGAGTCCGGGTCCCGTTCAAGAATCCGGCTGATGCGTGCGTCGGCTGAGGCGAGTTCGCCGCGACCGAGTTCAACTGTCGCGGCAATCTGCTGTGACGGCATGTGTTGAGGCAGCTTCGAGAGCACCTTGGTGGCGAGGAGCCAGGCTTCGTCCTGCTTGCCTTCGTTCATCTTGAACAGGGCGTCGATGTAGAGCGTCCTGAAATAGGTGGGGGCGATCTTGTGGAGCTTGTTAAGTAGTGGCTTGGCATCCGCACTGCGGCCGGTCGCGATCAGGCGCTCGGCATATTCGCCAATGATGCCGTGATGCCAAGGGGCGAGTTTGTAGGCGTGTTCGAGTGCTGCGAATGACTTCGCCTGGTCGCCGGTCATAGACAAAATCCGGCTTGCCCCGCGCCAGACCCACCAAGGCGTGTCTTTTTCCTTCAGCGCGGCATCGATACTGGACAGTGCTTCGGCAGGCTTTTTTTCGAATATGGCGATCTGCGCTTCGGCCAGATGAACGGCTGGAGTCTTGGTGCTCATCTGCTCGAGTATGCCCCTGGCCTCGTCAGGCTTACCCATCGACAGGTAGGCCAGCGACAGGATGCCGCGCAGATCGGCATCGGCTTTGTCGTCGGTGAGTTTTTCCTTGGCGAAGTCTTTGATCAGGATCGCTGCATCACCTCGGTCGAGGAGGAGCAGGGCAATTTTTGGTGTAAGGGGATTGGCATCGCCACCCATTTCCAGCGCCCGCCGGTACTGCTGCTCGGCGCCGGCGAGGTCGTCGCTGTTCTGCAGTGCTTCGGCAAGGGCGAGGCGTGCGGGCAGGGAGTCCGGGGTGCTTTGCACGGCGTTCTTGTAGGAGATGACGGCAGCAGTCAGATCCCCCTTCTCAGCAAATGCCTTGCCTTCTTTCAGTGAATCCGTCGCGGACGGTGAACAGGCCGCGGTGAGCAATGCCACCGTGAGGGCGGCAATAAGGTGCGATGAGCGGCGGCCGTGGGAGTCATTGGCTGCGGTTGGCCGTGGCAGAGTGTGCAAGGTCATGCGTGGGCTTCCTTAGAGAGTCTGGGGCGATGCGCTTGGGATGTGGCTCTGGTTTGGGTATGACGACAGCCATCGTTCAGGTGGCGACATGGCTGCAAATGATTGCCTGAGAATGCCGGCCTTCGCTCATTCCAGCTTCTTGAGGTAATCCTTGGTGAATACCTTGTCGGGCAGATTGCGCAGCTTCATGGCGCTGTACTCGAGCACCGATTGCTCTCCAGCGCGCAGCGCATCTTCCATCACCATGCGCGTGGGGCGCAACTTGCCGGCCATGGTCTGGTAGTTTTCGTAACGCGCTCTTTTCAGCAGACGGTTGGAGAGCGAGTGGAACTCGGCCTTGAACGGCGCAAATGTCTTCTGATTGACCCAGTAGATGACGCGCTGATAGGTCACACTGCGGTCGACGGCAATGAGTTCCAGAACGTTGTAAGTGTCGGCTCCGATGGTTTCAGTGCGGATCAGTTTTGGGGTGTAGTCCCCGGAGAAGTTGGCGCGCGCCAGGTCGCCGTTGGCGACCTGGCCGGTCAGACGCTGGGCGAGGGAAATGCGTACTGGCTGGGAAACTTCGGGCATGAATACCCAGAGGTCGCGACCTTTCATGAGAAGGATCTGGCCGCGCTCGGAGGCGGGTTCGGTGATCATGATGACCGTATTTTCATTGCCTTTCGAGAGCACGCGGTATTTGCGCGTGTCGATGCTCTTGTCGGCTTGGGTGGTGGCGATGGTGACGTCGACCTGGAAGCCTTCGGCCGGAAAGCGAATCAGGTCGGCCTTTTCAACTATACTCCGCGCGATTGTCATTTCGTCGTTCGCGGGGGGCACAGCGACGCTGGTAGTGGTTTCACCCGCCAGGGTGGGCAGGCTGTATGACGTCAGCGTCAGCATGCTCCCGATCAGAATTGCCTTGCCGCATGCGTGTTTGAATGTCATGATTTCCGATTTCGCGATTCAATCAAATTGTCGAATTTAATCAACCAGATTCTTGGCCGGGACTGAACAGACATGAGTGTTGTCAGAGTCGAGCGCGTGTTCAAGGAGTACCTCCTTGGCGACCAGGTCGTCCAAGCACTAAATGATATAACACTCTCCATCGAGCCCGGCGTGTTTCTGGCAATCGCGGGGCCTTCGGGTAGTGGCAAGACGACGCTGCTCAATCTGATTGGTTGCATCGATCGCCCCACGGCCGGCAAGATCTATATCAACGATCAGGATGTCAGCGGCAAGAGTGCCGACGAGCTGGCCGATCTTCGTTCGCATTCGATTGGCTTCATCTTTCAGACATTCAATCTGTTGCCGGTCCTCACCGCAGCGGAGAACGTCGAATATCCGCTGCTGCATCGCAAGGATGTAAACGCAGCGGAGCGACGCAAGCGTGTCGCCTACTATCTTGATATCGTGGGTTTGTCGAAATACGCTGAACATCGGCCGAATCAGCTCAGCGGTGGTCAGCGTCAGCGTGTTGCGATCGCGCGCGCTCTGGCGGTTCAGCCGTCGATCATTCTGGCCGACGAACCGACCGCCAACCTCGACAAGGCGACCGGCAAGGAAATCCTGAAGCTGATGAAGGCGATCAACCGCCGGTTGAAGACAACCTTCATCTTCTCGACTCACGATCAACGTGTGATCGACCAGGCGGACCGTCTGGTGCGTGTCGAGGATGGTGTGATCACATCCTTTGGCGTGCGTGACGGCAAGAACTGGAACATCGCCCGCGTGGCCACGTCAGCGCAGGCCGTGGTGCAAGAGCAAAATATTCAGCCTGCGGTGGGCGATACGGTCTGATGAGTCAATCCAAGGGGGATGCGTGAAAGGGATTTCTTTACATAAAGTCACGGGTCTGAAGCCGTTGGTGGCGTTGATTCTGGCGCTCGGCATGGCACCCGTCTGGGCCGCCGCGGGCAGCGATGCACCGCTACAGGCGACAGAAAGTGCCGACGATGATCTGCCACTCGGCAAGGATGCCTTGTTCGGTGATGATGATGCTGTGCCGGTGGCCAAGGCGGCGGTGAAGAAGGACAAGGCGGCTTTACCCGTTAAGGGGTATGTGCAGTTCGAGCTTGCGCGGACGACAGCCGAGCCCGATCACTGGTCGAAGATGCGCACACGTACCGACTTGTCGACGCAGGGCGCCTTCGGGGAAGATGTCAAATGGAAGCTCGGTGCGCGGCTTGACTACGATGCCGTGTATGGTTTGAACAACTTCTATCCCTTCGAGGTGCGTCGCGATCAGCGGCTCGACTTCATGCTGCGTGAGACGTATCTCGACTATGGCGCCGGCAACTGGGATTTCCGTGTCGGCCGGCAGCATGTGGTCTGGGGTGAGATGGTGGGGCTGTTCTTTGCCGACGTCGTTTCAGCGCGCGACATGCGCGAATTCATCCTTCCTGAATTCGATGCACTGCGCATTCCGCAGTGGGCTGCGCGGGCTGAATATTTCAAGGATGATTTCCACGCTGAACTCCTCTGGGTGCCCGTGGCTAGCTATGACATCACCGGCAAGCCCGGCGCCGAGTTCTTCCCGAATCAGCCGCAGCCACCTGGTTTCGCGATTCAGTATCGCAATGAGCAGCGCCCCGAGCGTCACTTGAGCCACGGCAACTACGGTGTGCGGCTGTCGACGCTCCGCAATGGCTGGGATGTCTCCGGCTTCTATTACAGCAGCATGGACAACGCGCCGACTTTCTATCGCGAGACGGCTATTGTCCCGACGCCAAGCGTCACCTACGAAGCCCGGCACGACCGCATCGACCAGCTCGGCGGTACGCTGGCCAAGGATTTTGGCAGTTTCGTGCTGAAGGGTGAGGGGGTGTATACCCATGGCCGCCAAGTGACGGTGCTGCGTTTCAGCGATGCCGACGGCGTGGTGCCGCAGGATACGCTCGACTGGGCATTGGGTCTTGATTTCAGCTTGCCGGCGGAAACGCGCTTCAATGTGCAGTTTTTCCAGCGTGCGACCTTTGTACACGATCCGGAGACGATTCCGAAGAAATTCGAAAATGGCTACACGCTTTATCTGAACAGCAAGCTTACTGAAAAGCTGGAAGCCCAGGTTATGTGGATCAATAGCCTGCAGCGCAACGACTGGCTGTTCCGCCCGCGACTGGCTTGGGGCTTTGAGAAGAACTGGCGCCTGATGGTCGGTGCCGATGTTTTTCACGGCCCGGAAACCGGCCTGTTCGGTCGTTATGACCACAAGGATCGTGTCTACGGCGAGATTCGCTACTCGTTCTGAGCGGCGCTCAGGGGAAGGTGAGGCTGCAATGATGACGATGAATACGGGCAGCACCGTGGCTTCCGACGGGACCCAGCCAGGCACCATCGAGCAGATTCTCGATCTCGCGCGCTGGGCGCCGAGTGGAGACAACACACAGCCGTGGCGTTTCGAAATTATTGGCGCGCAGCATGTCGTCGTGCATGGCTTCGACACGCGTGATCATTGTGTCTATGACTTAAACGGCGGCCCAAGCCAGATTTCGCTGGGCGCACTGCTGGAAACCATCACCATTGCGGCAAGCGGACATGGTCTTGTGGCTGATGTTCAGCGACGCATGGATATGCCGGAGACGCGGCCGACGTTCGATGTACGCTTCACGGCCGACGCGAGTATGAGTATTGTTCCAGATCCGCTGATCGGCAGCATTCCGAAGCGTTCCGTGCAGCGTCGGGCGATGCGCACGCGAGCACTGACGTTGGAAGAGAAGCAGACGCTCGAAGCGGCGGTCGGGCCGGCTCATCGGATATTCTGGATCGAGGGCTTTGCTCATCGCTTTCAGGCGGCCCGGCTGATGTTCAATAATGCCCGGCTGCGCCTGACGATCCCCGAGGCTTACGAGGTGCATCGCAGCATCATCGAATGGAACAGCCAATTCAGCGAGGATCGTGTGCCTGATCAGGCGCTGGGTGCCGATGCGATGACGGTGCGTTTGATGCGCTGGGTCATGCAGAGCTGGGAGCGTGTCGAGTTTTTTAACACTTGGCTGGCGGGTACATTGGCGCCGCGTATCCAGATGGACCTGATCCCCGGGATCGCCTGTGCCGCCCATTTCGCCATCGTCGCAGAACGCGAAGCACGGACCATCGACGATTACGTCGCTGCAGGGCGCGCCGTTCAACGCTTCTGGCTGACGGCGACACATCTGGGCCTGCAGCTTCAGCCCGAAATGACGCCGCTGGTGTTTGGCAAATACGCACGCGACGGTCTTGAATTTACGCGTGCCTCCGGCGGCATGGCCCTGGCGCAGAATCTCGCGCAGCAGACCCGTGCGCTTATGGGAGATGCGGCGTTGAACGCGGTCTTCATGGGGCGCATTGGCGCCGGACACCCCGCGCTGGCGCGCTCGCTGCGCACGCCGCTACAGCGCCTGCTGGTGAAATCGTAGGAGGTTTCTTGGCGAACACAGTAGATTTGAGTGAGTTAGCGAGCGAACGCTGGGACGCCATCGTCATCGGTACGGGCATGGGCGGGGCAACAGCCGGTCACGCACTGGCGCAGGCGGGCTGGCGGGTACTGTTCCTGGAGCGGGGTGCTTCGCACCTGGGTGCAGCTGATACCGCGCTGACCGGCCGTTACGCCGAGCAATTCTTTGCGCAGTCTGTGGCACCGCAGCCGGAGCATCGCGATTTATTGCGGAAGGCGGGCCGTTATGCTGATCTGATCGATGATCACTCCCATTCGTCGCCACGTAGCTTTGTGCCCTTCGTCGGTACAGGAACAGGCGGTTCGACTGCACTGTACGGCATGGCACTGGAACGCTTCTTTCCTGCTGACTTTGAGCCGCGTCGATATCATCCGGGCGCTCGCGAGACAACGCTGCCCGAGGCCTGGCCGATCGCCTATGCCGATCTTGTCCCGTACTATGAGGCGGCGGAACGCCTGTATCGCGTGCGTGGCGCAGTCGACCCGTTTCGTTCCGGCGAGCGTCGTGATCATTTCATGGCGCCTCCTGCATTGACGCCGCTGGGCAACGAGATGTTTACGCATCTGGCTGCGCGGGGGATGCATCCTTATCGGTTACCAATGGCCTGCGAATTCGTGGCCGGGTGCGAGTGCTGCCAAGGCTATCTGTGCCCGAAAAGCTGCAAGAACGATGCGACGCGCATCTGTCTGGAGCCGGCGCTGGCGACGATGGGAGCGAAGCTTGTCGACGATTGCGAGGTGGTGAGGCTGGAGGCGACACGTCAGGAGGTGACTGGCGTGGTCTGCACTTGGCAGGGTAGAGAGGTCGTGCTACGCAGTAACATCGTTATTCTGGCTGCAGGAGCGCTGGAAACACCGCGACTGCTGCTCGATTCGGCGTCGGCAGAGTGGCCACAGGGTCTTGCCAATGAATCCGGTCTGGTGGGGCGCAATCTGATGCGCCACCATATCGACCTGCTGGTGTTGCCTCCAAAAAGCAAAGGCCTCCTCGATAATCGCCATAAGGAACTGGCTTTTAACGATTTCTACCAGTCCGCTGAAGGGAAATTCGGTTCGGTGCAATCATTCGGGCGCCTGCCGCCCGCAGAGACGCTCGTCGCCGCCATGCAGGACGATCTGCGTCAGGAGGTCGGAAACTGGGCGGCGCAGGTCTTTAAGCTCGCCAAGTCTTTCATGAAACCATTTCTGGGCCGGATGGTCGGCCGCAGTATCGTCCTGGCGACCACGCTGGAGGATCTGCCATACGCGGATAACCGCGTCGAGCAGTCGCAGGGTCGTGCCCGGCTTGCTATACGCTACCGGGTTCGGTCCCATGACCGGTCTCGGATAGAAGCATTCCGGCGGCTGGTTTTGGCGGCGCTGAAGCCCTATCGGCCAATGCTGATCAAGCAGGCGGAGAACAATCAGCGTATTGCCCATGTATGCGGAACGTGCCGCTTCGGAGACGATCCGGTAACAAGCGTCCTCGATGCGAACAACCGTGCGCATGGACTGGATAACCTGTTTGTGCTGGATGCTTCGTTCTTTCCATCGAGTGGCGGGATTAATCCCAGTTTGACGATTGCTGCGAATGCGCTGCGTGTGGCAGACCATCTCACCTTCGGGTCATCGCATAAGCCGCGGGAAATCAACGAATAAGCGGGCACTCCAGCGTTACCTTGATCGTTGATGTCACGAGTTTGACGCGGAAGTGGCTTGTCGAAAAAATTTACAGTTGTGCATTCGGGATATTTTGACTGCGGTCGAATGAACCGAAGATCGCCTTCCAAACCATTAAAAGATATAGGTATTTAGATACTGTTTAAATTTCAGGCACAGAACATGCTTTATAGCGTTCGTGGGGCAACTTGGTTACGTGTATCCCTCGCTTTGAATTGCAGTTAATTCCATATCTAAGGAGTAAATGATGAAAACTTTCAAGAAACTGCTGATGGCTTCGGCCGTTGCAGCATCCCTGGGAACCGTTGCCACCGCCTACGCGACACCGATCGTGTTTGACATCGACGGCACCGGTTCGGCCGCAGCGATCTCCGTTGATAGCTTCGACTGGAGGCCTGACAATGCATTGGTGATCAATGGCTCGAATCCGACTGCAGCAGCAGCCGGCGCTTTGCATGTCCTCGCGCAGGGCTCGCTCGGGTCCTTTATCTCGTCGGGTATTCCGGCGATTTCGACGGTTCCCCTTGCTGGTACTGAGTTTACGTTCCAGTTGGATATGTGGGAGCTGGCCCCCACCATTGGTGCCGCCACGACGGCTTTGATTCCAGTGTCGGGTACCTTCAATATTTACTTCGACAGCAGCGCTAATGCGAACCAGCTGGCGGGCACGGGTTATAGCGATGGCCAGTTGATCCTTAGTGGTACGATCGTCCCGGGCCCTGGTAGCCACGGTACATTCACCGATCTGACGCTGTTGGCCCCGGGTTCGTTCCCACTCCAGGCGCTCGATAACTATTCCGGTCTGGGCAACAACTATCCGAACGTGCTGTCGGATACAGGTAGCGGTAATACCAACCTTGCACTGGCAGTGGCTTACTCAGATCCGGACTTCTTCAAGACCCGTTTTACTGGCTTGGGCGTTGAGCTCAACGATTCGTCCAATAATACGACACCGTTCATGCAAGCCGATCCGTCCGCTCTGGTTGGCGGCGTGGCACCGGTGTTTACGAATGTCAGCGGTCAACTCGTCAATGGTCAGCCTTTGTCCTGCGGCCCGACGGCCCGTTGCGACTTCCTGATCCAGACAGATGCCGCGACCTCGTTCAATGTTCCTGAACCTGGTTCGCTGGCTCTGTTCGGCCTCGGCCTTGGCGCGCTGGGTCTGCGTCGTCGTCGTTCTGCCTAATTACAGGTTAGAGCTTAAAAAGGGTCGCTGCGGCGACCCTTTTTTTATGTGTGCACTCGTGGCGTAAAGTTTGTAGTTCGTGTCGCTTGGTGGAGTGGCCGGCTAAGTCTGGATTACGTTCAGTGACCCTGTACTTCGCAACGGACCTTGAGTGCTTTGTTCATCGCCTCGAAGCCTTGCCTCATGCGCGGCACGACGGCTGGCGCGAAAGGAAGAGCGAGTAAGCCGGAGAAGTTCTCCGTTTGCGTGACTTGGGTTTTCTTTGGACCGAGAGACTCAAGAATAAAGGCATGGTTGCCATCGAGTATCCATGGCATACCCCAGCGTCCCAGCCAGCGAAATTCTCGTTGTGGCGTCACGGTTAGGACTTCGACTGCTGCCTGGCGGCGCATCAGTCCCGGTGGGCAGATCAGCATGTCGATACGAGTGCCGGTGATGGCATTGCCACTGGCTGATGGGATCAGCGGGTTCCATTCGTGATACGCGTTGACGTCGGTGATGATGCGCCACACCGTTTCGATGGAGACCTCAATCGTGATGCTTGCAGATACGTTGATCATCGTCGTCTCTTTCGGAGGTAGTCAGAGGTAAGGGCAGGTCGTTGGCCGTTGGTAGTTGGCGGTTGGTAGTTGTTCGTCGCTTGATGCCAGCGGCTTTCCGTCAGAGCCGCTCCTTATTTTATGTGGTACTTGTCCAGGTGCACGCGACCAGCGGGTGTGCGGTTGCGATGGGATTGGATTTGCGATTAAGAACTTTCGAAATGATTGACGGGATGGTGGATCAGCTATGTGCCGCGGTGCGAACCGCGGCCGCGAAGCGTGTCGTGGCTGCGTAATGCGTCTGCGTGTCTGCCAGTCGCCGTGCGTTGGTAGTGTAATTTAGCTCGGCCAGTAATGCTCTGGCGGTATTTCTCACTGCGGTGACATCGAGGCGGTCGGCCCGCAGTAGCCGGCCGGCACCGGCTTTGTCGAGTGCATTCATGTTCAAAAACTGATCCATATTGCTGGCAATACCAAGGATAGGCACACCGGCTGCCAATGCCTGCTGGCAAGTCAGACTGCCGCCGTTGCAGACGACCAGTTGCGCCCGGGCTGCGGCTTCGGTACCGGGTAAATAATCCGCCATGAAGACGTTATCGGGGATTGTTCCGATCATGCCTGCGCCGGCGGTAGCAACGATCACAGTGACCGGCAGTTCGGCGAGCGCCTGCAATATCAAAGGCAGCAAGGTGCCTTGACCGGAACTGCCCAAGGTGAGATAAACGATGGGTCGATCATCGGGCAGCCGCTCCCACCATGCGGGCTTGGCGACGGGCGGGGACCAGAGGATGGGGCCCATATATTCATGATGTGCAGGCAGGTGCTCGGTTGGAAATAGCTCGGGGATGTCGGCGTACAGGGTGCGATCGGCATCCGTATAGATGCGGCGCAGGTCGCTGCCGAGTGAGGGTAGCCCGTAGGCGCGGCGTATCGCATTCATTGGCCGGCAATGCAGACGGAACGCAATCGGCTGTGCGATTCGAAAGATGCCGCGTGCCAGTGGCAGCGGCAGGCGCTGGCTGAGTGGCAGGACGGGCAGCGGAAAGCCATCGCCTATATAAAAAGGGCTCCAGTATGCGTTGCTGATTGTGAGGTAGGGGATTGCCGCGAGGCGCGCGCTGACCGAGAGTGAGAGGCGGAAGTCGCCGACGATGACGTCTGGCTGAATCTCGCGGATGATGCGCAGGTCATCTTCGACATAGCGGCGCAGCGTTTCCTCGTCATAGACCGGCTTGCCTTGCGCGAGTGCATTGAGGAATTGCTGGCTGCTGATGCTGGATAGCGGCACGGTTCGCCACGGCGCCTCCGCGAGAAATCGCTGGTAGCGCGGGTCGCAGGCGATGGTGATGTCGTGGCTTGTGGCATCGAGCCCCTTGGCCAATGCAATCGGCCGGGCGAGATGTGCCAGCGTGACCGTTTCGGCAAAGAACAGTATGCGTGTGGGAGCGCTCATTGTCCTGTCTCAGGCTCGGGTCGGAAGGTGGAAGCTTGCAGTCAGCGCAAGCGCCGTAGATGATGAATATCCGTTCAATATATTCCAATCTGTGGGTCGGTGCCCGGCTCGTGTTCGTTCATTGGCGATTTCGATGAATTGGTCTTGGCGAGGTTGCCGTAGCGATAGTCCTTGGTGATATATTGCCGAATTGCGTGGAGGGGTGTGACTACATCGGTCGTCCTGTTCCAAACCCCACGTCCTGCCGAGAGCAATCACATGCACCTTGCCTGGCTCGAATATCTCAACGCCTTTCGCAATGTCACGCGGCAGTATCGTCGCAGCCTGTTCGGCATTGCGGCGGTGGCGTTCGGCGTGATGGCCTTGATGCTCGCCGCGGGCTTCATCGAGTGGATATTTTGGGCGGGCCGTGATGGTGCGATCAAGACCGGACTTGGGCATATTCAGGTCATGCGGCCTGGCTTTCTTGAGGACGGGCAGGCTGACCCGTGGCGTTTCCTGATGCCGCCGCAGGCGGATCAAATGAATGCCATCGCACACTTCCCAACCGTACGAACATTTGCCCCACGTATTGCATTCACCGGTCTGATCAGTCACGGCGATACGACAATCTCCTTTATTGGTGAAGGAGGTATTCCCGAGGCTGAGGAGCAGATCAGCGAAGGCATGCCGATCCCGGCCGGGAAGGGTTTGTCCAGCGCCGATCCGAAGGGCATCGTTCTCGGACACGGGCTTGCCGAGAATCTGGGCGTTAAGGTGGGTGATACCGTTGTGCTGCTGGCGACTACCTCGTCCAAGGGCATGAATGCCGTTGAATGCACGGTGCGAGGCTTGTTTGCGACGACAAGCAAGGCGTACGACGATTCCGCATTACGTGTACCTCTGCCGATTGCACAAAAGTTGCTGCGGGTTTCCGGTGCCCACCGCTGGGTGTTGCTGCTCGACGATAATGATCATGTGGCCGGGACGACGCGCGCATTGCGCGACAAGTTCCAAGGCAGTGGTCTGGAGTTTGTCCCCTGGTATGACATGGCAGACTTCTATAACAAGATGGTGGCCCTGCTGTCGAAACAGGTCGGAGTGGTCGAGTTCATCATTGGTGCCATCATTGTGTTGAGTATCTCCAACACCATGATGATGAACGTTCTCGAGCGGACTTCGGAAATCGGTACTTGCTTGGCAATCGGCCGGCGGCGACGCGATATCCTGCGTCAGTTCGTCTATGAGGGGCTGACGATCGGCCTGATCGGTGGCTTGCTGGGTTTGCTGCTGGGTTGGTTGCTGGCGACGGGGATTTCGTATGTCGGCATTCCGATGCCGCCACCACCGGGTATGTCGCAAGGCTATAGCGGCAAGATACTGGTGACAGGCGATCTGGCCTTGAATGCCTTGCTGCTGGCGCTCCTTACCACCTTTGTTGCAAGCCTGTATCCGGCATGGAAGGCGTCGCGTCTGGAGATTGTCGATGCGTTGCGACATAGTCGATAAGGTGGGGCAGGCACGATGCTGAAACTGGCGCTACGCAATATTTTCCGTCACCGACTACGTACTGCGATGACGTTAGTGGCGATCGTTTTCGGCGTCGTCGGCCTGATCCTCAGTGGTGGTTTCGTCCAGGACATGTTTCATCAGCTTGGTGAGTCCATCATTCACTCCCAGTCTGGACATATTCAAGTGTTTCGCACGGGATTCCATACCTATGGCGCGCGCAGCCCCGAGAAATATCTCATTGAACAGCCGGCTTCTTTGCGGCAGCAGGTACAAAGTTTGCCGCAGGTCGACGAGGTCATGGGGCGTATCAATTTCTCGGGTCTAATCAGCAATGGCCGCAGTGATTGGCCGATCATCGGGGAAGGCGGGGAGCCGGATAAGGAAGCGCGTCTGGGGACGCATATCCACATCGTCGAAGGGCGACAGCTCGCACAGAAAGATGCCTTCGGCATTCTCCTTGGCGACGGGGTGGCGCATACACTGAAGCTGCATCCGGGCGATCACGTCACCTTGCTGATTAACACCGCCGAGGGGGCGTTGAACAGCCTGGAGTTCGAGGTTGTCGGTACGTTCCAGAGTTTCTCCAAGGACTATGACGCAAGAGCGGTCCGAATTTCGCTCGGAGCTTCCCAGGAGTTACTTGGCACACAGGGAGTGAACAGCCTCGTGGTGTCGCTTAAACGAACAGAGGATACGGCTGCCGTGGCCGATGCACTGAGGCGACAACTCGATGGCAAGATGTTCGAGGTGATGCGCTGGGAGGTGCTCAATGATTTCTACAAGAGCACCGTGGCGCTCTATGAGCGGCAGTTCGGTGTTCTGCAGTTCATCATTCTCGTGCTGGTTTTGTTGTCGGTGGCCAATAGTGTGAATATGAGTGTCTTCGAACGTGTGGGTGAGTTCGGAACCATGATGGCGGTCGGTAATCGGCGCGGCATCATCTTCCGGCTGGTTCTGGCTGAGAATGCCCTGTTGGGCTTGTGCGGTGCCGTGATTGGAGTGGCGCTTGGCATATTGCTGGCCCTGGCAATTTCGGCCATTGGCATCCCGATGCCACCGCCGCCGAATGCCAACCTCGGCTACACTGCACATATTCTGGTGGTGCCGATGACGCTGCTGATGTCATTCAGCATCGGTATCTGCGCGACCTTTCTCGCAGCGTTGATTCCAGCCTGGCGGGTATGCCGCATTCCTGTTGGTGAGGCACTGGTTCAGAATTTCTAGAACGGTTGATTTTGTCCGGAGTGACGTACACCGGAATTGTGAAATCTGAAATTTGAAATCGTGAGGGTGATAGTGACTTCATCGGAACAAGCGCATCGGCAGGACTTCAATTATGACGAAGCCTTTTCCAGAAATGTCGGCTGGGTCACCGAAGCGGAGCAGGCTGCGCTTCGCGGTAAACGTGTTGCGGTTGCCGGGCTCGGGGGCGTCGGTGGCGTTCACGTTCTGACGCTGGCCCGGCTCGGTGTCGGAGCCTTCAACATTGCGGACTTCGATACCTTCTCCCTAGCTAATTTTAATCGCCAGGCAGGGGCAATGGTCAGCACGGTGGGGCGTACCAAGATTGATGTCATCACTGAAATGGGCAAGGATATCAACCCGGAAATCGATATTCGTCAATTCCGCCAGGGTGTGTCTCAGGAGAATCTCGACGAGTTTCTTTCAGGTGTTGACTTGTATGTCGATGGACTCGATTTCTTTGCTTTTTCTGCACGGCGCGCGACCTTTGCCGCCTGTGCCAGGTTGGGTGTGCCAGCCGTTACCTCGGCGCCATTGGGGATGGGCGTGGCGCATCTGAACTTCCTGCCTGGAGGCATGACGTTCGAAGAGTATTTCGGCATGGAGGGTAAGCCAGAGTCGGAACAAGCCTTGCGCTTCCTGCTCGGTTTGTCGCCTGCCATGTTGCAGCGGGCCTACCTGGCCGACCCTTCGCGGGTCAATTTCGCCGAGCGTCGCGGGCCGTCAACAATCATGGCCTGCCAGTTCTGTGCAGGCATGGCGGCAACTGAAGGGTTGAAGATCATGCTCGGCCGCGGCGACGTTATCGCCGCGCCGCGTGGTCTGCACTTTGATGCTTATCGTGGCAAGCTGGCCAAGACGTGGCGGCCTGGAGGCAACCGGAATCCAATCCAGCGTCTGATGTTGGCAATTGCCCGTCGACAACTGGCAAGGATGGGTGCCGAGGTTTGAGCGTGTGCACCTTGTCGGCAACG
This sequence comes from uncultured Rhodocyclaceae bacterium, assembly GCA_964486795.1. Lineage (GTDB taxonomy): Bacteria > Pseudomonadota > Gammaproteobacteria > Burkholderiales > Rhodocyclaceae > Sterolibacterium. Next base: position 25,023 of record CAZAOQ010000004.1, read on the forward strand.
AGGTGACTTTGGGGTCGGTCCTTAAGGACAGGGAGGCCGTTCGACCGCTTGCAGGAGCGCGGATGTCAGCTTTTGACAGGTATTGTCGAGCAGGTTTCGCTACTATTCCCTTATAATACAAGTGTTCAATTCGATTGTGCTAGTCTGTGATTTCACAAGGGGAAAAGTATGTCATCTAAATTCTGTGGCATGTCGTTGAAGCTGTTTCGCGGGTTCTTTCTGGGTGCCGTTGCGGTATCTCTCTTTGGCTGTGCAACGGCTCATCCGCCGGCACCCGCTGCTGCTGCTTCACCCGAGTACAACTACATTATCGGGCCGGGTGATACGGTCAATATCGTTGTCTGGCGCAATCCCGAGCTGTCGATGTCTGTCCCGGTCCGTCCGGATGGCAAGATCGCCGCGCCGCTGGTTGAGAATCTGGTCGCCATTGGCAAGGATTCCTCCACACTGGCTCGCGATATCGAGACCGCGCTCGGTAAGTTCATTCGTGATCCCGTTGTGACCGTTATCGTGACCAACTTCGTTGGCCCCTATGCCGAGCAGATTCGTGTTGTCGGCGAGGCCGCCAAGCCACAGGCGCTTCCGTACAAGCAGAAGATGACTTTGCTTGATGTCATGATCGCCGTCGGTGGTATGACCGATTTTGCAGATGGCAATCATGCGTCCATCCTGCGCACGTCCGAGGGTAACAAGCAATATAGCGTTCGTATCAGGGATCTTATTAAGCGGGGCGACGTTTCGGCCAACGTCGAAATGAAGCCGGGCGATGTGCTGATCATTCCCCAGAGCTGGTTTTGAGCGGGAGCTTTTCTCATCGATGCTTGCCATGACGGCCGGCACACCTTTGTTTGATTGATTGAAGGCGGAAGCTCAAACCAATGCATGAATTGACTTTGCAGGTGAAGGATTTTTTGCGTGCGATGTGGCGACATCGCTGGCTGGGGCTGGGAGTGGCCTGGCTCGTTGCCGTGATCGGTGCCGTGGTCGTTGCGCGCATTCCTGACAAGTACGAGGCTTCTGCACGTATCTACGTCGATACCCAGTCCATCCTCCAGCCTTTGATGTCCGGACTTGCGGTACAGCCGAATGTCGAGCAAGCGATTGTCATGTTGAGTCGCACGCTCATCAGCAGGCCTAATGTCGAGAAGCTGATTCGCATGGCGGACCTGGATCTTGGTGCCAAGACCAAGGCTGACCAGGATAATCTGGCTGATCGTCTGATGAAGACACTCGAGATCAAGAGCACCTCGCGCGACAATCTGTACACATTGGCTTATCGTGATTCCAGCCCTGAAAATGCCAAGAAAGTGGTGCAGTCGCTGGTTTCTATCTTCGTTGAGTCGAGCTTGGGTGATAACCGTAAAGATACCGAGTCAGCCAGGAAATTTATCGAGGATCAAATCAAGGAGTACGAGAAGAAGCTCGAGGAAGCCGAAGGACGCCTCAAGGAGTTCAAGCTTCGTAATCTTGATTTCCAGATGGCCGATGGCAAAACTTCGCTGGGACACTTGGGCGACATCAGTAATCTGTTGAATCAGGCAAAGCTCGAGTTGCGCGAGACGGAGAATTCGCGTGACGCGATCAGACGTCAGATCGTCGGCGAAGATCCTGTTCTTCTCCAGGATTCCGTTGATTCGGATGGGGGAGGGGTCCCCGAAATCGACGGGCGTCTCGAGTCCATGAAGCGCAATCTTGACGGACTTCTGCAGCGTTATACAGAGGAGCACCCGGATGTAGTCGGGACGCGTCGCGTGATTAAGGACCTCGAAGACCAGAAGCGCAAGGAGCTCGCTGCTCGCAAGAAGCTCGCTGCGGCCAATCCTTCGCGTTCGGTGAGCAACAATCCGGTGCTTCAGCAATTGAGGGTATCACTCGCCGAGGCGGAGGCGAATGTAGCCTCCCTGCGCACGCGCGTGGCGGAATACGAGTCACGCTTCAGTCGGCTCAAGGAGTCCATTCGCAGCACGCCGCAAGTCGAGGCAGAATACTCCCAGCTCAATCGCGACTATGACGTCCTGAAAAACAGCTATCAATCGCTGGTCTCGCGCAGGGAAGCTGCAGCGATGTCGGGCAGTCTCGAAGCGCGCGGTGCTGGGGCTGATTTCCGCCTCATCGACCCGCCGCGCGTATCGCCGCAACCGGTCGCACCGAATCGTTTGCTGTTATTGGTGGCATCGATGCTGATCTCCCTCGGCGCGGGGATTGGTGTGTCTCTCGCTGCTAGTCAGCTGCGCCCTGTGTTCTTCGATGGGCGCTCGCTGCGTGAGGCATCGGAGCTGCCGCTTCTGGGTACCATTTCAATGGTCGTCAATGATGCCACTATGGCGCGTGAAAAGAAAAGCTTCCGACGCTTCATGGCGATATTTGCTGCGCTGCTTGGTAGCTACGCCATTGGCTTTGCGGTTCTGGTCATGATGACCAGAGCTGCTGTCTGAGGAACATCCTATGAGTCTGATCGAACAAGCAGCGCAGCGACTGGAACAATTGCGCAGGGCGGGGGTCGATATTCCCGAGGATGCTCCGCCGGTTCAACCACAAACGGTTGCTGTGGATATTGAAACCGCCCCTCTGGCGACGCCTAAGGAAGCGGCAAAAGCATTGTCTGCGACGGATAAAACGGTGGCGAATGAGCAGCCCGAAAGCGCAGCACTTTCGAAGTTCGTGAATGTCGATCTGGAAAGGCTTTCGGCGGCTGGCATCATCGCCTCGAACACCACGCGCTCACAGCTTGCCGACGAGTTCCGCCTTATCAAGCGCCCCTTGATCGCCAACGCACTTGGCAAAGGGGCGGCACCCGTCAAGAATGGCAATTTGATCATGGTGACGAGCGCGCTGCCTGGCGAAGGGAAAAGCTTCACAGCACTCAATCTCGCCATAAACATCGCCATGGAAATGGACACCACGGTGATGCTGGTGGATGCAGACGTCGCGCGTCCCTCGCTGTTGAACATGCTCGCACTGCCGCCCGCTCCCGGACTCCTGGATGTCTTGCTTGAGGGGAGTCTCGATCTGTTGCCGGTGCTACTGCGTACGAATATCGAAAAGCTGACACTGCTCCCGAGTGGAACTCCGCATCTGCGAGCGACGGAACTCCTGGCGAGCGATGCCATGGCGCGCCTGCTTGAGGATATGGCTTGCAGGTATCCGGACAGAATCATCATTTTTGACTCGCCGCCAATGTTGCTGACGACGGAAGCGCGAGCGCTTGCGTCCCATATGGGGCAGATTGTCGTGGTCGTTCATGCCGAGAAGACGTTGCAGAGTCAGGTTCGGCAGGCGCTGGCAGCAATCGAATCCTGTCCGGTCAAACTCATGTTGCTGAATAAGGCGCGGGCATCTTCCTCCGAAGGATATGGCTACGGCTATGGATACGGGTACGGTTATGGCCATGAGCGTTGAAAAATTGTGTCCGTCGACGCTGACGCGTTCGCCTGCGCTTCGGTTCAGCGGCGGTGTGTGTGTTCCAGTGCTCGTTGTGGCTGGCTTGGCCTTGGGAGCATTGGCACTCCCCGTCGCCGCACAGGATGTAACGCCCGGGTCCGCTGGTGTTTCACCGGCTGCGGCATCCGGTGGTGGCGATGCGCCACGGCAGAGATGGAAGATCACCCCGAGTATTTCGGTGTCGGAAACCTTTACTGATAATGCCGATGTGTCTGGGCTGAACAAGCGATCCGATCAGATTACGGAAATCACCCCGGGGATATCCATCAGCGGAGAGAGCAGTCGCCTCAAGGGACGTCTGGACTATCAGTTGCATGAGTTGATTCATGCACAGGATTCGCAGAGCAATGAAACTCAGCAATCACTCAATGCTAATGGAACCTTGGAGGCTGTAGAGAAGTGGTTGTTCATCGAGGCGAATGGTGTCATCACACAGCAGAGTATTTCGGCATTCGGCACCCAGTCGGCGAGCAATTCAAGCGTCAATGCGAATCGCACTGAAACCTCGGTGTTTCAGGTTTCACCGTATACACGTGGCAAATTTGGCAGCTTTGCTGATTACGAATTGCGCTATCGGCGCGGCATTAGTCGCTCGAAGTCTGATCTCGTCGGGGATCTCAATAGCGACGACTGGTCTGCCAGCCTGAAGGGTCCGTTTGCCGGGTCCAACTTGAGCTGGCTGATTGAAAGCTCCTGGCAAAACAGTGAATACACCGCGCAGCGCGCCACCGAGTCCGGTCGCCTGCGCGGATTACTTTCGTATCAGCCGGACATGCAGTGGAAACTCACACTCATCGGCGGTAGCGAGACGAACAACTATTTGTCGATGGACAAGGAGCGCAAGACGACCACCGGTTATGGTTTCGAGTGGGCGCCGTCGGAGCGGACCAAACTTGCTATGACCAAGGAGTCGCGCTTCTTCGGTGAAGGGCACAACCTGAGTTTCACGCATCGCATGCCAATGACGGCGATCAGCTATACCGACAACCGCGATGTCACGGCGCTGCCGAATCAGATGGGTCTGGCCAGCCTTGGCAATATTTACGATTTACTGGACGGCTATTGGCTCACGACCGTTCCTGATCCAGTCGCACGTGCGCAGCGTGTTAGCAGTCAGTTGCAGGCGTGGGGTATTTCCCCCAACGCGCAGGCGATCATCCCCTTCCTGTCTTCCCAGGTTTCCGTCGAGCGTTTACAAATGCTTTCGCTGGTCACCTACGGTGTTCGCAATGTCATCACTCTTGCACTGACTCAGAGTCAGCGGCAGTCATTGGGCGCGACGATCGGTTTGGTGGACGATTTCTCTACGACCGCCACAGTGAAACAACGGGGCTATACCGCAAGCTGGGCCTATCGTCTGTCTGCCCATTCATCGCTCAATCTGACTTTGTCGCAGCAAAATGCTATTTCCGCGACGCAAAGTGATATTGATACACGTCAGCGCAACCTGAATCTGGGTCTCACGACGCGATTCGGAAAAAAGACCACGGGTTCCCTGACATTACGTCGTGCCGTGTTCGACAGCGTGACCAATCCCTACACGGAAAATGCCCTGGTCGCGGCGGTTTCGTTTCAGTTCTGAACGATGTACGAATCGTTCTTTGGCTTGACGAGCAAGCCGTTTCAGCTCAATCCGGATCCCGCTTTCTATTTCGCCAGCAAGCAGCATCGACGCGCGACTGCGTACCTCGAGTATGGCATCCACCAGAATGAGGGCTTCATCGTCATCACGGGCGATGTCGGTGCCGGCAAGACCACCATCGTTCGCGGGCTGCTAAACAGTCTTGATTCCGGAAAAGTTGTCGCCGCGCATCTTGTCAGCACACAGCTCGATGCCGAGGACACGCTTCGCCTGGTTGGGGCAGCGTTCGGTATACGTACTAAGGACGTGCCGAAGGCCGATCTGCTGTTGTCGCTGGAAGCTTTTTTGGTCAGCAATGCCAGTAAGGGCAAGCGTTGCCTGCTCATCGTTGACGAAGCGCAAAATCTGACGCCAAGGGCCATCGAAGAGCTGCGCATGTTGTCGAATTTTCAGTTCGAGCAGCAGGCCTTGTTGCAGAGTTTTCTGGTCGGGCAGCCCGAGTTTCGCGAAATCCTGCAAAGCCCGCAAATGCTGCAGCTTCGACAGCGGGTCATCGCTTCCTGCCACATTGGGCCAATGGATCGCGAGGAGACAGCTGGTTATATCGAGCATCGTCTCAAGTGCGCCGGCTCAAAGGGTCTGCCGCGCTTTGAGATTGACGCCTTTGAAGAGGTCTACCGGGCCAGCGACGGCATTCCGCGTCGCATCAACGGTATTTGTGATCGGCTGCTGTTGCAGGGGTATCTCGCCGGCAGGACAACCTTCTCGGGGAAAGATGTCATCGAGGTGGCGAAAGAAATCCGCGAGGAAACATCCGGGCCGACACCCGGTTTGACGAACCTGAGTCTGGCCGATGCCGCCATCGGTGTTCCGGGCTATGACGCAGGAATTGAAGGTGGCGTCCCGGGGCTCGAACTTGACCGGGAATCCGCAGCGGAACTGCAAAACCTGATTGCAAGCCTGAATGCAGGTCAGTTGGCCGAACGATTGTTGCGGCTCGAACGTAGCCTCCTTCGCTTGGAACACATCAATTCTGCAACGATGGGCTTGCTGCGGCAGCTGGTCAGTGCCGCGCGGACCCAGCGCCAAAATGACGAAGACAGCACCCAAGGCTGAGTCGTTTCTCCGGGTATAGTTGAAGCCTGAAGCTTTTGGACGGTTGCTTCTCCTGTAATTGCCTTGCCAACAACCGTTCAACCACCTTTAAAACCTGGAAGACCTGCATGCCGGAAGAGCGGATCACCAATGCCCTGACCATCGATGTTGAAGACTATTTTCAGGTCTCCGCGTTCGCCCCCTATATCACCCGTGCGGAATGGCCGACCCGTGAATGTCGGGTGGAGCGCAATATCGACTGCATCCTGGAAATGCTCGATCGTCATCAGACCAAGGCAACCTTTTTCACACTGGGCTGGATCGCCGAGCGCTACCCGGAGATGGTGCGCCGGATCGTGGCTGGTGGACACGAGCTCGCCAGTCATGGCTTCGGCCATGAACGGGCCAGTGACCAGACGCCGGAGGCGTTTTTTGCTGACATCCATCTCGCGAAGCTTCTGCTTGAAGAACTTTCCGGCCACGAGGTAAAGGGCTACCGGGCACCAAGCTTTTCGATTGGTTCTGATAATTTATGGGCGTTCGAAGCGCTGGAGCGTGCCGGCTATCGCTATAGCTCGAGCATCTATCCGATTCAACACGATCACTATGGCATGCCCGACGCGCCACGCTTTGCTCATAGCGACCACGGCTTGCTCGAAGTTCCCGTGACGACGGTGCGCCTGTTCTCGCGTAACTGGCCCTCCAGTGGCGGTGGCTATTTCCGTTTGCTGCCTTACTGGCTGTCGCGCTGGACCTTGAACCGGGTCAATACGGTCGACCGGCGTCCGGCGATCTTCTATTTTCATCCTTGGGAAATCGACCCCGAGCAACCGCGTGTGGCCGGCATCGACGCCAGAACGCGCTTCCGCCATTACGTCAACATTCATCGCATGGAAGAACGCCTGAATAGCCTGCTTGAGGATTTCTCCTGGGGACGGATGGACGAGATATTCCTCACAAATGAAGACGCAAGCGCCACCACACCAGCTGTCCCGAGGGAATCGACCAAAATCGTCACTGCCTGAGATTTTTGCCCCGCTTTTCAGAAGTCCAGATGGCGCATCAAGCCTCATTGTATAAATGGCATAAGCATGTTAACTGTTAAAACTCTTGATCCCGCCGACACCGCCGCTACTGCACGCTGGGATGCCTTTGTGATGGCTTGTCCACAGGCGACCTTCTTCCATCGCGCGGGCTGGCAGCGCATCGTGCGCAATGTCTTTCGCCATCCCGCTTACTTCATGTATGCCGAGCGCAATGGTCAGATCGAGGGCGTGTTGGCGCTTGCGCATGTGAAGAGCCTGCTCTTCGGTAATGCCCTGGTGTCGCTGCCCTTCGCCGTCTATGGCGGCGTGGCCACCGATACGGCCGAGGCGGGCGATGCGCTGGAAAAGGAAGCCGAAGTGCTGGCGAATCGACTCGGCGTCGAACATCTGGAATTGCGCAATATGGCGGCGCGTCACGCAGACTGGCCGACGCAGGATCTCTACGTGACTTTCCGCAAGGAGATCCTGCCCGAAGAGGAAGCCAATATGCTGGCGATTCCCCGCAAGCAGCGAGCCATGGTGCGCAAGGGCATCAAGAACGAGCTGCGCAGCGAGATCGACACAAGCGTCGACCGCTTCTTCGCGCTGTATGCGGATAACGTCCATCGTCATGGCACGCCGGCACTTTCGAAGCGCTATTTCCAGGCCTTGCAGAAGGAGTTTGGTGATGACTGCGAAATTCTCACGGTGCTTGGGCCGGATGGCAGAGCACTGAGCAGCGTCTTGAGTTTCTATTTCCGCGATGAAGTTCTACCGTATTACGCCGGCGATGACGTCGCGGCGCGTGATCTTGCGGCGAATGATTTCAAGTACTGGGAGCTCATGCGCCGGGCCTGCACCCGTGGCCTCAAGGTCTTCGATTACGGGCGCAGCAAGAAAGACACCGGGCCGTATTCCTTCAAGAAGAACTGGGGCTTCGAGCCGCAGCAGCTGCATTACGAGTATCGCCTGCTGCGACGCGACGCAATCCCACAAAACAATCCGTCGAACGCGAAGTACCGCATCTTCATCGAAGCCTGGCGCCGCATGCCGCTAGGCTTGGCAAATTTTATCGGACCGCACATCGTGCGCAATCTCGGTTGACGGTTTGTGCGCCTGCTCATGGCACGCCACATTCGCAGAAACGACTTCAAACCCATCTCATTGGATCATCTTGAACAATAAGACCAAGACCATTTCATCTGCAGACATCGCGCCGGTCGCCAAGGGCTGGCAGGCTGCGCTGGCTATGCTCGCGTTCTGCGAGGCATGGTTGTTGATCTGGTATCGCGGAACCGCCGAATCTATGGTGGGAATCTGGGCGCGCTCCGACACTTTCATGCACGGCTTTTTGATTCTGCCCATCGTGCTCTGGTTGGTCTGGCGCCAGAAAGATGCGCTCGCAAAATACAGTCCGCGCCCGAATCCCTGGCTGCTGATACCGCTCGTCGTCGTTGGCTTCGCTTGGCTGCTCGGTGAACTCGCATCAATCAATGCGGTGACCCAGCTTGCGTTGGTCATGTTCATGGTCCTGCTCGTTCCTGCCGTGCTGGGCATGCCCGTCGCGCGAGCGATTACCTTTCCTCTGATGTTCATGTTCTTTGCCGTACCTATCGGCGAATTCTTCATGCCGCAACTGATGGAGTGGACGGCGCATTTCACCGTGCTGGCTTTGCGCCTCTCCGGGATTCCCGTCTATCAGGAGGGGCTGCAGTTCGTCATACCCTCTGGTAGCTGGTCTGTCGTCGAGGCTTGCAGCGGGATTCGTTATCTGATCGCCTCGCTGACCGTGGGCACGCTGTTCGCCTACCTCAACTATGTGTCATTTAAGCGCCGGGCGATTTTCATCGTCATCTCTTTTCTGGTGCCCATCGTCGCCAACTGGATGCGCGCCTACATCATCGTCATGCTCGGCCATCTTTCGAGTGGCAAGCTGGCGGCGGGTGTTGATCACCTGATTTACGGCTGGGTGTTCTTCGGTCTGGTCATCCTGATCATGTTCATGATCGGCGCGCGCTGGGCGGAGGATCCCGTCGATGCGGTGCCGGGTGAGACGACTGGGCCAGTGGCGTCCGCGTCTGCAGTTTCGCGGGGCGCAGGTTGGCTTCCTGTGATACTGATCGCCATAGTGAGTGCGCTGCCTGTGCTGGCCTTTCAGGCAATTGAATCTGGTACGACTGCCATTCCGCCGCAACTCGTCTTTCCGCCGGCAGCAACTCAAGGGCTCGATGGCTGGCAGGTGGAGAGCAAGCCTTCGTCTGATGCCGACTGGCAGCCGTCCTTCGTCAATCCATCGGCCGAGTTGCAGAAAACGTTTGTGCACGATGGGCGCACCGTGGGCATCTATCTAGCGTACTACCGCAAGCAGGATTACAGCCGGAAGCTGATCAGCTCCGAGAACATGCTGGTCAAGTACAAGGACAAGAATTGGGCGCAGGTGGCGAGTGGTAGCCGCGAACTCATCATGAATGGTCAGCCAGTTGTCGTTCGCACGGCGGAATTGCGTGGCGCGTCGCTGATGGCTGGAAGCGACGAAACACGTCTGATTGCATGGGAGTGGTTCTGGATCAATGGCCGGCTGACTGCCAGCGATCACCGTGCCAAGGTCTATACGGCATTCTCACGCCTGATGGGGCAGGGCGACGATTCGGCTGCGATCATCGTCTACGCGCCCAAGTACCAGCCGGGAGGGGGCGAAGCCGCGCTGGCTGCTTTTGTCGCTGCAGCCGGTGGCCAGATTGAAGAAGCCCTGCGTCAGACCCGGGAGCGACCCTGATCATGTCCGTGAAGTCGAACGATCCGCGACCGCTCGTGGCGCATGTCATGTTTCGTTTCGATACCGGCGGGCTGGAGAATGGCGTCGTCAACCTGATCAACCACATGCCGCGCGATGCCTATCGTCATGCGGTGATCGCACTGACAGAAATCACCGATTTCCGCAAACGCATCGAGCGCGACGACGTGCAGTTCATTGCACTGAACAAGCCGCCGGGTCACGCCTTCCGGATATTTCCGCAGCTCTATCGCCTGTTTCGTGAGCTGCGTCCGGCCATCGTGCATAGCCGCAATCTTGCGGCACTCGAAGTCGCCGTGCCCGCCTGGGCTGCCGGCGTTCCGGTGCGTATTCACGGAGAGCACGGACGCGACATCACTGATCTCGATGGTTCGAATCGCAAATACCAATGGGTGCGACGTTTCTACCAGCCCTTTGTGACGCGCTTCATCGCCTTGTCGCGCGACCTGGAAGGCTATCTGGTCGACAAGGTTGGCATCGTACCGGCGCGTATTTCGCAGTTCTACAACGGTGTCGACACGCAGCGTTTCGTGCCACGGGCAGACGCTACCCGGCGTGAGGCGATCGACGGTTGCCCGTTCATCGACGCAGATTTGTGGCTGGTTGGCACTGTGGGACGCATGCAACACGTCAAGGATCAGCTGACGCTTGCCCGTGCCTTCATTCGCGTCATTGCGCTGGTGCCTGAATTGCGCGCAAGCCTGCGTCTCATCATGATCGGTGACGGGCCGCTGCGGGGGCAGGCCATGGAGGAACTGAGCCGGGCTGGCTGTGCCGATCTCGCTTGGCTGCCTGGCGAGCGTAGCGACGTGCCAGCAATTTTGCGTGGGCTTGATTGCTTTGTGCTGCCCTCGCTGGCCGAAGGCATCTCGAACACCATCCTCGAGGCAATGGCCTGTGCATTGCCGGTGATCGCCACCGATGTGGGTGGAAATGCCGAATTGGTCGAACCGGGTAGAACTGGCGAGCTCGTGCCGGCGGTCGATCCCGATGAGATGGCGCAACGCTTGCTCTATTATGCGAAAGATCAAGATGCCGCGCGGGCCGCAGGGCGTGCCGGGCGGCAGCGTGTCGAGACGCTGTTCAGCATTGAAAGCATGGTGACGCGCTACCAGAATCTGTATGACGAATTACTAGGCACCCAGCGTCAATGATGCGCGGGGCCATCTTAATATTGTGAGATGACGAACCAATGTGTGGAATCGTAGGAGTATTCGACATGCGCGGCCGGCGCGATGTGCCGGCAGAGCTGATCGAGCGCATGAATCAGAGCCAGTTCCATCGCGGTCCGGATGAAGGTGGCAAGCACATCGAGCCCGGTCTCGGTCTCGGTCATCGCCGTCTGTCGATCATCGATCTGGCGACGGGTCAGCAACCGCTGTTCAATGAAGATGGCTCGGTTGCCGTGGTTTTCAATGGCGAGATCTACAACTTCAAGGAACTGATTCCCGAGTTGCAGGCGCTCGGCCATGTTTTTCATACGCGCAGCGATACCGAAGTCATCGTGCATGCCTGGGAGTCTTGGGGGGCGGCTTGTGTCGACCGTTTCCGTGGCATGTTCGCCTTCGGGCTGTGGGATCGTAAGGCAGAGACACTATTCCTGGCGCGCGACCGCCTCGGCGTCAAGCCACTGTTCTATGCGGAGCTTGCCGACGGCAGCTTTGTGTTCGGTTCCGAACTCAAGGCATTGCTTGCGCATGGCGGTCTGCGTCGCGAGATTGATCCCTTTGCCGTCGAAGAGTACTTCGCGCTCGGTTACGTTGCAGAACCGCGCTGCATCTTCAAGGGTACGCGGAAGCTGCCGCCCGGCCATACGCTGACGGTGCGTCGCGGCAAGCCGCTGCCGGCACCGCGTGAATACTGGGACGTGCGCCTGACGCTCGACAACAAGATCGGCGAGCGAGATGCCTGCGCCGAGCTGACCGAACGGCTTCAGGAATCCGTGAAGCTGCGCATGATTTCCGAGGTGCCGCTCGGTGCCTTCCTCTCCGGTGGTGTCGATTCAAGTGCCGTCGTGGCCCTGATGGCCGGCATCGCGAAAGAGCCGGTGAATACCTGCTCGATTGGCTTTGCCGACCCCGCCTACAACGAGACCGAATTTGCCCGCATCGTTGCAGAGCGCTACCAGACCCGGCATTTTGTCGATCAGGTCGAGAGCGACGACTTTGATCTCATCGACACGCTGGCGCGCCTTTACGACGAACCATACGCCGACAGTTCAGCAATCCCAACGTATCGCGTCTGCCAGCTGGCCCGCAAACATGTGACGGTAGCACTGTCAGGCGATGGAGGTGACGAGACCTTTGGTGGTTACCGCCGCTACAAAATGCATCTGATGGAAGAGCGCATGCGCTCGGTATTACCGCTGGGGATTCGTCGCCCTGTCTTCGGCCTGCTCGGGCACCTCTATCCGAAGGCCGACTGGGCGCCGCGCATGTTCCGCGCCAAGACGACTTTCGAGGCCATTGCACGCGATTCGGTTGAAGCCTATTTCCACGGCATGTCGCTGATCCGTAACCCGGAACGTTCGCGTCTTTACAGCGATTCCTTCCGCAGGACACTGGGTGAATACAGTGCGCTCGAAGTGTTCCGTCACCATGCGGCGCGTGCCGGTACGGATGATCCGCTGGCGCTGATCCAGTACATCGACTTGCACACCTATCTGATCGGCGACATCAACACTAAGGTGGATCGCGCCAGCATGGCGCATTCACTGGAAGTGCGCGAGCCGCTGATGGACCATCCGCTCGTCGAGTGGATGGGCACTTTACCGTCCTCGATGAAGATGCGCGGCCAGGAAAGCAAGTACCTGCTCAAGAAATCCATGGAGCCGCTGCTGCCGATGGACATCATGTACCGGCCGAAGATGGGCTTTGCCGTGCCGCTGGCACGCTGGTTCCGTGGGCCGTTGAAGAACCGCGTGCGCGAATCGCTGCTCGGTGAGCGCATGGCGCAGTCGGGCTGGTTCAATCCAGACGCGATTCGTCTCATTGTCGAGCAGCACGAGACAGGCCGGCGTGACCACAGCACGCCGATTTGGACCTTGCTGATGTTCGATGCCTTTCTGCGCTGCGTGATGGAAGACAGCACAGGCGAGCGGCCGCAGCTCATCTCATGAAGATTCTTTACCATCACCGCACGGCTTCGAAGGACGGCCAGGCCGTTCATATCGAGGAAATGATCCATGCCTTGCGTAAGCGCGGCCACGAGGTGCGCGTCGTCGCACCGGGGCAGGGCTCGACTAATGGTGCCAATGCCGAAAATGGTGAAAATGCTTCATCCGATGGGCCACTCGGCGCCAAGGTGGCTTGGGTGCATCGTCTCAAGGCGCTGCTGCCGAAGGCGCTCTACGAACTGCTCGAACTCGGCTACAGCCTAATTGCCTATCGCCGGCTCGCCGCAGTAGCGCGTGAGTTTCAGCCGGATGTGCTCTACGAACGTTACAACCTGTTCCTCCTGTCTGGGCTGATGCTCAAGCGGCGCACCGGAATTCCGATGCTGCTTGAGGTCAATTCGCCGCTGGTCGACGAGCGGCGCGATCACGGTGGTCTGGCTTTGGAGCGTCTCGGTCGTTGGGCTGAGGGCACCGCCTGGCGTGGTGCGGATTGCGTGCTGCC
>CAZAOQ010000005.1:0-35946 GCA_964486795.1 uncultured Rhodocyclaceae bacterium
GGCCCAGAGGAATGACTGCCCACGACAGAACCCGGCTTATCGGCGGACTTCCACCCCTTCCTTTTTTTGCCTAAGACATTCCTTTTGGGAGTGCCTTCAGTTCCCTGTCAGAAATGATGATGTTTCACTTTCAAAGTGAGGCCTATGTCTATTAATTGTAAGCGAAAATACCTGGACATTTTCCTCATGAAACGCTTCTAAGTACTTGTCCTCCATAGAATATCTCTGGTATCTCCTTGACCGAGTTGTAAATCTACACTACAGTGGGAAGAAGTGGGTCAAAGTGGGGAAACGGCCTTAGGTGGAGTGGAATTTATTCCGAATCCGCTAAATGTGGAGATGCGGGAGAAAGAATGTTTCAAGGAGCTGCAGCTTTGAATCTTGATGCCAAGGGGCGCATGGCTGTCCCTGCGCGGCATCGTGACCGGTTGCAGGTGCTGGGTGAAGGGCGCTTTGTTCTAACTGCTCATCCGCATCGCTGCTTGCTGCTGTATCCCGCGCCGGCGTGGGAGCCGATCTGTGCCAAGGTTTTGGCTACTCCAAGTCTGGAACCCCAGTCTGCGATGCTCCGTCGTCTGCTCGTTGGCTTTGCAGTCGATAGCGAGATGGATGCGGCAGGGCGTCTGCTGGTGCCGCCTGAACTCCGCCAGTACGCAGGCTTGGGAAAGCAGGTCTGGTTAGTGGGGCAGGGAAGCCATTTCGAAATTTGGAGCGACGCTGGCTGGATTGAGCAGCAGAACGCTATTTTTGCTCTCGGTGACAAATTGCTGCCTCCTGGTTTGGAGAGCTTGACGCTGTGAACACCGGTGCGCCGCTGGTGCACCGAACCGTGTTGCTGCGGGAAGCGGTCGACGCATTGGCAATCAGGAGTGATGGCATTTATGTGGATGCCACCTTTGGTCGTGGCGGTCACAGTCGGGAGATTCTTGATCGGCTTGGCAAACAAGGTCGGCTGATTGCGCTGGATCGCGATCCAGCCGCCATTGCGGCAGGTCAGATATTGCGTGACGCGCGGTTTTCGCTGAGGCATGCGGCATTCAGCGAGATTGGTGCATCGTTGGATGAAATGAATGTCGGCTCGGTTGATGGCGTACTGATGGATATCGGCGTTTCATCGCCGCAGCTAGATGAGGCGGCGCGGGGATTCAGCTTTCGATTCGACGCGTCGCTCGATATGCGGATGGATACGAGCCGTGGGGTCACTGCGGCGGATTGGCTTAGTCAGGCTTCTCAACAAGAAATAGAAAGGGTGATCAAAGATTATGGCGAAGAACGGTTTGCTCATGCGATTGCAAAGGCGGTTGTTGCTTCTCGGACCGAATGCCGTATTGCAACCACTCGACAGTTTGCCGCGCTCGTGGAAAAAGCCGTCCGCACGCGCGAACCGGGCCAGCATCCGGCGACAAGGAGTTTCCAGGCTCTACGGATACACGTCAATCAGGAACTTGAGGAGCTGTCGCTAGCCTTACCGCAGTGCGCTATGCGACTGAAGCCCGGAGGCCGGTTGGTGGTGATCAGTTTCCACTCACTCGAAGACCGCATCGTCAAACGCTTCATGCGTGAGGGATCACAGCCACCACGCTTGCCTTCACGCTTGCCGGTACGCGCGGCCGATTTGCCTAAGCCAATCTTGCGTCTCGTCAATAAGCCAATTTACGCAAGCGTTGAAGAGGTGGCCGCTAATCCGCGGGCGCGCAGTGCCGTGATGCGTGTGGCTGAAAAGCTGGGTGATGAAGCATGAGCCCCTGCAAGGGACTTTGTCTGCACTCCGGAGCCTCGATCGATTGGACATCAGGTGAGGCCTGAATGCTATCGGGATGGTCGGTTGCAGCAACCTAATTCCGTACTTGTCAGGCTTTGTGTTATCAAAACATGCTGCGATTGAATTTGATATTGCTGTTAATTGTGGTGGCGTGCTCAATTGGCACTGTGGCTTCAAATCACAGGGCGCGCAAGCTTGTCACTGAGATCGAGCGGGAAACCACGCGCATGCGCGAGCTCGATGTCGAATGGGGGCAGCTTCAGTTGGAACAGAGCACCTGGGCTAGTCATGCGCGTATTGAGTCAATTGCTCGTGACAAGCTGCGGATGAAGGTGCCTGGCGCTGGTCAGCTAATGACCATTGATGCAGCAAGCCGCAGATCTACGGGAAAACCGGAATGAAGTTCGTCCATAGTCCCGTCCTATCCGAGGCGCTACCACTATGGCGATCGCGTTTTGTGCTGATCGGGCTAATTGCCGCGTTCGTTCTGCTCATCGGCTGGTCCTTCCATTTGCAGATTCTGAATAGCAGCTTCCTTCAGGAAAAGGGTGCCTCCCGCTATTCGCGTGTGATCGAACTATCGGCGACACGTGGTCGCATCTTGGACCGTCATGACGAAGCCTTGGCGGTGTCAACGCCGGTCAAGTCAATCTGGGCGATTCCCGAGGATGCCAAGCTTCAGCCAGCTCAGTCGCGCGTGCTGGCCGGCCTTCTGGAAATGGATGTACGCGAGCTCAACCACAAGCTTGCTGCCGAGCGCGACTTTGTGTTCGTCAAGCGCCAGGTCGCGCCGGATGTCGCCGAAAAAGTGGCCGCACTTCACTTGCCAGGCATCAATGAGCAGCGCGAATATCGCCGCTACTATCCCGCTGCCAACGTGACTGCACATCTTCTTGGCTTCACCGGCGCTGAGGACGCGGGTCAGGAGGGCGTCGAACTGGCCTTCCAGGACGGGCTCGCGGGAAAACCAGGCAGCCGGCGCGTCATCAAGGATCGTCGTGGCCAGATCGTCGAAGATGTAGAAAGCATCAAGATGCCCCAAGACGGCAAGGACGTTACCTTAGCTATCGATTCAAAAATCCAGTATCTCGCTTACGCCAATCTTCGTCAGGCGATTGCCGATCACAAGGCCAAGGCCGGCGGCATCGTCGTGCTCGATGCCAAGACCGGCGAAATTCTAGCGCTGGTCAACTTTCCCACCTACAACCCAAACAATCGCGTGCGCCTCGTTGGGGCACAACTGCGTAATCGCGCGCTGACCGACACCTTCGAACCCGGTTCAACAATGAAGCCCTTCACGATCGGACTGGCGCTGGAAAAAGGCAAGTTTCGTCCTGAGACCCTAGTCCAAACCGCCCCTGGTCGCTTAACCATTGGCACCGCGACAATTCACGATGCTCATATGCATGGGCTTCTCACCGTAGCACAGATTATCCAGAAGTCCTCCAACGTCGGTTCGGCCAAAATTGCCCTGACATTTCCCCCGCAGGAGATGTGGAATATGTTCGATTCCCTTGGCTTCGGTTCACCACTCAGGCTCGGCTTTCCAGGTGAAGTTGGTGGCCGCCTCCGTCCGGCGAAAACGTGGCGGCCGATCGAGCAGGCGACCATGGCGTATGGACATGGAATTTCGGTGACTTTGATGCAACTCGCGCACTCCTACATGGTATTTGCGCGCGATGGTGATCTCTTGCCGCTCTCCCTGTTGCGTCAAGATGGGCCGGTGACCACCAGCAAGCAGGTTTTTTCGGCACAGACTGCACGCGAAGTACGCAGCATGCTGGAACTCGTTGTATTACCCGGAGGCACTGCTCCTAAGGCTCAAGTGCCTGGCTACCGCGTCGGCGGCAAGACGGGAACTGCGCACAAGCTCGATGGCCGCGCGTATGTCAATAAATACGTTGCTTCCTTTGTCGGCTTTGCACCGGCATCCGATCCGCGTCTCATCGTCGCCGTGATGGTAGACGAGCCGTCAGAAGGTGGCTATTACGGCGGCGACGTCGCCGCGCCGGTATTCTCGAGGGTTATGGCCGGCAGCCTGCGCACCTTGGGTATCGCACCGGATGCCGATGCGCGTCAACAAGCTGCGGCTGCAGCGAATGTGCCTGCAGTCCAGGAGAGCATGTGATGACAACTTTGACCAATGCGGCGACCGTGTTCAGCGATGTGTCGGCCATCCTTGCGGAACTCCGTAGGCAAGGCGTGGTCCCGTGCGGCGTTAGCGCTGATTCGCGACGTGTCGCTGCGGGTGAGATCTTTATTGCGATGCCGGGACTGCGCAACGATGGTCGTGCCTATATCGATGCCGTGCTGACGCGGGGTGTCGCCGGGATCATCTGGGAAAGCGTCGCTGCTGGCGATCTCGCTGCACGTCTGATTGGTGTACCCAACGTCGCTGTGGCGGGATTGCAAGGACTCGCCGGCGCACTTGCCCACGAAATCAATGACCGACCGTCGGAACATCTCTGGCTCTGCGGTATTACGGGGACTAATGGCAAGACTTCAGTGAGCCAATGGATTGCCCAAGCGCTTGGTGGTATCGGACGACGCTGTGGCGTCATTGGCACGTTAGGTACAGGTATGCCCGGTGCGTTACTCGAAAGTGCCAACACCACGCCTGATGTGATCAGTGTCCACAACGTGCTTTCAGAATTAGTCGCCGGCGGTACTCGAGCCTGTGCTATGGAAGTTTCATCCATTGGTCTCGATCAGGGCCGCGTCAATGGTGCGCATTTTGATACCGTGGTGTTCACCAATCTCACGCGTGATCATCTCGAATATCACGGCAATATGCTGGCCTACGCAGCGGCCAAGGCGCGCCTGTTCGCGCTTCCGGGTATTCGCACGGCAGTCATCAACCTCGATGATCCATTGGGCGTCGGACTCGCCGCTGAAGTCGTAGGGCGCGGTGTTCATTGCATCGGCTACAGCCTTGACGAAAACTGCCCAGACATCGGTAGTGTCAATGAGCCGCTCATAGCGCATAAGTTGACAGTTGGCGGTAGCGGTATCAGCTTCAGTATCAATACAACGAGCGCAGAGATTAATGTTAAAGCACCGCTGCTCGGTCGTTTCAATGCCGCCAACCTACTTGCGGTAATCGGTGCCTTGCGTGGTGCCGGTGTGCCGCTTGAGTTGGCAGTATCCTGCTGCGCGAATCTAACGCCGCCGGCGGGGCGGCTGCAGATTGTTGCCGGTGAGCCGACACGTGCGAGGCTGGCCGAACCGCTACTGGTCGTCGACTACGCTCACACACCGGATGCGCTTGAGCAAGCGCTGAAAGCCTTGCGTGAAGTCGCCACCGCGCGAGGCGGTCGCCTGTTCTGTATTTTTGGCTGCGGAGGTGAGCGCGATCCTGGTAAGAGGCCGCTCATGGGGCGTGTCGCCGAGCGTTTCGCCGATGCTGTGCTTGTTACCAGTGACAATCCACGTAGCGAAGATCCGCAGAAGATCGTCGCTGCCATCCTTGATGGCATGAAGGCTTCTACGCCAGTCGATACTGACCGCGCCGCAGCCATCTGCAATACGGTGCGTGACATGCAGGCGCATGACGTGTTGCTGATTGCCGGAAAGGGCCATGAGTCCTATCAGGAGATTGCTGGCCAGCGCCTGCCTTATTCCGATCTCGAACAGGCGCAAGTTGCGCTGAATGCATGGAGGGACGCCGCATGATGAACCTCATGGAAGCCGCGTGTGCCTGCGGTGGCCGAGTGTTTGGTTCTGGTCTTGGCAATCCCCGGTTCAGTGGTGTGTCGACTGATTCGCGCAACATTGCCAAGGGCGAACTACTCATTGCCTTGCGCGGCACGACGTTCGACGGCCATGATTTTGTTCGTCAGGTCATCGAGAGCGGCGCAGTGGCTGCGATGGTGGATGAAGCCTGGCTTGCGACGCAAAGCCCTGACCTCGCGCTGCCACTGGTCGTTGTGGCGGATACGCGGCTGGCCCTGGGTACGCTGGCGGCCGTTTGGCGCCGACGCTTTTCGATCCCACTGATTGGCCTGACTGGAAGCAATGGTAAGACGACGGTCAAGGAAATGTGCGCCGCCATTCTGCATGAGCAGGCACGTCGCGATGGTTTCGATCCGACGACGGCAGTGCTCGCTACCACGGGAAATCTGAATAATGACATCGGTTTGCCCCTGATGTTGCTTCGGCTGCGCGCCACGCATCGCGCAGCGGTGATCGAGATGGGCATGAATCATCCAGGTGAAATTGATTATCTGACGCGCATCACGGCACCAACTGTCGCACTGGTGAATAACGCCCAGCGTGCCCATCTCGAAGGTCTTGGCACGCTCACGGGCGTGGCTCGCGCCAAGGGGGAAATCTTCAACGGCCTGCCGCACGAAGGTACTGCCGTAATCAACGCGGATGATGAGCACTCCGCCGTTTGGCGCGAACTCGCTGATGCCGCGAGCATCCATCGTGTGATCGGCTTCGGTATCGAACAAGCTGCAGAAGTGTCCGCGATTTGTCAGCCAATTTCTTTCGGCAGCTATTTGAAAGTCACGACACCGCAGGGCGCATTCAATATTGAGCTCAAAGTCCCCGGCCTGCACAATGCCCGCAACGCGCTTGCTGCCGTAGCGGCGACACTGGCTGCCGGCGCGAGTCTCGCTGCAGTCGGCGCGGGGCTCTCGGGGTACGCCGGGATCAAGGGGCGTTTGCAGCGACGCCAGGCGGAAAGCGGTGCGTTGTTGATCGACGATACTTACAACGCGAATCCTGATTCGATGCGTGCTGCGATCGACGTGCTGGCGGCACTGCCAGGGCGCAAGGTTTTCGTCATCGGTGACATGGGTGAGGTCGGCGTGCAGACCGGGCAGTTTCATGATGAGATCGGGGGCTATGCCAAGAGTATGGGCATCGACCGACTGCTGGCGATTGGCGAGCACTCGGCGACCGCCGCGCGAAATTTCGGTGAGGGGGCGCAGCATTTCAAAAATATCGCCGTACTGATCGAAGCGCTGCGCCCGCTGCTTGATACGAACACGACAGTCCTCATCAAGGGCTCGCGCTTCATGAGGATGGAGCGTATCGCTGATGCCATCGAGAGCAAGACCGATTAATTTGCAGCACTTGAAAAAACGAATTCAATGAAGCACCACACTCACCAGAAGTCCCACCGTCCCGGAGATCGCCATGCTGCTTGAACTTGCCCAATGGTTGGCGAAGGACATTCATGCTTTTAACGTCTTCGGCTACATCACCCTGCGCGCGGTACTCGCAGCGATGACAGCATTGTTGATCTCATTTGCCTTCGGGCCGATGGTTATCCGCTGGTTGGCGGCCAAGAAGATCGGCCAGTCGGTGCGCAATGACGGCCCGCAGACCCACCTCATCAAGGCAGGTACGCCGACCATGGGTGGTGCGTTGATCCTGCTCGCTGTTGCGGCATCGACGTTGCTCTGGGTTGATCTCTCCAACCGCTTTGTCTGGATCGTCCTGTTGGTGACGCTGGGTTTTGGCGCAGTGGGCTGGGTAGATGACTGGCGCAAGGTCGTCCATCGCAATCCTAAGGGACTTTCGGCACGCAGCAAGTTCTTCTGGCAATCGGTCATCGCTGTGGTCGCCGCAGTATTCCTCGCCTTTGCCGTGGCCTCGCCCGACAACAGCAAGCTCGGCGATCTGTTCGGCGCTTGGGTGCATGGCGGCTTTGATATGGAACTGCCGGCCAAGGCCGCGCTAATCGTGCCCTTCTTCAAGAGCGTCAGCTATCCACTGGGTGTATTCGGCTTCATGATTCTCAGCTATCTGGTTATCGTTGGTTCAAGCAATGCCGTGAACCTCACCGACGGTCTCGACGGGCTGGCGATCATGCCGACTGTGATGGTCGGTACTGCGCTCGGCATCTTTGCGTATGTCGCTGGCAATGCCGTGATCTCGAAATACCTTCTGCTGCCCTACATTCCTGGTGCCGGCGAACTCGCCGTATTTTGTGGCGCTCTGGCCGGTGCGGGCCTTGGCTTTCTCTGGTTCAACGCCTATCCAGCTGAAGTGTTCATGGGCGACGTCGGTGCGTTGGCACTTGGCACTGCGCTCGGTACCGTGGCGGTAATCGTCCGTCAGGAAATCGTTCTTTTCATCATGGGTGGCGTCTTCGTCGCCGAGACGCTTTCAGTGATGATGCAGGTGGTCTACTTCAAGCTGACCGGCGGCAAGCGCATCTTCCGCATGGCGCCGCTGCATCATCATTTCGAACTGGGTGGCTGGAAGGAAACTCAGGTGGTGGTGCGCTTCTGGATCATCACCATCATGTTGGTGTTGTTTGGTTTGTCTACGTTGAAGCTCCGTTAATCGACAGGCAAACACGGTGAACCTGGCCAATAAACACGTTCTGATTCTCGGTCTCGGCGAGTCCGGGCTGGCGGCGGCGCGCTGGTGTGCGCGGTGCGGTGCCCGGCTACGCGTCGCCGATACACGTCTAGCTTCACCGGGTTTGGTGCAGTTGCATGAGATGCTGCCCGAAGCCGTATTCGTTGCGGGTGCCTTCGACAAGTCGTTGCTTGAAGGCATCGATCTCCTAGTGATTTCACCGGGCCTTTCGGCCGGTCAGATGGTCGTCTTCGAGGCGCGAGCGCGCGGCATTCCGGTGGTCGGCGAGATTGAGCTGTTCGCACAAGCCCTGCGCAATCTCGGTGTGCGCGACACATCAAAAATCATCGCCATTACCGGCACCAACGGTAAAACAACGACGACTGCGCTGACTGCGCACCTTTGTCGTACCGCCGGACGTGATGTCGAAATGGGTGGCAATATTTCGCCGGCTGCGCTCGACGTGCTGCTGGCGCGGCTCGAAACCGATCCCGGCAGGCTGCCCGACATCTGGGTGCTCGAACTGTCGAGCTTTCAGCTCGAAACCCTCGACACGCTCTATGCCGATGTGGCAACCGTACTCAACATCAGTGACGATCATCTCGACCGTTATATCGACCTCGACGAATACGCCAGTGCTAAGGCACGCATCTTCACTGGCAACGGTGTTCAGGTACTCAATCGCGGCGATACGCGCGTCAAGCGGATGGCGCTGCCCGGTCGTTGGTTGCTGAGTTTCGGTCTCGATGCACCGGGGATGCTCGAGGACTTTGGGCTGCGCCACCGTGGTGGCGAGGCCGGTGAGCTCTGGCTGGTACAGGGTGATCATTATTTGCTGCCGTTGTCGCGCCTGCTCTTGCCCGGCCTGCACAACGCCGCGAACGCACTGGCGGCGCTGGCACTGTGTCATGCACTGGGCTTGCCGCTGAACCGACTGATCGATGGCCTGCTGAGTTTTCGCGGGCTGCCGCATCGCGTTGAACGTGTCGCGGAAATCGGTGGTGTGCGTTACTACGACGACTCCAAGGGCACCAATGTTGGCGCGACGCTTGCGGCGCTGGAGGGGCACCTCCATGCCGCCGGTGGTAAAACCGTACTCATTGCAGGAGGCGACGGAAAGGGGCAGGATTTTTCGCCGCTCAAGGCTGCGGTCGCCACACATGCCCGCGCAGTGGTGCTGATCGGTCGTGATGCACTGAAGATCGAGGCGGCCCTGCAAGGTTGTGGTGTGCCGCTGCTGCATGCACCTGATATGGATGGTGCGGTGCTTACCGCAGCGGCCGTCGCGCAGTCGGGTGACGCAGTACTGTTGTCGCCGGCTTGTGCAAGTTTCGACATGTACCGAAACTACGCGCATCGCGCCGAGGTTTTCATTGCTTCGGTACGCGGACTCGTTCCGGGTGCGGGGGGCGCCGCGCGATGATGATGCGCAGTCAGTCTCCCCAGCAGGAATACGACCCACTGCTGCTCTGGCCAGCACTGGCCTTGCTGATGCTCGGCCTCGTCATGGTTTATTCGGCATCAATCGCCACGGCTGAAGGCAGCAAGTTCACCAATCATCAACAAGCCTTCTTCCTGATCCGCCACGGTGTATTTCTTTCCATCGGCTTGATCTCGGCCGTGGTGGTCTTCCAGATACCTTTGCGCGCCTGGCAGTTTGCGGCGCCGTGGCTGTTCGTGGCCGGCTTCGTGCTGCTGATTCTCGTGCTGATTCCGCACGTTGGCCGCTCCGTTAACGGTTCTCAGCGCTGGCTGCCACTGGGGCTCGTTAACCTGCAGCCATCGGAGCTGATGAAACTGTTCTCCGTCCTTTATGCGGCAGACTACACATCTCGAAAGCTTGCCGACATGGGCTCGTTCAAGCGTGGTTTTGCGCCGATGGCCATGGTTATGCTTCTCGTCGGTGGCCTTCTTTTGCGCGAGCCGGACTTTGGTGCCTTCGTTGTCATCGTCGCCATCGCCATCGGCATATTGTTCCTCGGCGGCATCAATGGCCGTTTGTTCGGTGCACTGGTCGTGGTGCTGCTGGTCGGCTTCGTCATCCTGATATGGGTGTCGCCCTACCGTCGCGAACGCATTTTTGGTTTCATGGACCCTTGGCAGGATGCCTTCGGCAAGGGCTATCAGTTGTCACATGCACTGATCGCTTTCGGTCGCGGCGAATGGTTCGGTGTTGGCCTCGGCGCCAGTATTGAAAAACTGTTCTACCTGCCCGAAGCGCACACCGATTTCCTGCTTGCCGTAATCGCAGAGGAACTCGGCTTCGTTGGCGTCACCGTCGTGGTTGTCATGTTTGCCCTGCTGGTGCAGCGTTCTTTCGTTATTGGCCGTCAGGCATTGGTGCTCGGTCGCGTCTATTCCGGTCTCGTGGCGCAGGGCATTGGTATCTGGATTGGTGTCCAGTCATTCATCAATATGGGTGTGAATATGGGTTTGCTGCCGACTAAGGGGCTGACTTTGCCCCTGATGAGTTTCGGTGGCTCGGGCATCTTTGCCAATTGCGTCGCTCTGGCGATATTGATGCGTGTTGACTACGAGAACCGGCTGCTAATGCGAGGGGGGCGGCCATGAGCGTGAAGAAAACCCTGTTGGTGATGGCTGGCGGTACAGGTGGGCACATCTTCCCGGGGTTGGCTGTTGCCGATGCGGCGCAGGCTGCTGGTTGGCGCGTGGTCTGGCTTGGTAACCCGGACGGCATGGAGGCAAAACTGGTTCCGGCACGCGGCTACGAGATGGTTGAGCTACGTTTCGCTGCCTTGCGTGGCAAGGGCGTATTGCGCAAGCTGCTGCTGCCGTTCAATTTGCTGCGTGCCTTTTGGCAGGCGCTCGGCAGACTCAGTGAAGTGAAGCCCGACGTGGTCATCGGTCTGGGTGGTTTCGTCAGTTTTCCAGGCGGCATGATGGCTGTATTGAAGGGCATTCCGCTGGTCGTGCATGAGCAGAATTCAGTGGCCGGCCTCGCCAACAGGGTGTTGGCGGGCGTCGCCGACCGCATCCTGACCGGCTTCCCCAATGTGTTGAAAAAAGGTGACTGGGCTGGCAACCCGGTGCGTGCTGAAATCGCTGCGCTGTCTGCACCCGCCATACGTTATAGCGAGCGTAGCAATGAGGGTACGCCGCTGCGCCTGCTGGTGGTCGGTGGCAGTCTTGGTGCTATGGCCCTCAACGAGGCCCTGCCTGCAGCGCTGGCACTGTTGCCCGAGAACGAACGGCCGCAGGTGGTTCATCAATCGGGCGAGAAGCATCTCGAAGTGCTTAAGGCTGGCTATGCCAAGGCTGGCGTGGATGCCCACTGCGTGGCTTTCATCGAAGACATGGCCGGTGCCTACGCATGGGCCGATCTGGTGATCTGCCGCGCCGGTGCGTTGACCATCGCCGAACTTGCCGCTGCGGGTGTGGCCAGCATCCTCGTGCCATTTCCTTTCGCGGTGGACGACCATCAGACGGGCAATGCCCGCTTTCTCTCCAGTGCCGGAGCAGCCATCCTGCTACCGCAAGGCGAACTAACCCCGGAAAAACTTAGCCTGCTCAACCGTATGCCGCGTGAGCAACTCTTGCAAATGGCCGAGAAGGCACGCGCCCTAGCGCGGCCTGATGCGACTGCCGTGGTCGCTGACGCCTGCATGAGTCTGGCGAAGGGAGTGAAGTGATAGCTTTCAGCGTACTGCAAGCCCCCTCGTCCGGCCCGCTCCCACGCACGGGAAAGGTCGTTTGTCCGTTTCCAGCCGCGAGTCCTTGAATCATGAAACATAAAGTCAAACACATCCACTTCGTTGGCATTGGCGGGGTCGGCATGAGCGGGATCGCCGAGGTACTGGTGAACCAGGGCTTCGACGTCAGTGGTTCGGATCTTGGCGTCAATGCCGCGACCCGGCGTCTCAGCGGGCTCGGCGTACGGGTTGTGCAAGGCCATGCTGCAGAGAACGTCGCCACGGCTGATGCGGTGGTGGTGTCGACCGCCGTCAAGGCCGACAATCCGGAAGTCGTCGCCGCCCGCGAACGCAAGATTCCCGTGGTGCCGCGCGCACAGATGCTGGCCGAGTTGATGCGCCTCAAGCAAGGCATTGCAGTGGCCGGCACGCACGGCAAGACGACGACGACCAGTCTGATTGCGAGCATCCTCGCCGAAGGGGGTGTCGATCCGACCTTCGTCATTGGTGGACGTCTCAATTCTGCCGGCGCCAATGCCCAGCTGGGTCAGGGTGATTTTCTCGTTGCCGAAGCCGATGAGTCGGATGCCTCCTTCCTCTGTCTTTCACCCGTGATCTCGGTGGTCACCAATATCGACGCCGACCACATGGAGACCTATGAACACGACTTCGGTAAGTTGAAGCAGGCCTTCGTCGATTTCCTCCAGCGACTGCCGTTTTACGGTGTCGCAGTGCTCTGTGAGGATGATGCTAACGTACGCGAAATTCTGCCCCGTATCAGCAAGCAGGTCGTCACCTACGGGCTGCGCGTTGATTCGTCGGCGAACTTCCGTGCCGAGAACATCGAAGCCGTCGGCGGCCAGATGCGTTTCGATTGTGTGCGTGTGAACGGCAGCATCACCCGCCTGTCGATCGTGCTCAACATTCCCGGCATGCACAATGTGCTTAATGCGCTGGCGGCGATCGCTGTGGCGACCGAAGTTGGTATTCATGATGCGGCGATCATCAAGGCACTCGCCGAGTTCAAGGGCGTCGGTCGCCGCTTCCAGAGCTATGGGGAGATCGCTCTGCCGGCCGGTAGCGACGGTGGCAGTTTCACCCTGATTGACGACTATGGCCACCACCCGGTTGAGATGGCCGCTGTGCTGTCTGCGGCGCGTGGCGCCTTCCCGGGGCGGCGCCTGGTACTCGCCTTCCAGCCTCATCGCTACACGCGAACACGCGACTGCTTCGAGGATTTCGTCAAGGTTCTTTCCGGCTTCGACGCACTCTTGCTGGCCGATGTTTATGCGGCGGGTGAAGCGCCTATCGTCGCTGCTGATGGCCGCACCCTGGCACGTGCCGTACGCGTTGCCGGAAAGGTCGAGCCGATCTTTGTCGACGAAATTGTTGCCATGCCGCAGGCCATCCTTGATGCCGCGCGTGACGGTGATGTAGTTATCACCATGGGTGCTGGTTCGATCGGCACCGTCCCCGGCAGGCTGGCCAGCGGCGAACTCTGAGCGATCCAAACGTGCCCCTCGCTCCCCTATCTTCCCCTCTCGCCGCTCTGCGCGGCGAACTGCGCCTCAATGAGCCAATGACGCGCCATGTTTCGTGGCGTGCCGGTGGAACTGTGGCGCGTGCTTACTGTCCTGCCGATCTCGATGATCTCTGTACTTTTCTCGCCGGACTGCGCCATGACGAACCGCTGTTGTTTGTCGGTCTCGGCTCCAACCTGTTGGTGCGTGACGGCGGCTTTGATGGAACGGTTGTGTTCACTCATGGCGCACTTGGTGTGTTGCGTTTCGACGATGAGGGTTTGATCTATGCGGAGGCCGGTGTGGCGAGTCCCAAGGTTGCGCGCTTTGTCGCCAACCAAGGTGGCTGCGGTGCAGAGTTTTTGGCCGGCATACCCGGCACCATCGGCGGCGCGTTGGCAATGAACGCCGGCTGTTATGGCAGCGAAACCTGGAATCACGTTGAGCGGGTCCTGACGGTTGATCGGTACGGTCATCGGCACGAACGTAAACCCTCTGAGTTTTCGGTCGCCTATCGGCACGTTGGCTTGCGCGAAGTCTGCGATGAGTGGTTCGTTGCTGTCTGGCTGCGCTTCCCCGAGGGTGACGGCACCGCCTCACGTGTGCGTATCAAGCAGCTGCTCGAGCAACGCATCGCCACGCAGCCGCTGCAGCAGCCGAATGCTGGATCGGTATTTCGCAACCCTCCTGGCGACCATGCTGCACGGCTGATTGAGGCGGCAGGTTTGAAGGGCTTTGCCATCGGCGGTGCACGAGTCTCGGAAATACATGCCAATTTTGTCGTTAATCCAGAGAACGAGGCGAGCGCATCTGAGATAGAAATGCTAATCGGCCAGATTCAGTCGACGGTGAGGGAAAAATTCGACGTCGAACTGGTCCCGGAAGTTCGTATCGTAGGGGAAATACTTGAAGCAGCGTGAGTTCGGCAAGGTGGCGGTAATGTTCGGCGGCGATTCGGCCGAGCGTGAGGTTTCGCTCAAAAGTGGCGCGGCGGTGCTCGCGGCGTTGCAGCGTGCCGGCGTCGATGCACATGCGTTCGATCCGCGTGACCGCTCATTGTCCGAACTTCAGACGCAGCAGTTCCAATGCGTATTCATTGCCCTGCACGGTCACGGCGGCGAGGACGGCACGCTGCAGGGTGCGCTCGAACTCATGCGCATTCCTTATACAGGTAGCGGCGTCCTGGCCTCGGCTCTGGCGATGGACAAGTGGCGCACCAAGCTAATCTGGCAGTCTGCCGGCATTCCGGTCCCTGATTACACACTGCTCGATGCCGATACTGATTTTGCTGCGGTCGAAGCGCGGCTGGGTCTGCCCATTTTTGTCAAGCCGGCCAACGAAGGCTCCAGCATTGGCATCAGCAAGGTTAAGCAGGTGGGTGGCCTCGCGGTGGCCTGGGCGGAAGCGGCGAAGTTCGATCCGTTGGTAATCGCCGAGCGTTTCGTCGATGCGGGTGAATACACCATCGCCATTCTCGAACGGGACGGTGCGCTGCGCGCCCTGCCGATGATCCAGATTGTCCCTGCCAACGAGTACTACGACTATCAAGCCAAGTACCTGAGCGATGATACGAAATATCTCTGCCCTTGTGATTTGCCTGCCGAAAAACAGCGTGCGCTCGGTGAGTTGGCCCTGAATGCGTTCACGGTGCTCGGTGGCCGTGGCTGGGGGCGCGTTGACCTGATGCTCGACAAGCAGGGCAATCCCAGTTTCCTTGAAGTGAATACTTCGCCAGGTATGACCGATCATTCGCTGGTGCCGATGGCAGCGCGTGCTTCGGGTATCGATTTCACCGAACTCGTATTGCAGGTACTCGAGGGCGCGCGCGTTGGCTAAATTGTCCACCCTAGCCAGGTTTCGCAGTTCTGCGAAGGCGGATGTTGCCGCACGCGCCGAGCGGCGCAAGAAGTCGCGACCAGTGGTTGATGGCTTTTGGGATCGCCCGCCATTGATCGACATGGTGGCTGACATGCTTTTGCTGTTCGGCATCCTTGGCATTTCCTATGCCTTGCTGCTTGCACTGGTGCGTCTGCCGATTTTCCCCCTGAATCAGTTGGTGGTGGTGAGTCCGCTCGATCAGGTGACGCGTACGCAGGTCGAATACGCCGCTCAGCACTCTCTCAACGGCAATTTTTTCACCATCAATCTCGACAATGTGCGCACCTCGTTCGAGAAGCTGCCTTGGGTGCGTAAGGCATCGGTGCGACGGCGTTGGCCGGATGGCATCGAAGTTGAGGTTGAGGAGCACGTCGCCGTTGCGCGCTGGCAGAACAATGCCGGTGAGATGCGACTCGTGAATAAGCAAGGTGAAGTGTTCAGTGCCGCATTGTCCAGCGGGCAGGCCGCACTGCCGCTGTTCGGTGGTCCGGAAGGATCTGCGGCGCAGATTTTGTCGCGATATCACGAGTTCAGCGATTTGCTCCTGCCGCTTGGCCGTACACCGCGCGTGGTGTTCCTCTCCCCGCGCCAGGCATGGCAGCTACGTCTTGACGATGGCTTGGTTCTGGAGCTCGGTCGCGATCAGGGCAATAACTCGATCCACGACCGCCTGGAACGCTTCGCCGGCACCTACGCCACCGTCAGAACACGCGTGGCAACGACCGTTGCCGCGATCGACATGCGCTACCCGAACGGCTTTGCTGTACGCACGGGCCACTCGGCAACACCGAATTCAAGCAAGGGCAATACATGAGCAAGGAAACAAGGGAACTGATCGTCGGTCTCGACATCGGCACCTCAAAAATCGTCGCTGTTGTCGCTGAACTCACCGACGATGACCGGTTGTCCGTTCTCGGCATCGGCAGTCAGGAGTCCAAAGGACTCAAGAAAGGCGTGGTGGTCAATATCGAGGCGACGGTGAACGCCATCTCGCGCGCGATTCAGGAAGTCGAACTGCTGACCAACGTCAAGGTCAAGGATGTCTATACGGGCATCGCCGGCAGCCACATCAAGAGCAAGGACTCCAACGGCATGGCCGTGGTCCGTGAGAAAGAAGTCACTCAGTTCGATGTCCAGCGGGCCATCGAGGCCGCCGAAGCGACACCGATTTCGGCAGACGACAAGCTGCTGCACACGCTGGTGCAGGAGTTCATTGTCGACGGTCAGGATGGCGTCAAGGAACCAATCGGCATGGATGCCCGGCGCCTTGAAGTGCGCGTGCACATCGTCACTGGCGCGGTGACCTCGGTGCAAAATATCGTCAAGTGCGTGCATCGCTGCGGGCTCGAGGTGGTCGACCTCGTGCTGCAGCCACTGGCTTCGGGCTACGCGGTGCTCACCGACGATGAAAAAGAAGTCGGTGTCTGCCT
The DNA here is from genome assembly GCA_964486795.1 of uncultured Rhodocyclaceae bacterium. GTDB lineage: Bacteria > Pseudomonadota > Gammaproteobacteria > Burkholderiales > Rhodocyclaceae > Sterolibacterium. Next base: position 16,559 of record CAZAOQ010000005.1, read on the forward strand.
GGTCGACATCGGCGGCGGTACCACTGACATCGCTGTTTTCGCGCAGGGGGCGATCCGGCATACCGCAGTGATCCCGATTTCAGGAGACCAGATCACCAACGACATCGCGATTGCGCTGCGTACATCGACGCAGGATGCCGAGGAAATCAAGATTCGCTATGGCTATGCGCTGCAGCAGATGGCCGATGCCGAGGAAATGATCGAGGTCCCCGGTGTTGGCGAGCGACCATCGACCAACTTGTCGCGACAGACGCTGGCGAGCGTCATCCAGCCACGGGTCGAAGAGATCTTCCAGAAAGTTCAGGACGAACTGCGCAAGAGCGGTTATGAGCGGCTGCTGCGCGCCGGCGTTGTGCTAACCGGTGGCGCCTCGGCGATGCCGGGCATGGTGCAACTGGGTGAGGAAATCTTCCACAACACGGTCAAGCAGGGAATGCCGGTGTATGACGGCAATCTCAAGGAGGTCATGCGTAATCCGCGCTATTCGACGGCAATGGGCCTGCTGCTTGAAGGTCTGGCGCAGAGAAAGCGCGGACTTAAGGTGCAGGGGCCGAAGAGCTTCGGGCAGGTGATGGCACGCATGCGCGCGTGGTTCGAGCGGAATTTCTGAGAAAAAATACAAGAATTAGATTACCGAATGGCATGAAAGAAGTGCAGAAAAAAGAGTGATATTGGATTGTCGGTAGGCCAGACGGTAAAGATTTTTTTTAAATTGTTTTTTTAGGAGGCGAGTATGTTTGAAATCGTAGATAAGGATCCAAATGCAACGGTCATCAAGGTGATCGGTGTCGGCGGTGCGGGTGGAAACGCCGTCGAGCACATGATTCGCGAGTGTGTCCAGGGTGTCGAATTCATCTGTGTGAATACCGATGTTCAGGCGCTCAACAAGTCGGCTGCCGGCACCAAGCTGCAGCTCGGACCCGGCCTCGGCGCCGGTGGCAAGCCCGAAAAAGCACGTGATCTGGCACAGAGTGAGCGCGCCCAGATTGCTGACATGCTAGCCGGAGCGCACATGGTTTTCATCACTGCCGGCATGGGCGGTGGTACAGGTACCGGCGCTGCGCCAGTCATCGCCGAAGTGGCGCGTGAGCTGGGCATTCTGACAGTCGCTGTGGTCACCAAGCCGTTCGAGTATGAAGGTCGCCGCATGTCGCTGGCCGAGCAGGGTCTCGTTGAGCTGGCCATGAACGTCGATTCGCTGATCGTCATCCTCAACGAGAAGTTGATGGAAGTGCTTGGCGAGGAAATCAGCATGATCGACGCTTTCCGTGCGGCCGACAATGTGCTGAAGAACGCGGTTGGTGGCATTGCCGAAATCATCAATGTGCCCGGTATGGTCAACGTTGACTTCGAGGATGTGCGCACGGTGATGGGCGAAATGGGCAAAGCCATGATGGGCTCCGCCACGGCCTCGGGTGTCGATCGCGCACGCATCGCTGCCGAGCGTGCCGTAGCCAGTCCGCTGCTGGAAGGTATCGAGCTGTCAGGCGCGAAGGGGGTGCTGGTCAATATCACCGCCAATCAGTCACTCGGCCTCAAGGAAGTCAAGGAGGTCATGAACACCATTCGCAACTACGCCGCACCAGATGCCACCATCATCTTCGGTACGGTGTACGAAGACGGCATGGAAGATGCGTTGCGCGTCACCGTGGTTGCCACCGGCCTCGGCGCCATCGCCAAGCCACAGCGCAAGCCGGAAATCAGCATGGTGCCGATGTTGCGCACCGGCACTGACGGCGGCACCTATGATGCGCCGACCGTCACACACGAGCTGGATAGTTTGCCGCCGGTCTTCCAGTCGGGGCGTACTGCACGCAACGCGACGGTCGATGAGATGCGCAGCAGCGGCGTCGATAAGTACGACATTCCGGCTTTCCTGCGCAAGCAGGCGGATTGAGTCTGAGTCTGAGTCTGTGTCTGTGTGAGTCGCACTCGTGCACTTGATGCATGGAGCATGGGCGATGGTCGCCATGTTAGAATTCGCCTCCTAACGTAGCGTCCATCGTTCCATAGCCATGCTCAAGCAGCGCACCCTCAAGACCCTGATACGCGCCACCGGCGTCGGCCTGCATAGCGGCGCCAAGGTGACGATCGCTCTGCGTCCGGCCGCACCTGATACCGGCATCGTCTTTCGTCGTGTCGATCTGTCCGAACCGATCGAGCTCAAGGCCGATCCACTCTTCGTCGGCGACACGCGTATGGCCTCCTGCCTGGAGTACAAGGGCGCGAAGATCGCCACCATTGAACACCTGATGTCCGCCCTTTCTGGCTTGGGGATCGACAACATCTACATTGACGTCGATGCTGCCGAGTTGCCCATCATGGACGGTAGCGCCGCACCGTTCGTCTACCTGCTGCAGTCCGCTGGTATTGAGGAGCAGAAGGCCGCCAAGCGCTTCATGCGTGTGAAGAAGCCCGTCGAAGTGCGGGATGGCGACAAGTGGGCGCGTCTTGAGCCCTACGACGGCTTCCGCCTGAGTTTCTCGATCGCCTTCAATCATCCGGCCGTCGCCCAGTCTGGTACCCAGGTTGCGATCGATTTTGCCGAGAACTCCTATGTCCGCGAAGTGGCGCGCGCGCGCACCTTTGGCTTCATGCAGGACGTCGAGTTTATGCGCGACCAGGGCCTTGCTCTTGGCGGCAGTCTCGAAAACGCCATTGTCATGGATGAGTATCGCGTCCTGAATGCCGACGGCCTGCGCTTTGCTGATGAATTCGCCAAGCACAAGCTGCTTGATGCGATTGGTGACCTCTACATTGCGGGTCATCCGCTGCTGGCCTCCTTCTCCGCCCACAAGTCCGGGCACGCGCTCAACAACACTCTGCTGCGTGCGCTGCTAGCTGATGCTACAGCTTGGGAGTTCGTCAGTTACGAACGCGCCGAGGATGCACCGGCGGGCATCGCCCACCTCTACCCTCAGGCCGCCTGAGTCAGGTGCATCGATGCTGCTGTTACGTATCGTTGGCCTGCTGACCGCCATCGCCATCGGCAGTGGCATCCTTGCTTACTTGTTCACGAGCGATCGCCGCTACCTGAGACTCGCGTGGCGTATTGCACGCTACGCGTTGCTGTTTGTCTTCGTCGTGCTGGCATTGCTATTACTCGAGCGGCTCATTATTTTCTGACGTAGGCTGCCTCAAAAGGCGCGTCCCTAAACGGTTTCCGAGCAGTCCTGCCCGGAAACCGCATGGTTCCTTGTTCTCCGCGCGTATAGGCACGGAGACCCGCATCCCTGCTTGGTCCTGGCACGTCGCCTGTTTGTGTCGCACCGGCGAGACATCCCCATCAATCATCACTCGCACCTCGGCGATGCCATGGTGCAGGCGCAAGGTGGCTTGTTTTGGCGACATACGCCACCGGACGGTGGTGTCACAGCGCCGTGACACTCTGTTCCTTAATACCTCTCCTCTTGATATTTCCGCCCTTTGACTGAAACCCTCACCGGAGAAGCGGTTCGGCGAACCTGCCCATGACCTGGTGCGGGACTTGCAGAGCGTTGTTCGTGGATGCGGCATGGTGCCGTGTCACGAACTTTGAGGGGTCATCCATGAACAAGACCGTTTTAGCCACTGCTCTTGCCCTGGCGTTCGGCGTGACATCGTCGAGTTGGGCCAATCCAGTCAATACCAACAATGCCGATACCAACGAGTCACTCAGTCAGAGTGCTGCGGCTACCGCAACCCAGGGTGGCAATAGCAGTCCACAAGCCAACGAGTATTCAACGGCCAACCAGAGCAACACCAGCAATACGAACACAACGAATAACAACACAGCGGCGGCCACGATCAATATGTCGGGCAGCGTGTCGGGTGTCAGCGTTTCGAATATTGGCAATACTGCAGATAGCCACGCCAACCAAAGCGGTGCTGCGGGTGGTGCCGGTGGTACAGCGACCGGCGGCAATGGTTACGGTGGTACGGCCAGTGGATCAGGCGGTGCCGGTGCAGGCGCATGGGGTGGCGCCGGGGCGTCCGGCGGTAGTGGCGGCAGTAGTGGTGCGGCCAGCAACGGCGCAGCTTCCAGCGGTAGTGCGGCAAATGGCACAGCGAATGCCGGCAGTGGCGGCGCCTACAACGGCAACCAGACCGCCTCGGGTGCCAATGGTGGTAGCAGTGGTTCGTCCAGTGCGACCGGCGGTGCCGGTGGTGCTGCGAGCGGTGGAATTGGTGGTGCTGCAGTGGGCGGGACGACCGGTAATGGCGGTTCCGGCGTAGGCGGTGCCAGTGGTAACACAGGTGCTGGCGGCGCAGCCAATGGTGGTATCGGTGGCAGTGCGACCACGGGGGGCGAATCACTGGGAAGCGCCTCGAACGGCGCAGCATCGAGTAGCTCATCGACAGGGGCTGGTGGTGCAGGGGGCGCAGGACAGAATGCTACGAGCGGCGCCGCGAACGGCGGCTCGGCGGCAGGTACGGGTGGTGCCGCAGCCGGCGGTGTCGGTGGCGCAGGTGGTATGGGCGGTGCCGGTGCGGGTGCAAGTAATGGCAACGTCGCCACCGGTGCTGGTGGCGCAGGCGGCAGTGGAACGCAGAATGCGACAGGTGGCGCCGGTGGTGCCGGTAACGGCACCGGTGGTGGTGCTACAAGTAGCGGCGGTGCAGCGAACGGTGGCGCAGGCGGTGCGGCAAGCGGTGGCTTGACGGGTTCGGGTGGTGCCGGTGGCGGTGGCCAAACGGCCGCAGGTGGCTCCGGTGGGGCCGGTGGTATGGGTGGTAGCAATGGCAACGCTGGGGGTGGCGCGGGCGGCCTGGGTGGTGCCGGTGGTGGCGCATCGGGCGCCAGCGGTGGTGCCGGCGGCATGGGCGGCGGCGCATCGGGTGCCAGTGGCGGCATGGGCGGCAGTGGCGGCAGCAATGGCAGCGCCAGTGGTGGTGCGGGCGGCGCAGCGAGCGGCGGTAGCGGTGGTGCCGGTGCGCTGGGTGGCAACGGTGCGGCGACGACCGGGGCGAGTGCGACGGGTGCCACGGGCAGCGCGAGCGGCACGGCATCAGGACCGGCCAGCGCGTCGAATGGCGCCACCGGCGGCGGCAACAACGGCAGCAGCAGCGGCAGCGGTGGTGGCTCGGGTAGTGGCGCTAACTCCGGTACCAGCGGCGCCGGCACGGCCAGTAATGCCGCATCGAGTGGTTCGGCTGCGGGCGGTAGCGGTAGCGGCGGCACCAATGGTGGTAGCAGTGGCGCGTCTGGTAGCACCGGCGGTGGCAGCAATGCCGCCAGTAGCGGCGGCAGCAGTGGTGCATCCGGTGGCGGCACGGGCACGGCCAACGGTGGTGCCGGGGGTTCGGGTGGTTCGGCAATCCCGCCGGCCATCCCGGGTACGGGTGGTGCTGGTGGTGCCACCAGTGGCGTCAACAGCAACGGTGGCACCAGTGGCGCAACCGGCAACAGCAACGCCGGCGGCAGCACGGGCGGCGCCAGCGGCACCTCGGGCAGCAGCAATACCGGAACAGCCGGTGCCGGTGCAGGATCGAGCGGCAGTAGTGGTACCTCGGGTTCTGGCCCTGCATCGGGCAGCAGCGGTGCGGCGGCTACCGGTGCGCAGACCAACACGGGTGGCGCTAGTTCGTCCGGTACAACGGGTACCTCAGGTGCGGGTACGACTGGTAATGCCGGTTCGACATCGGGTTCGACCAACCCGAGCAACACGGCCGGCGGCGGTACCGGAACGAGCGGCGCGGCCGCAGGTACGGCTGGCGCCGGTGGTAACGGTGCGGCCGGTGCCTCGGGCAATGCCGGTTCTGGCGCCAGTGGCTCGCAGAGTAGTGGCGCAGGTGCCGCCGGTGCGGCGGGTACCAATAACGCCGCAGCCGGAGCAGCCGGTGCGACAGCCGCCAACAACGCAGCAGCAGGTGCGGCCGGGGGCGCGGGTGCGACGGGTACCAATAATGCCGGTGCCGGAGCAGCAGGTGCAGCCGGAGCGGCCGCAACTAATACGGCTGGAGCAGGTGCGGCTAGCGGCGCCGGTGGGCAAGCCAATGCCGGGGCTGGTGCTGCAGCCAATGCTGGCAGTGGTTCGTCGACGGCCGGCGCGGGTAGCGGCAGTGGTGCTGCGGGCGGTTCGGCCAACAATACCTCGGGTGCCGGTGCGGCCAGCGGCTCGGCGAGTAACGGCAACGCCAGTGGCGGCGCAGGTGGTACTAGTGGTGCTGGTGGGGGGTCGAACACCGGTGGCACGGGCGGCGCGGGTGGCGGCAACTCAGCCAACGGCGGCACCAGCGGCACCAACACCAATACTTCAGGTGCCGGTGGCAACTCGGGTGCTGCAGGTGGCAGCGCGAGCAATGGCAATAACGCTGTGACCGGTGGCCAGCAGTCTGCTACGGGTGGCGCTGGCGCGATGGGTGGCAACGCGCAGGGTGGTGCCAGTGGTAGCGGTGGCCAGGGTAGCGGTGGCGCCAGTGGTGCCGGTGGACAGGCCAGCGGCGGCGCAGGTGCCAGTGGCACGGGTGGTGCGAGCGGCGCGACGGCGAGTTCTAGTGGCGCTGGAGGTGCCGGTGGCACGGCGAGCAATTCTGCCGGCAATGCAGGCAGTGGCGGATCGGCCTCCAATGGCAGCGCAACGACAGGTAATGCGTCCAATGGCAGCAATACTTCCGGCACCGCCGGTGCAGGTGGTTCAGGCGGTAATGGCGGTGGTGATAACGCCGGTGGTGCGGGCGGTGCTGGGGGCAACAATACCGGCGCCGGTGGCAGTGGAGGCGTAGGCAACGGCGGCGTCGGTGGTGCGGGAGGTGCCGGTGGCATGGCCAATATCTCGGCGGGTGTGTTCAATATGTCGAACACCATGAGCAATGTCGCCACCAATACCGCAGGCATTACGGTGATTAGCCAGAACAGTGGCATCGCCGCGCAGGTTCAGCAGGCCGTCAATGTTCAGGCCAACCTGACGCTGGGCAAGTAGTACAAGGCATGATGCTGCGCGGGTCGGGTATGTATCACCCGACCCGCGCAGCACACCCTTGCCGAAAGAGGAGATGGCCATGAAGATTCGAACGCAAATCCGGCTGCCCGGCGTCTGTCTGGCCTTCTTGATGGGTGTTTTTGCGCAGTCTGCCGGGGCCGCGGCTGGCGAGGCCGCGATGGGTTTTTCAAAGAGTGTTGGTTTGAGTGTCACGCCGTTGCCGGTGGCCACAGCAGACGCTCATACGCCATTCGATTTGGCGACCCGTGTGGCCCCCGCGCTGCTCGAGGAGCAACGGGGTGGAGCGGATACGGTCTATAACGACATTCAGACCAGCGGCGTGGTTGGCAACAACCAGGCTTGGAATCTCAACACCGGCGCGAACACCATTACCGATGGCGCCTTCGTCGGCGCCAATGGTTTGTCGACGGTGGTGCAGAATTCCGGCAACAATGTATTGATTCAGAATTCGACGATCATCAACATTCAACTTAAGTGACGGAGGCGGGGCATGACTCCTCGGAATGCCTTGCGCATTTTAGTTTTTGGCATTCTGGCCCTGTTCGCGATGCCGGTGCTGGCGGGCACGGTTGCCATGCCGGTCGAGTCCGGTGGCTCGTTTGCCCTGCCCGTGACGAGCATGAAGGAGTCGCGATTCCGGTCCACGGTGCGCCAGCAGTACGACTACAGCTGCGGTTCGGCAGCGGTCGCCACTTTGCTTGGTGAGCATTATTCTTTCCCTGTCAGTGAGCAGGACGTCTTCGCGGAGATGTATCAGCGCGGCGACCAGGCACGCATAAAGCGCGAGGGTTTTTCCATGCTCGACATGAAGCATTATCTGGAGGCGCACGGCTTCGAAGCCGATGGCTTTGTCGCCGATCTCGATGTGGTCGATAAGGCAGCGCTGCCTGCCATCGTCTTGCTGCGCGAGAACGGCTACAACCATTTTGTCGTCATCAAGGGTGTGCGTGGCGACCGGGTGCTGATTGGCGATCCTTCGCTGGGTACACGTGCCCTGTCGCGCCAGCGCTTCGAAGCGATGTGGGCTGGGCGCATGATCTTCGTCGTTCGCAATCAGCGTGACAAAGTGCGCTTCAACCTGGAAGCGGAATGGAGCGCTACACCGATGGCGAACCTCGAACAGGGGCTCAATCGTGACACCTTTGACGCCACGCTGCTGATTCGAAATGCCCCCGGTGACTTCTGAGTGCGATGTCATGCGAAGCGTCAAACAGGGATTGAAGGCATTCCCGGGCTCTTGGTTTTCAGTCTTGTGGCTGGTGCTGGGCGTGCTGACCATGCCGACAGCGGCAGCGGCAGACATGGTGGACGAGGCACTGGAGCATCCTCTCTCGAATCTTGTTGCCGTCACCCCCGCGCAGCTTGACGAAATGCGTGGCGGTTTCGAGATCGACGGCGGACTCAAGCTGTCGTTCGGCATCGAACGCGCCAGCTACATCAATGGTGTGCTGGTCAGCACGCAGACCCTGAACGTTCCCAGTCTGACTGCGGCGTCACAGGGCGTATTTGCCGAAGCCATGGCCCGGGCCGGCAGCATGGGCCTGATCCAGAATGGTAACGGCAACAGCTTCACGATCAATGCCAATACCAACCTGACCGGCAATATCATCCAGAACACGGTGGATAACCAAAAGATCGAGACGAAGACCGTCGTCGATTCGACGGTGAACAGTCTGCAGGTGCTGCGTTCGCTGAATCTGCAATCCGCTGTGCGCGACGGTATCATCGGCGCCTTGCGACGTTGAGCGACACTGATCATCCGTCGGTCATGATGAGCCGGTGGCCGGAGGGCAGCAGGTCGCGTGTGCGGGCGTTGTCGCCTCTATTGCAGTTTTCTACAGTGCTGTGGTGCATCTTGCTGTGTGCTTGCAGTGTGGCGCCGACGCATCCGGCCTTGCGCGACATGAACCTGCCGCCCTTGCTGCCGGTACGTACCTTCGTCACCGACATCGACTACAGCGGCGGCTATCGTATCTCGCCGGACGGTCGTCGCTTGTCGTGGACGCAGGTCGCTGGCACGCGCATCGGACTGGCGACGCGGCACATCGATGGTGCGCCGAACGAGCACCGCTTCGAAACCGGGCAGATTGCCAGCTGGGGTTCAGTCGGTATCGCTTGCAACTGGCTGGCTGACAGCCGCCACCTGATGTACGTGAAGGACCCGCGTGGCGATGAGAACACGCATATCTTCGTCGTCGATACCGACGCTGTTGATGGTACTGACGGTACTGATGGTGCGTTACATGACCTTACGCCCTGGCCAGGTGCGCGCTCACTCTACGTGGCGCAGGCAACCCCAGACAGCGCCCGTTTTTTTTTCCAGTCGAACCGGCGCGATGCGGCGGCATTCGATCTCTACGAAGCCGATGCCGGTCAGCTGACGGTGCACGAGGTGCTACGCGGTGATGCGACGCTGGTCACCTGGATTGTCGACATCGATGGCACACCGGGTGGGCGTATCCGTGTCGATGGTCCTGCGGCAGGCAACGACCGCCTGCTGGAGATCATCGATCCGGCGACGGGGCAGTGGCGCCTCGTCAGGCGCTTCGGTGCCTTCGGCTTTCTGGCCCCGCTGCGTCTCGATCGCGCGGCCGGCAAGCTGGTCGCCAATTCAGGAATCGGGCGTGATACGACGGCACTGGTCGAGATTGACTTGGCGACGGGTTACGAGCGCGAGCTGTTCCGTGACCCGCGTGTCGACCTGAGTGCGTCCTACGTCCAGCTTGGTGCCACGACACCCTATGCCGTACAGGCGGATCCCGGTTATCCCGAGGTGAGCTATTTCGATGCCGCGCTTGAACGCGAGCTGCGCACGGCCGTCGCCGCCGAGCTCGACAAATTCGACAAACGCGATGAACGCAGTGAGCCGCTTATCGCGATTGGCGCGGGCACTGCGGACCGGCAGCTGGCGCGGATAATCGTGCGGCCGCTGACGGCACGCGGTGAGCGCGAGTATCTGTTCGATCGTCCGACGCGGCGTTTGACGCTGCTCAAGGATCTGCGCGGTGATGCCGCTACGTTGCGCGCCATGGTGCCGGTCGAGCCGATTGAATTCCCCGCTCGTGACGGCATGATGGTGCGCGGCTTTCTGTTGAGGCCCGCCGGCGCTCGCGGGCGGCGTCTGCCGCTGGTTGTCGCGATTCACGGCGGGCCCTGGCTGCGCGATTACTGGGCACCGGCGGAACCTAATAATGACTTCGCCGGTTCGCAGCTCCTCGCCAATCGTGGCTATGCCGTGCTGCACGTCAACTATCGTGGCTCGACCGGTTACGGCGGCAAGTTCATGTATGCAGCGGTTCGTGAGCTGGCCGGCCAGACGCAGCAGGATATCGAGGATGCCGTGCAGTGGGCGATTGATCAAGGTATTGCCGATCCGGGGCACGTCGGCCTGATCGGTGACAGCTTCGGCGGGTTCTCGGTGCTCAGTCAGATGACGCAGTCGCCGCAGCGCTATGCCTGTGGTGTCGATATCGTTGGCATCGCCGGCTGGCTGCGCTGGCTCGACGAGAAGCCACCTTACTGGCACAACGCGATGCACTGGTGGACGCTGTTTCTCGGTGTGGCCGATCCGCCGTCAGTCAAAGAGCGCGAGCGCCTGCATCGCGAATCGCCTCTTTCGCGCATCGATGCGATCCATGTGCCGCTGCTGGTGGTTCACGGCGCCAACGACGTGCGCGTTGCCCGCCAGGATTCTGATGAGGTGGTGGCGACGCTGCGTGCTCTGGGTCGGCCGGTCGACTACCTGCTCTTTCCCGACGAGGGCCATGCCATCCGTAAATGGCAGAACCGTCTGCGCATGTGGCGCGCCATTGAGGACTTCTATGCTGCTTGTCTGGGTGGCCGCAGCAGCGGCTTCGATGCCTATCAGTTGCTACCGCAGGCGACAGGCTTTACAGGTTGAACGGTATACGCAGCGCTAGTTGCACGTCGGGGGCGTCGCGTGTGGCACCGACGCCCAGCGAAAGATTGATGGTGGTCTTGTCACTGAGTCGATAGGAGAAGCCGAGCAGCAGGGTGCCGAGCTGGGTCGTCATCGAATTCGTTGCATTGTCGCCGTTGATGCTGGTCTTGCCGATCGCCGCGTGATCGTAACCAAGGCTGAACGAGGCGCGGTCATTGAGTGCTAAGCCCATGCCGAAGTTGAAGCCGATCACACCGCCGGGCTTGACCTCGCCGACATACTGCGGGCCGTTGTCGGTCTGCAGTGAGAGGTTGCTGCGCGCAAAGTTGTACTGATAGCTGATGCTGCCGAAGAACACCGCTGGGTCCGAAGCGTACAGCGCCGTCAGCCCGGGTTGCAGCGTGTAGAAGCCCGAACCCGTCGGCAACTGTCGTTGCAACTGAGTATTCAAGCCGCCGCCAGGCACCGACGTGGCCGTGATGACCTCAAACGGATCTTTGCCGGTGTGCGTCTTGAAGCGCAGCGTACTGACGTAGTAGGCGCGGTCGTTGCCACCTTCATTGAGCTGGTAACGGCCGGTCAGCTCGATGTCGCCAAGATTCCGGCCGCTGGCGTTAAATAGGTTGTCCTGCCCGGCGCCAGTGGCGAGCGGCCGCTCCAGCGTCGAATCGGAACGGTAGACGAGCGGGACCTTGGCTTCCATTTCGAAGCGGTTGCTGATGCCCCAGCGGCCAGTTAGTGCGGCGGTGAGCGTGTTGCGCTTGACTTCGCGCACGTCGATCAGGCCGATGACCAGTGCGGGAATGATGGTGTAGCCGACGAGGGCGATGCGGTTGCTTGATGCATAGGTGTATTGCAGCGAAGGCTCGAGTACATAGTGGCCGCGGGGTGTCAGCACACCAGGCTGATCGAACAGTGCGGCGACGGGTGCCGGACGCCGTTCCTCGGTCGGGGCCTGGCCGACCGGTATTTGCGCTGATTGCATTGCCTGCGTCGCCTGTGGCGGCGAGTTCGCTGTGGTACCCGGAGCGGGACCGGTGCCGCGTTGTTCGGCGAGTTCATCGATACCCAGTACGCGGCGGATCTTTGTCAGCGTTGCTTCTTCTGCGGCGACGGTCTGTTTCAGCTCGGCGATGCGCCCACTGAGCTCAACAATCTGCTTCCTGAGTTCGGCCGTACTTGTCTCGTCCGGTTCGGCGTGGGCCGGTGCGGCGGTAGACAGCACCATGCCGACGGCAGCGGCGAGCGCAAGAGGTGGATAGGGGCGAGCGACGCGCATCAGAAATTCCTTTGTTCGTATGAGGAAGAACGCGTCTAGGAGGGGCGCCCGAGTTCGATGTTGAATTTGCTGATCAGCCGATACATGGTCATGCGTGAGACGCCGAGTTGGCGCGCTGAGCGCGAGACGTTGTTGCCATTATGACGCAGACAAGCTTCGACCGCCTGATTCTCGGCACCGATGCGCGCGTCCTCAAGAGTGATCGCTTGAGCGGCATCGATAGTAATGGGCAGGCCGAGGTCACTGATGCTGATCAAGCGGTTTTCGCTCATGATCATGGCGCGCTTGATGCGATTGATGAGCTCGCGCACGTTACCCGGCCAGTCATAGCGTCGCATCGCCTGCCGCGCTTCGTGACTGAAACCGCCGACGTGCAGCCGGCGCTGGCCGCTAGCTAAACGCGCAAAGATGCTTTCGGCCAGCAGCAAGATGTCGTCGCCGCGCTCCTTCAACGCGGGCAGGTCGAGATGCAGAACGTTGAGTCGGTAGTAGAGATCCTCTCGAAAGCGTTGGTCGGCAACTGCGCGTGCAAGATCGATATGGGTTGCCGCGATGATGCGCACATTAACGGGCAGAGTGAGGGTGCTGCCGAGGCGGACGATGCATCGCTCCTGGAGGAAGCGCAGCAGATTGGTCTGCATGTCCATTGGTAGATTGCCTATTTCGTCGAGAAACAGCACGCCGCCGTTAGCAATCTCGATCTTGCCGGGTTTGCGCTGACTGGCACCGGTAAAGGCGCCCTTTTCGTAACCGAACAGCTCGGACTGAATCAGATTGGCCGGGATGGCGCCGCAATCGAGCGCCACGAAAGGCTTAGCGCTGCGTCGTGAATGCCGGTGTATGGCGCTGGCGACGAGCTCCTTACCGGTGCCCGAGGCGCCGCCGATCAGCACCGGATCTTCGGCGTTGATGATTTTCTCGATCTGGCCATAGAGATGCAGCATTGGCGGACTACGCCCAACCATATTAAAGCGGCCAGTGACGCTCTTGTCGCCTTCTCCTGAGGCCCGTGGCTTGAGGTGGTTCATTCCGGTTGCATGGCCAATGGTAACGGCCAGGCGGCTAGGGTCGATGGGCAGCGTGTGATAGTCGCGAAATGCATCCAGGATGAAGCGACACAGCAGGGCATTCTGCAGTGCGGCGACATCGACGATGGCGATCCATTCCGTCCGCTCCGTGGAAAGCAGTTTCGCCAGATCATCCAGTACGGTCATTACCGCACTATCGAAGATCACCAGCCCAACTTCACAAGCATGCTCCACGAGGATTTGCTCAGCTGCGCTTGTGCAATCGACGCGATGGAAGTGCCAGTTGGGCAGTTCGACGCGGCACAGTTCGGCGGGCATCGTCCCTGTTATGTCGAGAAGCAGGCCGGTTCGATTCATGAGGCAGTTTTCCTCGCGTTCGATGAGTGCTTTCTATGGCGGCCGACTCGGCGGAGAACATCCCGCGCTACCGTGTCGCCCATGCGGGAGGTGTCAGCCAGATGGGCTCGGCTTCGACTCCAGTGGCGCCGAAAGTGGCGGGAAGCGGGATGCGCAGGCAGCGCACAGCGTCAAGGGCTGCGGGTACTGTGCCCCCCCCCTTCTTGCTGAATGCTAGTGGGCAGGGCATTTCAAAGAAATACCTTGGCGTTGGTATTTTGCATACTTGCAATGCAGTAGTGGTAACGACAAAGGCAATCCATTGGGCAGGATACTTGGCGAGCTGTAAGATTGTGCAAATCTGCGGGCAGGCGGCGAGGTGAGAGATAGAATCGCCGTTCCGGTCGTTGCGAATATCCATGAATGGTGGCTGTGATGAGTTTCAAAGGAGGATACATTGCCCGGCTTTGTGCGAGTTGCGTGGCGATATTAGCCTTGGCCGGCTGCGCTCCACTCGACATGTTGCGCGTGCCACAGGGGGCGGCGGTCACGGATGTGCCGCATGCGATTGCCATGCCGGCAAGCTGGCCGGAAACTCTTTTGGCGAGTGATGGCTTGGCGTCCGCACCAGCGACTTCTCAAACACAGGTCCATTGGTGGCGCCATTTGGGTGATGCGCAACTTGACGGGCTGATCGAAGCTGCGCTGATCACTGCACCGGATCTGCGCAGTGCCCGGGCGCGTCTGCGCCAGTCGCGCGCCGGTCGCGACCTCGCGGTGGCCGGTCTTTATCCGAGTCTTGATGCCTCGCTCGCCGTGAATCGCGCACGCAGCGGCAATGCCTCGCCGCAGACGTTCTACGCCGCCGGGTTTGATGCCGGTTGGGAGCCGTCGGTCTTTGGCGGTCAGCGTGACGCAGTGGCCGGAGCCGAGGCGGATTTCGCTGCAACGGCGGCGTTGTTTGAGGCAGCGCATGCCTCTCTTGCTGCAGAAGTGGCACTCAACTATGTGAATCTGCGCACCTTTCAGCGGCGTCTGGCGATTGCCCGCGAAAACGTGCGGAGTCAGGCCGAGACGCTGCAACTCGTCGAATGGCGTACCACGGCGGGTCTGGCTTCTTTGCTCGACGTCGAGCAGGCGCGCGCCAATCTCGAATCAAGCCGCGCCACGTTGCCGGGACTGGATAGCGGGGCTGCAGCGACCGCCCACCACCTTGCTGTTTTGACCGGCCTCGCGCCGGGCGGGCTGCGCGAGACGCTTGCCGTTGCCACGCCTCTGCCCAATCCGCCAGAACACATTGCTGTCGCCATTCCGGCCGACACGCTACGCCAACGTCCGGACGTGCGTGCTGCCGAGTTTGTATTGCGCGCCGAGTTGGCGCGGACGGCGCAGCGCGAGGCGGATCGCTATCCGAGCTTGCGTCTGAGTGGATCGCTGGGTTGGCAGGCTGCGAGTACGGCAGCACTCGGCGGCGGCGGTAGTGCGGCCCAGGCACTGGCGGCCAGTCTCGCGATGACGCTCTTTGACGGTGGCCGCATCCGGGCGCGCATTGAAGTGCAGGACGCCGTGCGCGAGCAGGCGCTCGTTGCCTATGAGAAGAGCATTCTTGGCGCACTCGAGGACGTCGAGAACGCATTGGCTGACTATGCCGCCGGCCGCGCACGGGTTGCTGCGCGTCGCAAGGCGGCGACGGCGGCAGGTAATGCGGCCCGGCTGGCGCAAAACCTTTACGCCGCCGGCTCGATCGACTTCCAGAAAGTGCTCGACAGTGAGCGCACGCGGCTGTCCGCCGAGGATGGCCTGGCCAGCGCCGAGACTGATGTGTTGACCGCTGTGATCCGTCTTTACAAGGCGCTCGGGGGCGGCTGGCAGATCGAGGGTAGTGAAACCGATAAGACTCAAACGGAAAAATCATCATGACGACATCCGATCCCAACTTGCTGACTCGCGTCCGCTGGTTCTCTGGCCGGAGCCGCTGGCTGGTGCTTGGCGTGCTCGCGCTGGCAGGCGCTGCGCTGTTCATGGTCTTCAATGGCGAGGAGACGCCGAAGGGGCGCTACTTGACTGAGGCAGCGGCGTTGGGACATCTCGTGGTTTCGATTTCTGCAAGCGGAACCCTGCAGCCGACGCGCTCTGTCGATGTCGGTAGCGAATTGTCCGGTACGCTGGAAGCTGTACTGGTCGACGAAAACGACCGCGTGACCCGGGGTCAGGTATTGGCGCGGCTTGATCCAGCTAAGTTACAGGATGCGGTGACCAAGTCGCGTGCTGCTGTGGCGGCCGCCGAGGCGAGCGTGGCACAGGCGCAGGCGACTGTCGCCGAATCACGTGCCAATCTGGGCCGTCTGCGTCGCGTCGCCGAATTATCGGGTGGCAAGGTGCCGGCACAGAGTGAGCTTGAAGCTGCCGAGGCGGCTTCGAGTCGTGCTGTCGCCAACGAACAGAGTGCACGGGCGGCGGTGGCGCAAGCGCAAGCGACATTGAAGACGGATGAAACCAATATCAGCAAAACGGTGATTCGCTCACCAATCAATGGGGTGGTGCTGGCGCGCAAGGTTGAGCCGGGGCAGACGGTGGCGGCTGCGATGACGACGCCGGTGTTGTTCTCGATCGCCGAGGATCTGACCAAGATGGAACTTGAGGTCCGCGTCGATGAGGCTGATGTCGGCACCGTGAAGCTTGGCCAGCCGGCGAGCTTTACGGTGTCGGCCTGGACGGGGCGTAGCTTCCCGGCGACGATCCGGCGCATCGGCATCGGCTCGACGATCATCGACAACGTCGTGACCTACAAGACCGTGCTCAGTGTGGCTAATGATGATCTTGCCTTGCGCCCTGGTATGACGGCGACGGCACGCATCATTACCGCTGATCGCGAGAATGTTTTGCTGGTGCCGGCGGCGGCGCTGCGTTACGCACCGACCAGCAACCCCGGCGGTGCAGCCTCGTCCGGTAGCGGCTACGTGTCGAAGTTCTTGCCGCGGATGCCGCGACAAAACAAGAAGCTGACCCAGGTGGCGGTGCCGCATTCAGGCGATGGCCAGCTTTGGCTGCTCATCGATGGCAAACCGAAGGCCATGCCGGTTAAGGTCGGTGTCAGCAATGGTCGCCAGACCGAGATTGTCGGTGGGGAGCTCAAACCCGGCATGGCGGTGATCACCGATTATCAGGATGCCAAGCCGTGAGCGAGGCCGATGCTGGCAGCATCACGCCGGCGGCGTTGATTTCGCTACGCAAGGTTGGCAAGACCTATGGCAACGGGGCGACGGCATTCCAGGCGCTGAAAGATGTCGACCTGGATATCCACGCCGGTGAGTTCGTTGCCATCATGGGGCCGAGTGGCTCGGGCAAGTCGACGGTGCTCAACATCATCGGTTGTCTGGATTTGCCGAGCAACGGCAGCTACTGGTTTCGCAACACGGCGGTGGAAACGCTGGATCGAAACCAGCGCGCGCTGCTGCGGCGACATTATCTGGGCTTCGTGTTTCAGGGCTTCAACCTGCTGGCACGCACCTCGGCACAGGAGAACGTCGAGCTGCCGCTGCTCTATCGCGGTGAGGACACGGTGAATCGTCAGCGACAATCCCGCGCGGCGCTCGCCCAGGTCGGCCTTGCAGGGTGGGAGCATCACACGCCAGCGGAACTCTCGGGTGGCCAGCAGCAGCGTGTGGCTATTGCCCGCGCCATCGCCACCGAGCCGCTGGTGCTGCTCGCCGACGAGCCAACCGGCAATCTCGATAGCACGCGTGGGCGTGAGATCATGGACCTGCTGACCCTGCTCAATCGCGACAAGGGCATCACCATCATCATGGTGACGCACGAGCCCGATATGGCGGCCTATGCGAGGCGTATCGTGCGTTTCGTCGATGGTCGCGTGAATAGCGATACTGTGATCGCTGACAGCCCTGTGACGACGGAGGTCACATGACGCAGATGTTGATCAATGCACTGCTGCTGGCGTTGCGTGCGATTCGCCGCAATCTGATGCGATCCTTCCTCACGGTTCTCGGCATCGTCATCGGTGTTGCTGCCGTGATCACCATGGTGACGCTGGGCAACGGTGCAACACGTATGGTCGCCAATCAGATTGCCAGCCTCGGCAGCAATCTGCTGCTGCTGCGTCCCGGTCAGATGCTCGGCCCAGGTGGCGGGGCGGGTGTGCCGCGTTTTCGCCTTGGCGATGCCGAGGCATTGCAAAATCAGATTGTCTCGCTGCGTATCGTCGCTCCCGTCGTCAACGGCCGTGTGACCCTAGTGGCGGGTGGACAGAACTGGTCGTCGGTGGTGAATGGCACGACCAACGCCTATTTCTCCGCAGGCAACTGGACGTTCGCTGACGGACGCAGTTTTGATGATGACGAAGAACGCGCCGGCAAGGCGGTTTGCGTCATCGGCAACACCATTCGCAATCAGCTTTTTGCCAGACAGTCACCGATTGGCGGTGAACTGCGGGTCAAGAATTTTTCCTGTGAAGTCGTCGGTCTGCTCGCAGCGAAGGGGCAGGGCGCGATGGGTCAGGACCAGGACGACATCGTGGTGATGCCGATTCGCACCGTGCAGCGGCGCCTGACGGGCAATCAGGATGTGTCCACGCTGATGCTCTCGTTGCGCGATGGCGTCGCTGCCGAGCCGGTGATGGAACAGGTGCGTCGTCTGATGCGCGAACGCCGCAAGCTTGCCGATGGTGAGGAAGATAATTTCAACGTCATGGATACCAAACAGATCGCCGAAACGCTGTCCGGTACCATCCGCACCATGACCGGTCTGCTTGGCGCGGTGGCTGCAGTCAGTCTGCTTGTCGGTGGCATCGGCATCATGAACATCATGCTGGTGTCGGTGACCGAGCGCACCCGCGAGATCGGCATCCGCCTCGCCATCGGTGCGCTGGAGCATGAGGTGCTGCTGCAATTTCTGATCGAGTCCGTAGTGCTCTCGGCGCTCGGTGGGCTGGTGGGCATCATCCTCGCCTTCGTTGCCTGTCTGGGACTCAGCGGGCTGATGCAGATGCCCTTCCTGTTCAATCCCGGCATCAACTTGCTGGCTTTCCTTTTCTCCGGTGCCATCGGCGTCATCTTCGGCTACTTTCCGGCACGCCGCGCCGCGCGGCTCGACCCGATCGTGGCGCTGCGCTACGAGTAGGAGGGCAAGCGTCGGGAGCGGTGTTGCATGTCTCTGCGTCGCACCTTAACCTTATTGCCAGCCGTAGCGGCGGATGTAAAAGCCTTTCATTATCTGCGTCAGGCACATATAGCCCAGCAGGATGAAGGGCAGGAGCACAAAGTACAGCAGCGGCAACGCTTGCAGTTTGAAGTAGTGCGCCAGCGGCCCCATTGGCAGGAAGATGCCGACCGTCATGATGATGCCTGTCATTACCAGCAAAGGCGTCGCGGCACGGCTCTGGATGAAGGGCAGCTTGGCGGTACGGATCATGTGCACGATCAGGGTTTGCGTCAGCAGACCGACGACAAACCAGCCGGACTGAAACAGGGTCTGTTGTTCTTGTGATTGCGCACCGAACACGAACCACATCATGGTGAAGGTGAGAATGTCAAACACCGAGCTGATCGGCCCGAAAAACACCATGAAGCGTCCAATGTCGCTCGGCTGCCAGCGCTGAGGCTGCTTCAGCAGCTCTTCATCGACGTTGTCGAACGGGATGGCAATCTGTGAAATGTCATATAGCAGATTTTGCACCAGGAGGTGCATGGGCAACATGGGCAGAAACGGGATGAAGGCACTGGCCACCAGGACCGAGAACACATTGCCGAAGTTCGAGCTGGCTGTCATCTTGATGTACTTGAGCATGTTGGCGAAGGTGCGGCGCCCTTCGAGCACACCTTCTTCCAAAATCATCAGGCTCTTTTCCAGCAGGATGATGTCTGCCGCTTCCTTGGCGATGTCCACGGCTGTGTCCACCGAGATAC
>CAZAOQ010000006.1:0-34886 GCA_964486795.1 uncultured Rhodocyclaceae bacterium
TGGTGTTGCCCTTGATGGCACCGGCGGTGTTCTTCGCCGTGTTGTCCTTGCCAATAGCGACAGCAGTCGTGTTTTCCTGAGCAGCCTTGATCTCAGTGTTGCCCTTGACTTCGGTCTTCTGAGCGAAGGCAGCGGTTGACAGAACAGCGGAAACGATGGTGATGATGGCGAATTGCATACGCATTTTTACTTCTCCTTGGTTAAAACACAAAAAAATGGTGGTTTGTTTTCACTTACCACCAATGACACCTGCTTCATTAGTTGCAGCGTTATCCCTACCCACTGCGGTGGCTGTTGCGTTCCTCTGCCCAGCCGTTACTTTGGTGTTGCCCTGGATTTGCGTACCACCACGAATGGCAGACGCAGAATTTCTGACGACATTTCGATCACCGAGCGTCACCGCAGTCGCACCATCCTGATGCGCCCTGAGCTCAGCATTGCCATTGACCTGCATGCCCTGCGGATGACTGGAGCGCTGCATATCCTGTGCCCATGCGGAAAATGAAAACAACACCGCACAACCCGCCAGCAAGATTTCAAGACGTCCCATCGATATCCCCCTAATCGGCCTTAATTAAGCAAATCAACCCGCGACCTTGAATGACACGCGACGATTCTTCGGATCACGAGGATCGAGTCCCTTGAGCGTTTCCGTCGAACCCTTACCCGCGGTAATCAAGCGACTGCGCAGCACACCTGCTTTGGACACAATGAATCCGACAACAGAGTTGGCCCGCTCACGCGAGAGCCGCAAGTTGCGGTCTGCATTGCCTGTCGAATCGGTATGACCCTCGACAAATACGCAACGATCCGGCGTCAGCGCGAGTATTTTCGCGATCTGCATCAACATATTTTCGGATACAGGCGACAACTCGGCACTTCCCAGTTTGAACTGTATCTCGAAATCAACAACGGTCGTCTTCACATCGGCAGGCAGCAAGCTGCAATCACCCGAGCTTCCAGAAGTTGGCTGCTGAGCACCCTCAGCCGGTGCAGCAGCTTTCTCGTCACGGTCAAAAACGATGGATTTCGGTGCAAACTCATCGGTTTCCGGCGGCGTTGTAAGAGCACGCTGCAAGGCCTTCAATTTCACCTGATCGCTATCACCGGCAAAGGCCGGCGAAGACAAAGACGCGCACATGCTACCGGCCACAGCAGCAGAAGCAATCAGCGAATACAAGCGACGACGATTCATCATTTCTCTCACTTACAAATGTTAATGACTTCTTTGGTGGTGACCACAATTTCCTTCGGCGCTTTCTCACCCGGCTTGGCGGTACCTACATTCACGTTGCAATCGCCACCGCGCTTGCTGCCAATATTCACCAATGTTTTCTCATTCTGGCGTTCATAACCATCCTTCTTGACGGCCTGCGCCGACCAACCCTTCGCCTTGGCCTTGTTCACCTTGGTCTGGGATGAAGCACCCAACCCTGGCTCGGCACTCGCTACCAGTGGAAGCGTAAGCACCGCCACCCCGACGAGAGCAACACCCGCCAACCGGTCGAATAAACCGATTCTTTTAATTGCATTCATCGCTGACGATCCCTCCGATATTGGTACACGCTTTCTTATTTCTGCCGCCTGCTATCGTCGTGACCTTTGCAGCATTTACGGTGATCTTGGTATCACCCTTCTTCTCGCCCTTGATCACACCAATGCGGTTCTTCGCGACGTTGTTACGCCCCACGGCCATGGCGTTGACATCGCTCGTCTGAACATTAATCTCGGTATTACCCTGGATCCGTGTCGTCGGCCCCTGATTAACCTGTGCCGTTGCAGCGCAGCAAAATGTCCAAAGAAGTAGCAGCGACATTACCTTGAATTTGAATTTCATTTACGCACCCCCTCCGGAGAATAAATTGGCAGGCGAGTCGGCGGATGACCATTAACAAAAGCATCACGCATGGCTTCGAGTTCCGCAGGCTGGACACCCAGCTTAGCTGCACTGAAAGACGCCGTATCAGGCGTAAACATCAGATAGGCCTGCATCTCGTTGACCAATAGCTCGTCAGCATTAAGGGTGTAATTATAGTTCGAAAGGAAGCGCTTGAAGAGCCCCCTTTGATCTTCTGTCAGGGTTGTATTCCAAAATGTCCGGCAATAATCAGCGTAGTACTTGTTCGTATAGAACTCACCATGGGCCAATTCGTGAAGGATGATGGCTCGCCGTGCGAACGCAGTAACCGGTGGTTCGTTTTCGCGACGCTCCTGCACCTGCGGAATTGAGAGAACGACCAAGTTCGCCTTTGACTTGTCGACCTGGTAGATACCGCGCCAAAGCTTAATTGCACCTTGTTGGATCAGAAAATCGCGGATCGCGAGCTCTTCGGGAAAAAGTTCAACCTTGTCGCGCTCGGCGAGACTGTAGAACAGCACCAACTCGTTCAGCAACACGTCATGACCATAGGCAAAATTCGCCTGGTTGCGCCGCATCGCTTCAAGATACTTGACGAACTCTACATTTCCCAAAACGCGTTTGAACGGCTCATTGAACTGATCGATGAGCTGGGTAATCCGATTGAAACTGCGCCCTTGCTCAGTCAGACTGGGAAAATCAAACAATATGATATTGGGGTTATCAGAGAGCTGCCAAACAGACAACTTTCCGCTACGTGTACCCAAGATGGTATCGACGTCGGCGGAAACGACATCGAACGCAACGGCAGACGCCGACATGACAGCCAAAAAGCTCCCAGTGAGCACACCCGCCAGCCCGCGTACAACGCGTCGGAACTCCTTGCGAACCGGTAATGTAGCGTTCCTGAACATCGTCACTCCCGTCCCATCAATCTGTAAGTTTGGGCGCGGGCAACATGCGACCGCGCATTGGCTTGACTCGGCGAGAATGACATCCACGTACCGGCAAGTGGCACTGCAACCACCCCCCGACCCGTTCTGTCATCTTCGCGCTGATAATTCATCCACGCATGACTGCGGACTACTGCATAAGACGATGTTGACAGCCCCATCACTGAGCGCCCCATCACCATGCCCATTTGCGACCTTCCGGCATTGCCATCGATCACGATGGTTGCGAATGACGGCATCGACAACATCGCCACCGTGCCAGCAACACCAAAGCGAATGCTAGTGTTCAGAAATACTGACATCATCGCCCTTACCCCAATCGATGAAATAACTTTTGCCGGTTTTCACCGAGCGAAACTGCTTTACACCCCGTGGAACCTTCACACCATCAATCGTCACTTTTCCGTTAATGATGGTGATACCTTCAATCTCGGCATTTTCTTCGATAAAACCGGATTTATTCTCTGCCTCGTTTGGTCCAATGTTGATCGAAATATTTTTCGATTTCGACCTCATCTCACCCGACTGAGAAGCCAGCGGGAGGGCAAGGAAGCAGAGCAACATGGCAGCGATTGGCAAACCCAATTTCACGAATTCAATTCCCTTAGCCTCATGAGTCGATTAACGCCCGACGACCATAAGAGATGACAGGATTTGAAAGTTTTTTCAGCGACAGCGAACCTTGACCTGATTCCGATCCTGAATGAGGATAATCACGCTACCGGACCGCGTGTCGTCACCGATACGCCCAGCGACATTATCGACGCTGCTGCAATCGACGATCGGCAACCCATCAGTTCCTTTGGCCGTCGCGACCGAGTGCGAGCGCTGCCCGCCCGTCCGATACTCGATAGCACGAGAGCGTTCGCGCTTGGCACTCTGCGCCGCAGGACTTTCACTCCCCGCTGAAGCCCCCTCCTCCGGCATCACTATTGAAGGCGTCACCGCTGCGCCATTTGCATCGCCTTGCCGAGAATCACGCGCCCGCGCAACATTCTCGGCCGCACCACTGACACCACGACGAGGGGACAGCATCCCTCCATCGTCATCAGGAACCACAATCACAGCGGGTGGCGCCGACTGCCCCTTGCGATATTCTCGCGCAGCATCTTTTTGTCGGCGTGCCTCACTGTCACTCGGCGACGTGTTGTTTTTGGAAGGAACAAGAATAATCTCGCCAGCCAGCAAGAAGGGCTCAGTGCGTACCGTCTCGACTTCTCCGCCAGCGGCCCAACTCACGCCGCAAGCGAAGAGGAACAACCCGCCAAGCACCGATCTCAAACCAATAGATTCTCTGTCAACCATGAACTTAAGCGGTCCGAACTGGGGATCAACGAGTCACGGTAATGTCGATCATGCTCGACACTGCCGCAGGGTTACTCTGCTTGAACATACCGACGATATCATCGACCGACCTCACCTTCAGCGGTGTCAAGTCGCGCGCCCCGACAAGCGAGGACGGCGTCACAAGCTCACGGTCGGCAGCGATACACGCAATACGCTCGCGACCAGCCTGATCGAAGCGGATCTTGAAACCACCGCTCGGCAAATGCATGACGCTGCCCGCCTTCAGCGAGGCGTCAGCATGGAATTGGTTCGGGAATATTCGCGCTGTCGTCTTGCCCGCATCCTCGTAGTAACAGTAAGCAGTACCGCTACCGTTCATCGAAAGGCTCAGATTCAGAAATTCCCCAACGCGGAACGTCGGCTTTGTACCGCGCTCCGTTTGCAAATTAACCATGAAGGGTGCCGCGGCCGAAGCAGACTGAGCCGTTGTCGAGGCACTCGACGCAGACGCAACCGATGCGGTTGCCTGAGCGGGTGGAACATAAGCCGGTGGCTCAGGCGTAACCTTGGAAACGGCGGCGAGCTGGTTCTGCGTATCGTCGATCAGACTCGCATAAACATCGAATCCGATCTTGCCGTCGGCGACCAGATCGACAGAAGACTGATACTCTGCCACAGCCGTCTTAAGCTGCTCGTTCATGACACCGTTCATCGGACCGTGGTAACGATTCATGCTACCACCCAGCTTGCGTTGCACGAAAAGAATGCGGTCTTTATCCGCCATCATCTCAAAATCCTCAAGCGCCTGCGAGCGGATCACAGGATTGGTCAGATCAGTATCCAGACACTTCCAGTACGGAACCTGCGTGAATTTACCGAGTGTCTCAATTAATCCAAGCTCAACCAGGGTTCGCGTCGTTGCACCGAGACCCTCCGCACGGCTGATATCGACGTTGAAACTCATGCCAAGTTTGAACAACTTGCCACCGGCCTCGCCAGAACGACCCGTCTTCTTGATGACCATCGTGTTGGAGGTGCTGGTGTTCGGCAGGATCCGGCGCGACCCAACCTCACCGATACTCATGTCCATGCTGATCAAATCAAAGGAATCATCCTTGGATACGCCAAAATCCAGAAAGGGAAGCGAAAAACCCGCACCCTTGTTGCTACGTACTGCATTGTCATCCATCTGGGTGATCGAGCCACGGATGTAGTAATCAGGACGTTTTCTGTCGGCATCGCCGGTAGATGCAAATAGAGCCGCTAGATCGTCATTCTTGCTGTGGAAATCGATGAATTCGAAGGCATTGCTTTTCAGGGTCATCTTCGAGATGGTGCTGATCAGCATCTCTTTGGTACCCGTATTCACCTTGCCCGTCTCATCAGGCATTCCCGCCGAGGTGACCACGATGCCATGTTTGCCGAACGCCAGGAACAACTCATCCATACAGCGCAGAGCCTGTGAGAAGCTGGTGATCGTCTTGATCGGAGCACTCTTCGGCCGATTGGCATTCGCCGCAGCGGCGGTTTCGTCATCATTACGCGCCATAGCTGCGCCGGAAATGAGCAGAAAGGGAAGCAACAGTAGGGGTGCCGACTTGAAACGGGTCATTATCTTTTTCTCCAATCTAACCAGACAGATATTGATTTAATTATATCCGAGTAACCGTTGCTCCCGATACCCGATCGATTCACCTCAATCACTACGGGGATCAAAGAGAAACTCTCCACCGCTGATATGTCCCGCCGTGACCACTCCGCCATACTGAGGCTCCTGAGGGTAGTCCTTACGGACACCATCATGCACAATGCGATAAATTTCAAAGCCCGGCACATTTCCACCGACGGTCCGAAGTGTATTGATAAAGTGCCATGCGAATATAGAGTGCCCACCCTTACCTTCATCTGAAACCGGCTCTTCATCTCCTGAAGACAAGGCCAGTACGGCACGGTGCCGGAAAACATCGGTAGATTTTGCTGAATAGCCGGCAGTCAACTTCTGCTCCCGCGTTAGCGAACCGGAAAAGCAACTATCAGAAACAAGGATCACCTGACGCGCCGAAATCGCCTGCAACAACTTTGAAATATCCGTGTTAGATATCCAGTTGGCAGCGGTCTTCGTCGAGCCGTCGACAGGAATCCAGAATCCCATCTTCGTATCCTCCATCAGATACCCATGACCCGCATAGAATAGCACGACACTGTCATCAGGCTTGGCATCATCAGCTACGGCATTGAGCGCCTCAATGATTTTTTCTTTGGATGCATCGTGCAGCACACGGGTTTCATACCCAAACTGGCGCTGTAAAACCTCAGCGATCTTATCGACGTCACTAATCGGTGTGCCGAGGACCGGGATCGGCTGCACATAGGCATTGTTGCCAATAAGGAGAGCAATCCTCCGGCGCGACGGCGAAAGAGGCACTCCCTCACTGAGCGCATTCGGCGCAACCGTGTCCTGAGCCGAGGAGTTCCGCCCATCATTGCTCACGGTCGATGGTGCCGCAGCAGGTCGGCGTATACAGAGGGTACGCGCTCGTTTCGCCATGGGTGGACAACCCGGCACATCAGCCGCTTGTGGATTTTTGCGCAACTCATCCAAAGCTTCTCGATACAGCAAGGTTCTGACCTGGTGGCGTTGAATGAGCATAGCCTGCATCTGTACCATTCCCGGAATCCCGCCGATAAAAGCGGGCGGCATCATTGGTGGTCTTTGCGCCATGACTGGAGCACCCACCGCCATGAGCCAAACGAACATCCACAAGCCCCAAAAACTTTTTCCCCGCATCAGTGCGCTCCTTGTTCCGCTAGGCGTCCCAGTAACTTAGGCCAGTCACGCGCCCAACAACACTCGTGGTCGAACCCAGGCACCTCCACCACCACACCGCCAACTTGCCCAGCATAATCAGCAACAATTGCCACGGGAACATTTGTATCATGCTCGCCGGCAAAATGCACGCTTCGAAAACCAACTCGCAACGGGAGCGCGTGAGCCGGATCGAGAGAACCGGTCAATGGCGTGGCGCCATGCAAGGTAATCCAAGACTCAAGTTCCAGTGGTGCTGCAACCGTCACCAGGGTATCTATATCGCTTCGGTGCGACGCAAGAAGTGCTGCAATCACTCCACCGCCGGAATAGCCAACGAGCGACAACTGACGAGCCCCATACCGGCGCCTCAATTGATCGAGCGCATCATCATAAGCGGCGACCACTTCGGGTGCGAAGCGCCTCTCGACCCAATAGGCACGGTCGCATTGGGCCAAAGATTCAGCGTCGAGAAATTGACATGGGCGGCCTAGATAAACGACCGTTGCACCCGGATCGGCAAGCGCTAGTGTCAGGGCAACAGGCCGCCTTGGTGTTGGATCACGAGGGGGATGATAAGGGGTCGGCCAAGCAGCACCGTCACCTTCGATATAGATTGTCAGAGCATCGCTCGGCATCCGCGGCTCACGACTAAACAATGCTAATTGAAACTTGCCAGCCTTGATGCTTTCCGCTGTAAAGCCGAGCGCACGCGCTTCGGACTGAGCATCCGACAGATCGGCAACCCGGTAGGAAGTAGAACACCCCGAAAGCGCTAAAAAAGCAGAAAGAGCAAAGAAAAAAGCCGCACTCATGAGTGCGGCCTTGATTTCGGGAAAACCCGAAACGAGCATCAGAAGCGGTAGTTGATGTTCAACATCACGCTGTCACGCTTGCTATTGGAACGTCCACTTTCCTGGTTGTAAACGATTCCACCCGTGAGGTTATTCGCCAGCGAGAAGAAATTCGCGCCAACCGAAACAGTCCACGCATTCTTGCCAAGGTCATTCGTACCCGCCAGAGCGGTCTTCGTGTCATCGGTCGAATAGGCAAGCCCGAAGTAGGGCATGATGCCACCGGCCATCCAGTATCCAGCCTGCCCACCCAAGCGCCACTGGTCAATCTTGTTCTTCGCATTCAGGAGCGTCGATTCGTATTTTTCTTCACCGTAGAGATAGCTCGCCTTGCCAGTGAATTGCCAGTTGCCCGACCATTGTGTGTAGCTCAAATTGGTGCCATAGAAGAAACGATCGGGCTTAATTTCGTTCGTACCGATGTTCGTCTTGCCTTCGCCCCAACCCATGCTCGCATCAAGCGACCAATCCTTGTTGATCTGCCAACCGAGGTAAGGAGCAACGGTGTAGCCGGTGGTGGTGATATTGAACAGTGAACCAGTACTGCGGTCATAAGCGACGGAAGCGCCAGCAACCAGCGTCGGCGCAACGGTGTAATCAAGGCCAGCAACTGCAGTTGTCACGTCCTGATCAAAACCCTTGTACTCATTGTTATTGGCGGACAGGCTGCCCCAGGCATTCCACTTTTCGTTACCACCTGCAGCCAGGCCAAATGTTTGGTTTGACGAAACAATGTTGGCCGGGCGCGACTGAAGAATACCCATGCGGAAGCCGACGGCGTTTGAAATGGTCAGCATTTGCTGCAGGGAAGTGTTGCTGATCAACTGCGTCGCAACAGACGACTCGAGAGCATGAACCGTCGCAGATGGCGACGCGGAGGGATACGCTGAAACCTGGGCGGAAGCGACGCCGCTCAACACGACAGCAAACATACCACCGGCTACTGACAGGAAGGATTGGTTGGAAAGCTTGGTCATTGTTAGATCTACCCCAAAAAATAGTTAAAAAGACGGACCGCACACGATGTATTCACATTGTGAATATCACTCAAATCCGGTGACCAGCCACAACGGCCACCAAACAATTTAGACTATTGGAATTATAACTCAATAAGCCCCCCCCCAAGACACGCACCAAACAAGTGCGAGTGATAGAATTTGCAGATTGCGCGCAGACAGGGTGGGTGTCCGGCAGCATTGATGAGCCACCCGGCACTGCGCTGAAATCCTCAATTCGCCCATCTGGCGACAAATATGGGCAAGCAAAAACTCCGGAAACCACATAAGCAGACCGGCTTCACCAGCGGACGCCCGTCTCCACATTCGGCATTGCATCTACAGGCGGCGCTAGCCCTGCATCAACAAGGGCAACTCGAACGAGCCGAAAAAATCTACCTAGAGATACTGCACTCCCAACCGATGCAGCCGGATGCACTGCTTTTCCTCGGCCATCTCCATCTGCAACTCGATCGCACGGAACTGGCTGCAGATGTACTGACCAAGGCCGTAATCGCCAATCCACAGCATCCCGGAGCACAGTTCAATCTCGGCTTGGCGTTATTTAGACAACAACGCTACGAAGAAGCCATCATCCACTTCGATCAGGCCATCCTCCTAAAACCGGACTACGCAGAAGCCTTCAACAACCGAGGGAATGCCGAACAGAACCTCAACCGTTACGAGGCGTCCATTACCAACTTCGACAAAGCCATCGCACTTCAACCAAACGATGCGTACGCACAGAATAATCGTGGTATTTCACTACAGCGACTCGGTCGCCATGCCGAAGCGATCACGAACTTCAGCAAGGCAACCGATCTCGATCCACGCAACGGAGTGAGTCACAATAACTGCGGCATTTCCCTGCTCCATCAGGGCTCGCATGCTGAGGCTAGTGAGAAATTTCGGCGCGCAACCGAACTCCACTCCGATTACTTCGACGCTCACATCAACCTTGGAATAGCCCTTTCCTGTCTCGGCGGACACACCGAGGCACTCGACAGCATCGATCATGCAATCGCACTGCGCCCTGACAGTGGCTTGGCCTACAACAACAGGGGAATGGCCTTGATGCACCTCGGCCGATATGGCGAGGCAGTTACCAGTTTCGATCACTGCCTCGAGATCACTCCCGATCATTTTGAAGCACTCAATAACCGAGGTCTTGCCCTGCCCTACCTCGGCCGACAATCTGAAGCACTGGCCAGTTTTCGTCTAGCGCTGGAAGTGCAGCCAGAGAATGCAACGGCCCATTACAACATCGGCATGTACCTGCTACAAAACGGCAATCTCGTTGAAGGCTGGCCCGAATTTGAATGGCGGTGGCATACCGATCGATACGCCACCGCGAAACGAGACATCCCCCAAACGCTATGGCTGGGAAAAGAATCGCTGCAAGGCATGACGATCCTGCTCCATGCCGAGCAGGGACTGGGCGACACCATTCAGTTCAGTCGCTATGCAACGCTCGCAGCCCGATTGGGCGCAACGGTCTTGCTTGAGGTACAACCTCCCTTGAAGCCACTGCTCGCTACACTGGAAGGCGTTAGCCAAGTCATTGCCCAAGGCGAACCGCTGCCCACCTTCAACTTCCATTGTCCCTTGTTAAGTCTGCCGCTTGCATTTGCAACAGGATTGGACACTATCCCGTCCATGCCGCGCTACCTCGTCACGGACTCAGCACGTCGCGCGTTCTGGCACAGAAGGCTAAGCGAAACGGTCAGACCCCGCGTCGGCCTTGCCTGGGCGGGAAACGTCGCATTCGGCAACGATCACAACCGCTCGATTCCCCTCGTCAGCCTAGCCACATTCAAGCCCGACAACATCACTCTCGTCAGCCTGCAAAAAGAAATCCGGGCGAGCGACGCAACGGCCTTTGAGCAACGCGATGACATCATCAACTTTAGCCATGATCTCCACGACTTCGCGGATACTGCCGCATTGATCGACGAACTCGACCTAGTGATCTCGGTGGATACTGCCGTGGCTCATCTTGCGGGCGCTCTGGGCAAACAGGTTTGGCTGTTGCTCCCTTACAACCCGGATTGGCGCTGGCTACTAAAGCATGACGATAGTCCATGGTATCCATCGGCACGCCTTTTCCGTCAATCACAACCCGACGATTGGCAAAGCGTGATCGAAACGCTACAGAAGGAAATTAGCCTGTTTCGCCTTGATCCAGCTCGTTAAGCCTGCATCATCAAAACCATATTGAATACGCTGTTGAGTGATCCCAGCCTCCTGACGGCGCCAGCGGCTGACTGAGATAGGTCCCGAAACCAATCACGTCAGCGCCGGTCTTCTGATAAACGTACACGTCGGTCGGGACGCCAGTGATATTGCAGAACAAATGGTGCAATGACTGGAAGCTTGAGCCACGAGGATTTTGCAGCAAGTCGTCGTTTTCTTCCATGCGAAAGCGCCCGCACTCATCGGGCCCCGCCAGAGCATCAAGTACAAGTTGCGAACTAGCCAAATAGAAGCGCGTGACCAGCCGTGCCCGTTGCTCGGCACGCCCCGGCTGACGATGCTCGATGCCAAGAAATCGATCACTGCCCGTATCTGCAACAAAGTCGTAGGTTCGGAAATCCGAAATGCGATACCCCCCCAACTCAATCAACTCTCGCGCATGAGATTCAAACTCGGACTGCAGACCACCAATAATGGCATAGCGGAAACGCAAGCTTCGATGTACAAAACCGTTGCCGTCCGGGCGCGGCCGCTTAAACTCCACGGGGATCGCACCCAGATCGCAGTCCTCCAAGTCATCGCTCAGCGCTCCATAGCGCGAAAACCAGAACCACTCGAGGCTCGCCGCGTACCGTTGCACCAATGGCCGCAGCACCCTGCCAAGCAGGGTTTCCGCCCAACCCTCATCTGACTCACTGCTGGGCACGAAAATCCTCGTCTGATAAACACCCATTCCATCCTCCGCATCAATCACTTTATAGAGTCGTAAATTTTGCAACAGAATCCTCTACGGATTGCACGCCATTAACCACCTCGATAAC
The DNA here is from genome assembly GCA_964486795.1 of uncultured Rhodocyclaceae bacterium. GTDB lineage: Bacteria > Pseudomonadota > Gammaproteobacteria > Burkholderiales > Rhodocyclaceae > Sterolibacterium. The sequence goes on from CAZAOQ010000006.1 coordinate 11,768, forward strand.
ATTGCCGCATTATCCCCTAACCGTTTTACCAGACGCTCATACGCCTATGCTGAGTCTCAAGGAAATCTCCCGCATCCGGGCCGCAACGCTGCATCTGTTGATCAGCGTCATCGTCGCCTTCATGGTACTCGGTGCCATGCTCGCACTCTGGTACCCACCACCCTACTTTCAGGTCATGGGTGGCAAAGAGCTGATCGCACTGATTGTCGGTGTTGATGTTGCGCTTGGTCCGCTACTAACGCTTGTGGTGTTCGACACCCGCAAAAAGAGTCTGCCTTTTGATTTATCTTTCATCGCAGCCTTGCAACTCGCGGCTCTCTGCTACGGCGTGTATGCCATGCAAGCCGGCCGACCCGTGTTCACGGTCTTTACTGGCGAGCGCTTCGTCGTCATGTCCGCTGCGGAAATCGAACCAGAGGAACTCAGCAAGGCCACTCGCAAGGAGTTCAGCCGACTCAGCCTGACCGGTCCGCAAGTCGTAGCCACAGTCTCCCCAAAAGAATCAAATGAACGGGAGAAGATCGCATTCGCGGGGCTTTTCGGCTACGGCATTCAGAATCTGCCCCACTACTACGTCCCTTACGCAGATCAAAAATCTGAAGTCCTCAAGGCTGCACGTACACTCGACGATATCCGGCTCCCCAGCGGTACGGACGACTCCACTAATAAAGCTGCTGACTATCTCAAACGTAGCAGCCGCCCGCCTGACAGCGTGCGCTATCTGGCAGTAAAAACACACGACGGCACCAAACTTGGTGTCGTCGATGCTGTTAGCGCTGAGTTACTTGATATTCTTTAGCACCCTTCGACCGCACTCGGTCTCATACGTCAAAGAAGAAGAAATCATCGAAATCCGGAATTTTTCGCGCAAAGGTATTGAGAAAAAAGAAAATCGTCTATATAATTCACCTCCTAACTTTTTTGCGCCCGTAGCTCAGTTGGATAGAGTACTTGGCTACGAACCAAGGGGTCGGGCGTTCGAATCGCTCCGGGCGCACCAAAAAAGTCAAAGGGCCAAGCCAAAAGCTTGGCCCTTTGTTTTTTGGCTCACACGAACCAGCCCAAACAGGCCCACGCCACGCTCAAGGCACCCTCCTTTCCACATTCAGGCGCTAAACTGGCGCTTGCTGTCGATTGCCACACATCGGCACGCGAATTAGCCAGGAGGCGTCAGTGGAAAGAATTCAGGACGATATCATCGTCATCGGTGGCGGCATCGCCGGCATTGTCGCGAGTCTGGAACTCCTTTCCGCGGGACGGAGCGTGACGCTGCTCGATCGCGATATCGAAGAAAACTTCGGTGGTCTAGCCAAGGAAAGCTTCGGCGGATTGTTTGTGGTCGATAGCGCTGAACAGCGCCGCTCCGGTATCCGAGACACACCCGATCTCGCATTGCGCGATTGGCTGGCATTTGGCGAATTCACTGCGGCAGAGGTTTGGCCACGACGCTGGGCGGAGGCCTACGTGCACGGCTGTAATGAAGAGGTCTATTGCTGGCTAAAGAAGCTTGGCATCTCCTTCATGCCGACTCCCAACTGGGCCGAGCGCGGCCAATTTACGGCGGGAAATTCACTTCCCCGCTTTCATATGATCTGGGGTACCGGCCAAGAGCTGATGCGCTGCCTGATCGAAAAATTACGAAATCACCCATGTAAGGCCGCGCTGACTCTTAAGTTTGACTATCGTGTCGAGTCTCTGACCACAGAGGGCGGCCGAATTGCGGGTTGCCAAGGCACCCGGGAAAGAAATGACAATGACACTCCATTCGAGGCTCGATGCAACGCTCTGATCATTGCCACGGGCGGTATCAACGGCGATCTAGACCGAGTGCGTCGCCACTGGCATGCCGACTGGGGCCATCCGCCGGAGAAACTGCTCAATGGCTCGCATCGCTATGCTGATGGCAAGTTACACGACGCCGTCGAAGCAGTGCACGGTCAGATTACTCACCTAGACCGTATGTGGAACTACGCCGCTGGCGTGCATCATTGGTTGCCACGCAAACCGGACCATGGACTGTCGTTGATACCACCACGCTCAGCCCTGTGGCTCAACTGGTGTGGCGAACGGATCGGACCGCAACCCTTAGTCAGTGGCTTCGATACACGCGAGTTGGTCACCCGTATCTGCCATGAGAAACACGCGCATTCGTGGCAGATACTCAACCACAAGATCGCTTTGCGCGAACTTGCGGTTTCTGGTGCCGAGTTCAATCCGTCAATCCGGGATAAGCGCCCACTCGCCTTCCTGCGCACACTCGCATTCGGAAATCATTCGCTGGTCGACGAACTGACCCGCAACTGCCCGGATTTCGTTATTGCCCATTCTTTGAATGAATTGACGGACAAGATGAATGTTCTCCAGGGAGACAATGCCATCGATCCCACCGTGCTGACTGACGCTGTCACGAGTTACGACGACCAGATCCAGCGCGGCCCTCGTCTCCACAATGACGAACAATTACGGCGTATTGCCCATCTGCGACGTTGGCCGGTCGACCGATTACGCACCTGTCGCTTCCAGAAGATCGTCGATCCACATGCCATGCCGCTGATCGCCATCCGCGAGTTCATCATCAGCCGAAAAAGCCTCGGGGGCATCCAGACCGACCTGGACTGTCGAGTACTCGATGTGCAAGGCTCGCCGATTCCGGGACTCCATGCCATTGGCGAAGCGGCCGGTTTCGGTGGAGGAGGAATGCATGGACTGCGTGCCCTCGAGGGGACCTTTTTAGGTGGCTGCATCTTCAGCGCACGTCGCGTCGCACGTTCTCTAATCAGTGGAGCGGAAAATTGAAAAAGACTGGAGCCTGGCTGGCCGTGCATGCCCTCGAACAAATCGGTATCAAATGGACCTTTGGCATACCCGGCGTACACACCACCGAACTTTACGACGAGCTCAATAACTCACAGTCAATAAGGCCGGTCCTAGTCACGCACGAGGGTTGTGCATCCTTTATGGCGGATGCCGTCAGCCGTACCGCAAAGGACACGATAGGTGTGCTGGCCATCGTCCCCGCAGCTGGTCTGACTCATGCAGCGAGCGGCATCGGTGAAGCACGGTTAGCGGGTATTCCCATGCTGGTCATCACTGGCGGAATTCGTACCGATCTCAACAAGCGCTTTCAGCTTCACGAAATCGATCAAATGTCATTGGCAAAGGAATTGACCAAGGCAGCATTTCGAATCCTTCGTCATGAGGATATCATCCCGACTATCTTCGAAGCCTTCCGAATTGCCACCGATGGCGAGCCAGGCCCCGTACTGATCGAACTCCCCGTCAATCTGCAGCTTCTCCCCGGCAAGGTCGCTGAACTACCGCGCTGGCAACCATTGCCCCCACCTCCCGGACCAGACGGCGATCAAATCCGCGAAGCCATCGATCTATTGCTCACCGCCCGCAAGCCTACACTCTATGTGGGCTGGGGCGCACGCCAAGCCTGCGCTGAAATCATCGCACTCGCTGAACTATTACAGGCTCCGGTAGCCACGACCCTGCAAGGGCTGGCTTCCTTTCCTGCCAATCACCCGCTGCATGCAGGCTTTGGCTTCGGTGCGTCTGCAGTACCGGCAGCACGCAATGCATTCAAGGGTTGTGACTGCATGATCGCGATTGGCGCACGCTTCGCGGAAATTGCAACCGGAAGCTTCGGCGTTAACGTACCCAGAGATCTCATCCACATCGATATCAATCCCTCAGTATTTGACGCAAACTACCCGGCACGAATCAAACTCGCTGGCGATGCAAAAACCGTTCTTGCAGCCATGTGTCGCGAACTCGAAACACGGGGTGAAGTTCGGGCTGCAAACACGGCATTAACCAATGCAATTACCCGCGACAAACAGAAATACCAAGACGAGTGGCACGCTCACAACAGTCGCGGCCGAGTAAACCCGGCGCGCTTCTTTGCTGAACTGCGCCGCCAAGTACCGGATCAAGTCATTGCTGCCGTCGACGATGGTAACCACACTTATCTGACAGCGGAGCTATTCCCGATTCATGCTGGTGGGCAACTGATCGTACCAACCGATTTTAACGCGATGGGTTATGCAATACCCGCTGCAATCGGCGCACGCCTTGCCAACACACAGCCAGATAATGAAGTCTTCGCCATTGTCGGTGACGGCGCTTTCATGATGACCTGTATGGAACTGGTCACGGCGGTGACCCACAGCCTCGGCATCGTCGTATACGTGTTTCACGATGGAGAACTCGCCCAGATCAGTCAGGCGCAGGCGCTTCCATACAACCGCAAGCCCTGCACCACCCTCGGTCGAGTCAATCTGGAGGGCGTCGCACTCGCGACTGGTGCCGCCTACCTGAGTCTTTCCGACGACACCGAAGCGGCGTCAACAATCACGGCCGCGCGCAAGCTCGCCGCTGACGGAATTCCAGTCATCGTCGACGTGGCAATCGACTATTCGAAGCGCACCGCCTTCACCAACGGCCTCCTTCGAACGAACCTGAAACGTTTCCCACTGGGTCAACGCATACGCTTGATCACGCGCGCAGTGAAGCGTCGAATCACAAGCTGAAGGTTCATCATCCCCAGCTGGATCAGGTCATCGCCTTAACGAAACGAGATTCATCGTGACGATGCTTGATGTCACCCAACCGCGGGGCTCGCCTATCATCGACGAGTCCACCACCAGTCAAAGAACAATCAATTACTTGAAAGGGTGGCGCAAGACGATCGTCTCTTCACGATCCGGTCCCGTTGAAATCATATCGACCGGCACCGCACAGACTTCCTCAATACGCTTCAGGTAGGTGCGTGCCGCAGCCGGCAAGCCTTCGAGCGTTTTGACGCCAACAGTGCTTTCCTTCCAGCCGGGCAGGGTTTCATAGATGGGTTCGCACCGCGACAATTCCTCCGCACCAACAGGCAGGATGTCGGTAAAGCCACCTTCAAGCTTGTAGCCAGTACATAGCTTGAGTTCCTCGACGCCATCTAGCACGTCGAGCTTGGTAACGCAAAGCCCCGAAACACCATTGATCTGAATCGAACGCTTCAGTGCCGCCGCATCAAACCAGCCGCAACGACGCGCGCGCCCTGTCGTTGCACCAAACTCGTGCCCCTTGGTAGCAAGATGCTTACCGACCGGATCGAGCTTATCCACCGCATCGTACAACTCAGTGGGGAACGGTCCACCACCAACTCGCGTGGTATAGGCCTTGGTGATGCCAAGAACGTAATGCAGCATGTTCGGTCCGACACCGGCACCCGCTGAAGCCGCACCAGCAACGCAGTTACTCGATGTCACGAATGGATAGGTGCCATGATCGATATCAAGCAGTGTGCCTTGCGCCCCCTCAAAGAGCAGGTTGGCACCTGCATTGTGCGCATCGTAGAGTGCACGTGGCACATCGGCAATCATCTTCTCCAGACGCGGGGCCATGGCCAATGCGGCGTCGAGCACCTGCTGGAAGTCGACAGGTGCAACACGGTAATAGTGCTGCAGCATGTAATTGTGATATTCGACCAACTCAGCAAGCTTATCGGCGAAACATTTAGTCCGCAGTAGATCCTGAAGACGCAGCGCGCGACGCGCAACCTTGTCTTCATAACACGGACCAATGCCTCGACCCGTCGTGCCAATCTTGTTCTCACCACGAGCCTGTTCGCGTGCCAGATCAATCGCCTGGTGATACGGTAGGATCAGTGGGCACGCTTCAGAAATCTTGAGACGTGCCTCGGCATCGACCCCAGCTTCTTTCAGTTCATCCAACTCCTTGATCAAGGCCTCTGGTGACAGCACCACGCCGTTACCGATATAGCAGGTCACACCCTCGCGCAGGATGCCCGAGGGCACGAGGTGCAATACCGTTTTCTTGCCATTAATAACCAGCGTGTGACCGGCATTGTGGCCGCCCTGAAAACGGACGACACCTTGGGAATGATCGGTCAGCCAATCGACGATCTTCCCCTTGCCTTCATCGCCCCACTGGGTGCCGATGACTACGACATTCTTTGTCATTGCTTCGGTCTTTCTTGATTAGTTCAATTCGGTGATCAGCCAGCGTCCGTCATGCCAGCTCAATTGTCGGTCGCAGCCAGCTTCTTGCCACTCCACAGCAGCATGCCCTGGTAAGGTATTGATAACGATTTCACCCGCAGCACGCAGATCGGCCACTGTCCGTTGCAATGCCTCCAACTCAGTGGTTTCGGTGACTTGTGGTGCAAGGATGGCACCTTGTCTGGTTGGGCGCGGCGCCAAGCGTGCCAATTCTCGCAAATCGAGGCTGAAGCCCGTGGCGGCGCGATCACGCCCAAAGGCCTTGCCAACCTTATCGTAACGCCCACCGAGAGCGATGGCACCCGGATGACCTGCGCAATAGGCCGCGAACACAACACCACTGTGGTAATGCAAACCGCGCAGATCGGCAAGGTCGAAACTGACGGGGAGATCCTGCAAAACGCCTGCCAGAGTGCGCAAGTCGCCGAGTGCCTGAGTAATTTCAGGCGTTACGGGCAGACTGGCTGCCGCACGGTCGAGTGTCTCGATGCCACCGTAACATCCAGGCAAAGCCAGCAGTGCGGAACGATAAGGCTCCGCAATATTTACCGCGAGTTCGCGCAGTCCTGGCAAATCCTTGGCTTGGAGCACACTAAACAATTCGTCAAGGAGCTCTCCGGTAATTCCAGCGCCGGCGGCGATGGCGCGAAACACGCCAACATGCCCTAGGTCAATGCGTGTCGCCGTTACACCACTCAACGCCAATGCCCGAGCCAAAAGACGAAGCATTTCAGCATCTGCCTCACAGCCGGTGTGCCCATAGAGCTCTGCGCCGATCTGTAAAGGCTGGCGCGTCGCAGTAAGACTGGCAGGCAACGTGTGCAGCACGCTTCCGCAATAGCACAAGCGCGTGACACCCTTACGATTCAGCAGATGTGCGTCGATGCGCGCCACCTGCGGCGCGATATCGGCACGCACCCCCATGGTGCGACCCGATAGCTGATCGACGAGCTTGAAGGTACGCAGATCGAGATCACGACCACTGCCAGTCAATAGTGACTCGACGTATTCAAGTAGCGGCGGAATGACATATTCATAGCCGTGACAACGAAACTCATCGAGTACACGACGACGCAGGGATTCGACATGCCAAGCCTCAGAGGGCAAGGCGTCTTCAATCGCTTCGGGAAGGAGCCAGCGGCGCATCTGCCATGCCTACTTGAAAATTGCCAGCAGGAGAATCCCGACCAGCATGGATGACAAACCGAGAAAGCGAATCTGCCCGTCGGCCAGTTCTGTAATCCGGCGAAAACCCTCGCGCCACGCTTTGGGCGCCAAAAAGGGCAGCAGTCCTTCAATAACCAGCATCAGCGCGAACGCCAGCAAGAGAGTCGATCCACTCACGCCCTTATTTTCCGCTCTTGCCAACCTTGGCGCCGCTATTCTTCAGATATTTGAAGAAATCGGAACTCGGGTCAATCACCAGCACATCGCTCTTACTCTTGAAACTCTGACGATAAGCCTCAAGACTCCGATAAAAACTATAGAACTCAGGACTCTGATTGTAGGCTTGGGCATAAGTCGCAGATGCCTTTGCATCACCCTCACCCTTTATCTTCTGCGCATCACGATACGCCTCGGCGATGATGATCTCGCGCTGTCGATCGGCATCGGCCTTGATCTTCTCCGCGTCAGCGGCACCTTGCGAGCGCAGTTCGTTGGCGACACGCTTTCGTTCGGTTTCCATGCGGCGATACACTGAATCTGAAACCTCCGGGGTAAAGTCCACACGTTTTAAGCGCACGTCAATGATCTGCACACCAAGTGAGCGTGCTTCGATATCCGCTTTGCGCTGAACTTCGGCCATGATCTTGTCGCGCTCACCGGAAACGACATCATGTACGGTGCGCCGTCCGAAGGCTTCACGCAAACCAGAGTTTACCGTCTGTGCGAGTCGCGTCTTGGCGACTAATTCGTCACCCCCAACGCTGATGTAATACTGTTTGACATCGTTGATGCGCCATTTGACATAGAAGTCGACCTGAACAGGTTTCTTCTCAGCCGTCAGAAAACGCTCTGGCTCGGCCGTATCCATGGTCAGGATGCGCTTATCGAAAACACGCACATTCTGGATCAACGGCCACTTCCAGCGAAGACCCGGCTCACTGATGACATCGGTCACCTCGCCTAATTGGAAGACGATCGCATACTGGCGCTGATCGACCGTAAACACGCACATGGCGAGCGTCACCAGTGCAGTGAAAATGATGGCAACAAATATCGGCAGTTTAGGAAACATTAACGCTCTCCTCGCTCACGCGAGCGCAGCGCATCACGCGAGCGCATCAGGTTACCTTCCGGCTTTTCCAACTGCGGTGGCACTTCATTCGGAATATTTTGTACCGGGTGCGGTACCGTGGCTGGCTCATGACCTGCGCCGGGGCCACTTGCATTAACAGCACCAGCCGCCTGCATCAACTTATCGAGTGGTAAATAGAGCAGATTATTGCCATTCCGTGAATCGACCATTACCTTACTGGTGCTCGACATCACCTGCTGCATGGTTTCGATATACATCCGATTTCGCATCACCTCGGGTGCCTTGTTGTACTCGACCAATACCTGTTTGAAGCGACTGGCTTCACCCTCTGCATTTGCAATCACACTCTGTCTATAGCCTTCGGATTCCTGCATCAGTCGAGAGGCGGTACCACGCGCCCGCGGAATGACATCGTTAGCATATGCTTGACCTTCATTCTTCTGCCGCTCACGATCCTGCCCCGCCTTGACGGCATCATCGAAGGCGGCCTGCACCTGTTCCGGTGGTTGTGTGCTCTGCAGCGTAACGGCCGTAACCAGCACGCCTGTTTCGTAGCGATCGAGGATGTCCTGGATCAACTTGGTCGTATTCGCTGCAATCTGCTCGCGCCCCTCGTAGAGAACGAAGTCCATCTTGCTCTTGCCAACAATTTCGCGAATCGCGGTTTCCGCAGCACCCATTACAGCGTCATCCGGATGGCGATTCTTGAAAATGAAGTTTTGTGGGTCCTTGAGTCGATACTGGACGGCAAATTGAACCATGACGATGTTCTCGTCGTCGGTCAGCATCAGCGCTTCCTTGAGCACCTTGCTGGAACCACGATAGCCAACCTCTATGGTTCGTACACGAGAAAGATCGACGATTTCATGACTTTCAATAGGCCACGGCAGACGCACATTCGGCCCCGATGTAGCGATGCGGTTGAAGCTACCAAAGCGCAAAACCACACCACGCTGACCTTCATCAACAATATAGAAGCCGCTGGCCATCCACATCACGAGAACCAAGACCACCAACATGACAATACCGCCACCGAACTGGCGTATGTTGAGCGGTGGGCGCGCATCGTTGCCACCACCGAAGCCCCCTCCCCCCTTATTTCCAAACATAGAAGAGATGCGACGATTGACGTCTCGCCAGAGATCCTCGAGATCGGGCGGACCATCTCCCTTGTTTTTTCCGGGGTCTGGCCGATTGCCCCAGCCGTGGTCATTCATAGACATGAGTATGGCAGTGATCACTTGATTAACCTGAGGTCCGGCATATCAGCGCTTTACCTGATATGAATGATAGATTGAAAGACGCTAACGCCATCACGCACAGTCACAACACGCTCAGGGCGTAACATCCACCTGCGTCACCTGCGTCGGAGCGACTTCGGAAACAAGCTCATCACGCCGAGCCGTTCGCTCACGGCACTCGCATGCGACCTCGGCCAGTGCAGCGCGCAACAAATCAACACCAGCCCTCGTCCGCGCACTCAAACGAATCCGCGAAATTCTAGCATATTCGTTGCGCTCGATTCCCGGCTCCGCGGCCGTGGCGTCAATCTTGTTCCATACAACAATCTGCGGTACGTCGGCAGCACCAATCTCAGCAAGGACGCGATTTACAGCGGAGATCTGCTGGTCACGATCCGGACTCGCCGAGTCAACGACATGCAGAAGCAGATCGGAACCCGCGGTTTCTTCGAGCGTTGCATGGAAGGCAGCAACCAACGCATGAGGCAAATCACGGATGAATCCGACCGTATCGGAAAGAACGATCTGACCCGCATCGGGCAAGAACATTCGGCGCGAAGTTGTGTCGAGCGTGGCAAACAACTGATCGGCTGCGTAAGCACCGGCCTTTGTCAATACATTAAATAGCGTAGACTTTCCTGCATTGGTGTAGCCGACCAAGGAGATCGTCAAGACTTCCTGACGTCCGCGTGCACGGCGCCGTACAGCACGCTGGCGCTCGAGCAGTTTCAGGCGGCCTTTGAGCATAGCAACGCGCTTGCTCAGCAAGCGGCGATCAGTTTCAAGCTGAGTTTCACCGGGGCCACGCAGACCGATGCCACCTTTTTGCCGCTCAAGGTGGGTCCAGCCGCGCACCAGGCGCGTCGCCAGATGTTGCAACTGCGCCAGTTCGACCTGGAGCTTGCCTTCGTGGCTTTTTGCCCGCTGGGCAAAAATATCGAGAATCAGCGCACTGCGATCAACAACACGACAGGCGACTACTTTTTCCAGATTTCGCTGCTGCCCAGCAGAAAGCTCATGGTTGAAGATAACGATATCGGCTTGATGTAGACGCACCGCCGAAGCAATTTCTTCCGCCTTGCCCTTACCGGCAAATGTGGCCGCATCAGGTGATTGGCGCTTGCCATGGATCACTGTCTGCAGTTGCGCGCCAGCACTGGCCGAGAGAAGTTCGAACTCGGCTAGATTCTCTGCATATCCCCCGTCGCCAAAATCAAGCTGAACGAGGACTGCCTTGATAGAGTTACCGCCATCGGCGGCCTTGGAAGACATAAGCGATCACTTGAACATGACTGGGGTGCGCCACATCGCAATCAATACGACAAGTATCAGGCGTTATCAATCTCTTGGCTAATGGTGACCGGCCGCCCGGGCACAATGGTCGAGATGGCATGTTTGTAGACCATCTGAGTGACGGTATTCTTCAGTAGTACCACATACTGATCAAACGATTCGATCTGACCTTGCAGCTTTATGCCATTGACCAGATAGATCGCCACCGAAACATGCTCCTTGCGCAAGGTGTTCAGAAACGGGTCTTGTAACAATTGCCCTTTGTTGCTCATGGTATGTGCCTCTTTTTATAGGAATAATGCTAACAATGTAAAACATTTTGCCGCACGAGACTACTTTTGCCGAATCCGTGCCCGCCGGGTAGGAGAGGCTTCAGCAGTCGGTCGACCAACACTCTGCTTCCGTTGCGGCTTCGCGCGTCGCTCCGTATCCGGTTTCTTCTCGGTGAATGGATTGTCACTGCTCTTGAACTGAACCCGCAGCGGCGTCCCTTGCAGCTTGAAGACAATCATGAACGTGCGCTCCAGATAACGGCGATAAGAATCCGGTACATCGTCAAGGGCGTTTCCGTGCACGATAATCAAAGGAGGATTCTGGCCACCCTGGTGAGCGTAACGCATCTTCGGGCGAAAGATGCCATGGCGAGGTGGGGCCTGTTTGGCGACGGCAGCCTGCAACGCACGGGTCAACTTGGGTGTCGCCAGCTTTGCCATGGCGGCACTCCAAGCTTTGTCCACAGAGGTCAGGACACCCGAAATACCCTCACCGTGCAACGCCGAGATGTAATGCACACGGGCGAAGCCGAGGAAATTCAACTTGCGCTCAATATCCTGCTTGACTTGCTCACGCCGATAATCATCAATCGCATCCCACTTATTCACCGCGATCACCAGCGCCCTGCCTGCCTCGATGCTGAAGCCTGCGATATGGGAATCCTGATCGGAGATGTCCTGACTCGCATCGACCATAAGCACGACCACATTGCTTTGCTCTATCGCCTGCAGTGTCTTGATGACCGAAAACTTTTCAATTGCCTCGAAAACCTTACCACGACGACGCAGACCGGCAGTGTCGATCAGCACATAATCACGCCCGTTGCGGGTAAAAGGCACCTCGATTGCATCACGCGTGGTACCCGGCATGTCGAAGGCGATTACGCGCTCCTCGCCCAGCAGCGTATTGATGAAGGTGCTCTTGCCGACATTCGGGCGCCCCGCCACCGCCACACGAGGTCCAGGGGGAGGTTCCTCGCCGTCGGTTTCCTCCGGAAAGGGTGCCAGAGCCTCCTCGATCACTTCGCGTACCCCATCACCATGAGCAGCGGAAATAACGAGAGGCGCACCACAACCAAGTTCATGAAACTCCGCAGCAACGACCGGGCGGTTCATGCCCTCGCCCTTGTTCACCACCAGCAGTAGAGGGCGTCCGGTCTTGCGAAGTCTTTCGGCAATAGCTCTGTCTTGCGGTGTCAGACCGGCACGCCCATCAACAATAAACAGCAGCATGTCAGCCTCGGCAATCGCAGCCTCTGCCTGGCGTGCCATCTCGTGCATGATGCCATTCTTCGCAGAAGGCTCGAAGCCTCCCGTGTCAACAACCAGATAAGAGCGATCTCCGATGCGACCATGACCATAGTGACGGTCGCGCGTCAGACCCGGAAAATCGGCCACGAGGGCATCGCGTGTTTTGGTCAGTCGATTGAAAAGGGTTGACTTGCCGACATTGGGACGACCGACAATAACGAGGGTAGGTTTCATGAGTTAGGCTTGGCGCACTAAGTGCCGCAATATTCCCGGTGAATTCATCGCAAGGAAAGGGAATAGATCGAGCCGTTGCGAGTCTGAACGACGAAGCCAGATCCAAAACTCTGCGGATCGGCAGTCACGGCGCTTCCGTCCGTACTGAAACGCGCCGAAAAACTACCATTGTCCTGCCGCATCAGATGTACCACGCCGAAGCTGTCGGCGACTGCAACATAGCCACCAACAACCAGCGGCTTGGAAAGGCCGCGATAAAGAAGTTTGTCCTGCTTCCAGAGGCTTGATCCGTTGGCTCGATCATAGGCTTGCACAACGCCCTTCTCATCGCTCACATAGACACCCTTCTGATCGATGTCGATACCCGCGCTACTAGATATCTCCCTCGACCAAATCAGATTGCCATTGCTCAAATCGAAGCAGGCAACGCGCCCCTGGTAGGCGACAGCGCACACGGAATTGCCGTAGACGACCGGCACGCTAGTGATATCTGCAACGCGTTCAAGTTCGGTCGCCCCCTTGGGGAGTGCCACTGCTCCTTCCCATAACGCCGCACCGTTGGTAGCGCTCAGCGCGACGAGCTTGCCGCCTGGAAATCCGGCCAAGACAGCATGACCACCCAGTACGACGCCGACATGACTACGCAGCGTAAGCGTTGGCGTACTGCGTTGATAAACCCAGAGTCGCTTACCGTCTCTCGTATCAAAGCCAAAGATGCGCGAATCACCACTGCGCACGACGACCAAATTCTCACCAACCATCGGTGCAGCCAGAACCTCTGAGCTAACCCGCGTCTTCCAGAGCATTTTGCCGCTAGCCGCATCGAAAGCAATGACTTCACCCTTGGCCGTACCGACTGCGACCTGCTTTCCGTTACTGCCGACACCACCGGAAAGCGCATTATCCGCACGAATCTGCCAAACCTTTGAGCCGTTGTCGAAACGCGCCAACGTACCATCCTCGGCCGCCGCATAAACACTGCTCCCGACCACGGCAGGGGTGAATACATATTCGCGGCTGCGGCCTACACTGGCCTGCCAATCGCTGCGCACGTCGACGATCGGGATGAACGACACGAGCTCGGCGGGCTTATTCTTTGGCTCACTGGCAAACGGATTCAATGACGAACATGCAGACAGCATGATCGCGACAAGAACTGTGACTGGCAGTGTGACAGGATGCCGGGGCATCATGGCTTCGTGCCCTCTACCGCACCGAGCGACTCAAGCTTGACCAGAACCAGATCGCGATAGGGCCCTTGACGCTGTCCAGCAGCAGATTTCTTTTGTGCTTCGTCGATCTTGTTCAAAGCCATTTGGTATGCAGCCTTCGCTTCACCTGTCTTTCCCTGGATGGCGAGCACATCCCCCTTCATTTCGGCGAAACGTGGAGCGAAAGGCGCACTAGGCTCACTCGCCAAAAGCTTCAAGGTCTCGTCATAGCTCTTTTCTTCAAGCAAGAGAGCCGCCATCCGAAGACGCGCCAGATCGCGGAGCTCCGCATCGCGAGCGTGCTCTTGCACCCAAGTCAGTTGTACCTTCGCCGTCTTGATATCCGCCGCCTCAACCTGCATACGGGCCGAAAGCAGCGCTGCCATGCCAGCATAGCTCGTCCCCGAGAACTTTTCGATGAGCTCACCCGCTGCTTCACGTGCCTTCCTAGGATCGTGCGCACCGACCGCACGCTCAACGACCGAATACAGTGCGCTGGCCTGGGTGGCCTGGTTGCGCTGCCACCAGTTCCAACTTTGCCAGGCAATCATGCTTACCACAACGGCAATCAACACGCCTGTTACAAGGTTGCCATACTGTTTCCACCAGGTCTTCAACTCATCGAGTTGTTCCTGTTCTTCAAGGTCATAGACTGCCATCTTTTTCATCCCATTCAAAAATCAATTCGTTAACCGCTTCGGCCAGTTGATCAAGTGCAACACGACGCTGCTCTGCCGAGCCCCGCAGATGCTTCAAAGTGACTTCGCCAGCGACAGCCTCATCGTCGCCGACAATCACCGCCACAACCGCACCGGAGGCATCAGCTCGCTTCATCTGCGACTTGAAGCTGCCACCACCGCAATGTAACTGAACTGCATACCCGTGACCGCGCATCCCCTCTGCTGCGCGAAACGCAAGTCGCTGAGCCTGATCTCCCTGATGCACCAGATATACGTCGGGCACCATACGCTCAGCCTTGCCGCCCTGCTCCTGCCAGAGTGTTAGCAAGCGCTCGATTCCCATTGCAAAGCCGCAGGCCGGCGCAGGCTTGCCACCGAGTTGGGTAACGAGACCATCATAGCGACCACCCGCGCACACCGTGCCCTGCGCCCCAAGGCTGTCCGTCACCCACTCAAAAACAGTCAGATTGTAGTAGTCGAGGCCTCGCACCAGACGGGGATTGATACGGTAATTGATACCTGCATCCTTGAGCAGCACCTGAACACCTTCAAAATGCTTGAGCGACTCGGCACCGAGGTAATCAATGAGCTGGGGCGCGCTTTCGACGATCGCCTGCATCGCCGGATTCTTGCTGTCAAGGATACGCAGCGGATTCGTATGCAAACGACGTTGCGCATCGGCGTCCAATTGCGCAGCGTGCTTCTCGAAATGCGAGATCAGCGCAATGCGATGCTGCTGACGTTCCTCGATCTGGCCGAGAGAATTGAGTTCAAGACGAATGTCATCAAGCCCCAGATCGTCCCAGAGTCGCTGGCACATCAGTATCTGCTCAGCATCAATATCCGGCCCGCCAAAGCCCAGTGCCTCAACACCGATCTGGTGGAACTGGCGATAGCGCCCTTTCTGTGGACGCTCATGACGAAACATGGGTCCCTGATACCAGAGCCGCTTAGGACCATCGTAGAGCATATTGTGCTGGAGCACTGCACGCACACAACTCGCCGTACCTTCGGGACGTAGCGTCAGAAGTTCGCCATTAAGGCTGTCAGTAAAGGAATACATCTCCTTTTCGACAATGTCGGTTACAGCGCCGATGGCACGTGCGAACAGCGGTGTCGGCTCGACCAGGGGCATGCGGATCGGCCGGTAACCATAGCCGCGCAACCAGTCGCGCACCGTCTCCTCGAATTGCTCCCAGAGCTCCGCTTCATCGGGCAGGATATCGTTCATCCCACGGATGGCTTGCAATGTTTGATTCATGTAGGACTTCCAGATCAGATAAAGCGCGGCGGATACTTGCGTGCCACGTAATCATCAATGATGGCGCGAAACTCGCCGGCTATGTTGTCACCCTTTAGGGTGACAGTGCGCTCCCCGTCGACATACACGGGCGCCACGGGCGTCTCACCAGTACCCGGGAGACTGATGCCGATATTGGCGTGCTTGCTTTCACCCGGCCCATTGACGACGCAACCCATCACGGCGAGCGTCATGTTCTCAACACCAATCCTCTGCTGACGCCAGTCCAGCATGCTGCGACGCACATAATCCTGAATGTCCTGCGCGAGTTCCTGGAACAAAGTGCTGGTCGTGCGCCCACATCCCGGACAGGCAGCAACAAGCGGCGTGAAGGCCCGTAACCCCATTGTCTGCAGAATCTCCTGCGCAACGATGACTTCTCGGCAGCGGTCCCCATTCGGCTCTGGCGTCAGCGACACGCGAATCGTGTCGCCAATTCCATCCTGTAACAACACAGCCATTGCCGCAGTGGAGGCAACGATGCCCTTCGAGCCCATGCCAGCCTCGGTAAGGCCTAGATGTAAGGGATAGTCGCAGCGCGCAGCCAGATCGCGATAAACAGCGATCAAATCCTGCACACCGGATACCTTGCATGACAAGATAATTTTGCTGCCGGGCAGACCGAGCTCCTCTGCCTTCGCTGCACTCTCAAGAGCTGATGCAACCATTGCTTCGCGCATGATGGCCACGGCGTCCTTCGGCACCGGTCGCGTCGCATTCTCGTCCATGATGCGTGCAAGCAATGACTGATCGAGACTGCCCCAGTTAACACCAATACGCACCGGCTTCTCATGACGACAGGCAATTTCGATAAGCTGCGCGAACTGCTCGTCCCGGCTCTTTCCCTTGCCGACATTACCTGGATTAATACGCAATTTATCGAGTGTCGTAGCGCACTCTGGCACTTCTTCGAGCAGCTTGTGTCCATTGAAATGAAAGTCGCCCACCAAGGGAACATCCAAATTCATCTTAAGCAATTGTTCACGTACTTTTGGAACGGCAAATGCTGCCTCTCGGGTATTCACCGTGATGCGCACAATCTCGGAGCCGGCGCGAGCAAGCTGCGCGACCTGCATGGCCGTTGCAATGTGGTCCACCGTATCGGTGTTGGTCATCGATTGAACGACTACCGGCGCATCACCACCGATAGCCACCTTGCCGACCATCACCCGGCGCGTCGACCGGCGCGGCAATGCCACATCGGATGCTTTACGTTCCAAGGTACTCACTCCAGATTAAACCGTGCAACGTCGACCTTCGTGTATGGTTGCAAATCGACCTGGCGCTCCTCGTACAACAACTGAACATGCGAAGCATTGCCGATGACCACTGCAAAAGGTGGTTTGCCACTGACGACCTGTCGCGTCCCGGGCAAATTGTTCTGCGCGAAGATAATGTGTTGCGTGGCATCTTTCACCTCAACCCATGACTTGTCATCGAAGACAAAAGCCAGCTGCCGAAGTTCGGGATCCATTAATGCAGAGCCTTGTATGAGGGTACCGCCCACACCCTTCTCCGCCGCGTTCTGCAATGCCATATCGAAATCTACCGGTTCAGATACGGGGGGAGTATTCACCGGCTCACCTGTCGCCTGCGGCAAGGAACGCTCGGCAGAAGGAGCAACGACCGGATCAGGGTTTGATGGCCCCGAGGCTAACGACGCTGCCGGCAAGCTATACGTCAATGGCCAAAAATAATAGGCAGCCCCAGCCCCAAGGAGCGCAGCGAGTGCGCCTCCCAACATCAGCGACCTACCGGGACGACTGCCATGTCCGCCCATTTGGGGTAGAGCCGCCCCTGTATCCGTTGGCACTTCCATGATGACAGTCACTGGAGGCACCTGCTTATCGAACATCGCTAACAGATTGACGGGATCAAGACGGAGCAACTTCGCATAGCTACGAATGAAACCACGTACGACTGTGGCACCAGGCAATTTATCAAATTCGTCGTTCTCGATAGCCTCAACTTGACGCGGGCTAAACTTAATCGCCTGTACCACTTCTGTAATCGAGAGGCCACGATCCTTACGGGCGTCAGCGAGGCAACGGCCAAGTGATGCTGTAGCCATCGAGGAAGCCTCTGCAGAATCAGTAACGCCCTGATACCTGTTGGTTTCACGAAAGTCTGTCATTCGTACAGCCCCTGCGCCAGCTTAAGCTGTTCCGGGCTGCCCGGGAACTTTCGATTCAGCTGCGATGCATAGTGCGATTCATTCTCACGATCGCCAAGCCCGTGCTCAATGCGAATTGCGAGCCAAAGCGATTCCGCGCTAGGTTCGACGAGTTTGTGCAATTCGGCAAGATGAAGCCGCGCAGCAGCAAGGCGCCCCTGTCGAAAGCTGATGTCGGCGAGAAAATAGATCGCCCGAGCGTTACCCGGATCCAGGCGCAATGCACGCATGAAGTATTCTTCGGCACTCTTGTCATCCTTGATGCGCAGCAAACACATGCCAGCGTTCGTATTTGGCATTGCAGGAGTGGAGTAGAGCGGGCTTTTAATCGCCACATTGAAATACGTTAACGAACGCTGTTCGCGACCTGTTTGACAGAGAAACCAGCCGAAATTGTTATTGATCTCTGGGTCTGTCGGCGCTACGCCCAAAGCCTGTTCGAAACTCTTTTCGGCCGAGGCATTTTCACGTAGTTGCATGTATGCAAGCCCCATTAAATTATGGGCGGGCGCATAGTTGGAGTCGACAGACAGAGCGATGCGCGCCTCATCCAGCGCCACCGCGACGCTACCCTTCTGCAGATAGAGTGACCCCAATTCGGTATGGACTTTTGCACGCTGCTGGATGTCGGTGATCGCGATCTGTTGTGACATCGGCTGTTCAGCAGCCCCTCCCACCGCCATCATATTGCTAGCACACCCAGACAAGACGATGACGATAACCGACAGGGACAAAATCAAGCGAAGCATCAGCGGTTGCACGTTGTATCCTCCCTTTTATCGATTGCGACAATCGTTCTACTCTCGCCGGACCCTCCGCGCGCGGTGCGCGCAGTACGATCCTTAACCTGACCAGCAAGCTGGCCACATGCCGCATCGATATCATCGCCGCGTGTCTTGCGAGTCGTGGTGACGATGCCGCCTTGCATCAAAATATCGGCGAAATGTCGGACGCGTTCCGGCAATGAACGCCGGAACTCTGATTTCGGGAAAGGATTGAATGGAATCAAGTTGAACTTGCACGGCACATCACGCATCAGTCGCAGAAGCTCACGCGCATCACCATCGTGGTCATTCACCCCATCGAGCATCACATATTCGAAAGTAATAAAATCGCGCGGAGCTTTCTCAAGGTAACGCTGGCAGGCGGCCATCAGTTCTGCAAGCGGATATTTACGATTGATCGGCACAAGGCGATCACGCAATGCATCATTAGGGGCATGCAGCGAAACCGCCAGCGCTACCGGGCATTCTTCACGAAGCCGATCCATAGCAGGCACAATGCCCGAAGTTGACACAGTCACACGACGTCGCGACAAGCCGTAAGCATTGTCGTCCAGCATCAGACGTAACGCCGCAATCACGTTGTCAAGATTGGCAAGTGGCTCCCCCATACCCATCATGACAACGTTACTGATGATGCGTTCACCGCTTTCGCTGACGAGTTGTTCGGAGCCGAGCAACCGATTGGCCAACCATAACTGCCCGATAATCTCCGACACCGTAAGATTCCGGTTGAAACCCTGCTTACCGGTCGAGCAAAATGCACAGTCCAAGGCGCAACCAGCCTGGCTCGAAATACATAGCGTACCGCGTCGCTCCTCCGGAATGAAAACAGTTTCGACTGCGTTGCCACTTCCTACATTAAACAGAAACTTACGCGTACCATCTTCCGATGCGATATCACGCATCAACGACGGGGGTAACACACAAGCACTCGTAACAAGCGTCTCCCGTAGGCTCTTGGCAACGTCGGTCATCAAAGCGAAGTCGGCAATGCCACCTTTGTGCACCCAGCGCATAACCTGCCGAGCACGCATCTTCTCACGTCCGGAGGTTTCACCCAGTCGTGCAAAGAAGGCCGCCAAGCCGGGGCCGTCGAGATCGAGCAGATTCGTCTTGCCCTGTGTCATTTATCGGCGACCTTGAAAAGTGCGCTCCGGTGCCGCATCGTTGCGACTGCCGCAGACGCACATTAGGTATGTCAGCGCGAGTAAACGTTCAGCGTCGGAAAGAAATAAGCGATCTCAGCAGCAGCCGTTTCGGGAGCGTCCGAACCATGCACGGCATTGGCATCGATGCTATCGGCAAAATCAGCGCGAATCGTACCCGGCGCCGCCTTCTTTGGATCCGTGGCACCCATCAGGTCACGATTCTTAAGAATGGCTCCTTCGCCTTCGAGGGCTTGAATCATCACCGGACCAGAGATCATAAATGCGACGAGATCCTTGAAAAATGGGCGCTCCCGATGCACTGAATAAAAGCCCTCGGCTTCCAAGCGTGAGAGATGCACCATCTTGGCCGCAACAACTTTGAGACCATTGCTTTCAAAGCGGGAATAAATCTGACCAATCACGTTCTTGGCGACCGCATCGGGCTTGATGATGGAAAGGGTGCGTTCAACAGCCATTTTTATACTCCAAACAAGGTTAAGCGAAAAAATAACTTCTTATTTTAACTTATTACCGGGTGCGTCTCCCAAGGTTTTTTCAAGACAGACATCACCACCTTTACGAAACAAACGCCAATTTCCAAAGGCGATAGAGGGATGACGATCCTGGCGGGCTTCCAGCAACTGCCGCAAAGCCTCTCTGAGCCGAGCGTCGCTGGGAATCATTGCCCCCTCACGACACAGCATGAATCGCAAGGCATTGCGCGCACGCTGCTGAGACAACCCTGCCAGGCAACTCACGGGAATTGGAAAACGGACGGACACACCATACAAATCTTGACATGCAAGATCATCAAGCAAGGCAGCAGTCTCCGCGAAGCGCAGCGCTGCAGCAGCAAGACGCTCTTCAGCAGCCGGAAAGCGCGACTGCAAGAGAGGGATAACGCGATGCCGCAAGAAATTCCTCGATAATTGAATATCAGCGTTACTTTCATCCTCGACCCATTGCAGGGATCGACTCTGCAAATAGCTCTCGATGTCGAGCCGCGATAATTGCAGCATGGGGCGCAACAAGTAAAGTCCGTCACGCACCGAACGCACTTCCGGCATGGCACGGGCGCCATGCACGCCACCACCGCGCAAAAGGTTGAAGAGGAGGGTTTCTGTTTGATCGCCACGATGCTGGGCTAGCACGAGCCAATCAGCCTCAATTCCAGCGAAAACTTCATAACGGCAATTTCTCGCCGCAGCCTCCACTCCATCAGGCGCGCCACACGGTACCTTTACCGCCTGCGTCTTGAGTGGAACTCCTATCCTATCGCAAAATTGTTGGCAAAAGTCCTGCCATTCAGAAGCATGGACACTAAGTCCATGATGAACGTGACAAGCACCGAGTTCATACCCAAACTCGGCCTGCAGCAGTTTCAATACATGCAACAAAGCGACGGAATCGCGACCACCGGAAAAGCCAACGACTAGCCGTTGAACGCCAGTGACTGCGGGCAGTCTCCGGCGCAGACACGCTCTAATGCAAGCAACAAAATCTTCAGGCGACCCGCTGTTCCTTGAACTTGCCATAGCTCATCAGACGCTCCAAGCGGCGCTCGATTAATTCCTCTGGTGACAATCCCGCCACCTGCCTCAGTGAATCTTGAATGGCTTTCTTGAGCGAAGCAGCCATACTTTGTGGTGCACGATGCGCACCACCAACCGGCTCATTAACAACACGATCAATCAATCCAAGCGTTTTCAGACGCGCGGCAGTGA
The DNA here is from genome assembly GCA_964486795.1 of uncultured Rhodocyclaceae bacterium. Lineage (GTDB taxonomy): Bacteria > Pseudomonadota > Gammaproteobacteria > Burkholderiales > Rhodocyclaceae > Sterolibacterium. The sequence goes on from CAZAOQ010000006.1 coordinate 33,357, forward strand.
TACCCATCGTTTCCGCAGCATCACTAGCACGGTCAGAGCTCTTCCAAAGGATGGATGCACAACCTTCGGGCGATATCACAGCATAGGTTGAGTATTGCAGCATCATAAGCGCATCGCCAACAGCGATAGCCAATGCGCCCCCAGAACCGCCTTCTCCGATGATCGTTGCGATCAGAGGAACTCTCAACTCCGCCATAACTAGTAGATTGCGTCCGATTGCCTCGGATTGACCTCGCTCTTCCGCACCGATACCCGGATAGGCACCCGGCGTATCAATGAAGGTAACCACCGGAATATCAAACTTTTCGGCCAATCGCATGAGTCGTAAGGCTTTCCGATAGCCTTCAGGGCGCGGCATCCCAAAATTCCTGAGAATTTTCTCTTTAGTATCACGCCCCTTTTGGTGACCGATCACCATCACTGACTGGCCGTTTAATCGAGCCAAGCCTCCAACAATCGCGGCATCGTCTGCAAACGAGCGATCACCATGCAACTCCTCGAAATCGGTGAACATGTGCTCAACATAGTCAAGTGAATAAGGACGTTGCGGGTGTCGGGCTACTTGTGCAATCTGCCAAGGGGTCAACTTCGAATAAATCTCTTTCGTAAGATTCTGACTCTTTACTTCCAAACGTCCAATTTCATCGGAAATATCAACTGCGGAATCATCCTGAGCAAAGCGAAGCGCTTCAATCTTCGCATCGAGTTCGGCAATAGGCTGTTCAAAATCGAGAAATGTAGTTTTCATCGGCTCCACCTCGCATCAAGCCTTAGATTGTACCGGATCAAGGTAGTCTCAAAGGTAAAGGAAGATAACTTTCTTTGGGGAAACGATAGATACACGACCATTACCTTAGCATTCCACCCCGTGACGGAGTTCAGCCCCGTAGCCTTGGGCAATGAACGGCAGGCTCAGTGTTTCGCACAAGGACTGCAGTCGTTCGTGCTGAAGATTCATGATCTTATCTCCGTACCAGTGCGACACTGCGCCAAGAGTTGCTCATAGACCGCCAGCGGATGCTGGGTTGGTGTCGCGGCGTCGATGCGTTCAGCGACCACCGCCGGCCGGACAGTCGGACTATTCCCGGCAATAGCCTCGATTTCTTGCGGCCGCGCCGCCGCCAAGTCGCCGCGCCAAGCGACAGGAACCGCCTGTAGATGAGCGCGTTCTTCCTCCAAGCGCTCTCTTGGCTTGATGTCGGTCGTACCATGAATTCGCTCGTTGGCCACCTCCCTGAGCCAGTAACGGACCTCGCTGTTGGCGGTCACGCCATCGAGTTGCAACCCCGCCTGCTTGAGCTTGGCGGATAGCGGGACGTAAAACGAGCGGCGCAGATACCCATTGAAGCGCTCGACCTGCCTTTGGTTCGCGCACGATACGGTCGGCAAAGTTTGATGATGAAGCCGCAGTGTTTGGCGTAGTCGAGAAAGCCCGCGTGGTAGCGATGCTCGCCCGGCCCATCGACGTCACGTTCAACCTATTTTCCTCAGTCAACTCGAGACGAACGGCGGTGACGCTGTTAGCGGGGC
>CAZAOQ010000007.1:0-1825 GCA_964486795.1 uncultured Rhodocyclaceae bacterium
TCCTGCATCAGATTGCCGACCTGTCTGAGTACGGTGACGGAATCCGCTACCACATCGTCGAAAGCAAGCTGCCGAACCAGGCGAACCCACCCGATGCTTGGGAGGCCGAGACCTTCAAGCTACTCATGCAAAAAGGATTGAAAGAACGACTCAGCTTCTTCCCCAGTGAAACCGTACCCGTGCATCGCTACATGGCGCTGCTCAATCACAATAGCCCTTCCACGCAAGACCAGCAGGCCCTGAGCATCACCATGCCAGCGCAGAAGCTCCTTGAACTCCGTGCCAAACGGACAAGCAGCATGTTGCTGATGCATCTTGCGGCCTTCGCCGTCATCGCCGGCCTCGCGCACCTGGCGATACGACGTACTTACCTTCATTTCACCCGGCTGACCCAACTATCGAACGACCAGAAGTTCGTCATCGAGGAGAGAACCGCCGACCTGTCGATGGCGAATACCCTGCTGGCTGCCGAAGTTGAAGAGCGCACGCTGGGCCAGGAACGACTTGCAGAAAGCGAGTCACGCTACCGCTCCGTAGTCGAAAGCACCCAGGACGGCATCGCCCTGATTGAAAACGGCCTGATCCGCTTCGCCAATGGCCACCTCGCGGAGATGCTTGCGCGTCCTCTCAAGGAGGTCGTGGGTGCCGACTGGACCAGCCTTTTGCCCGCTGAAAACCGTGCTGCGGCTACCTCTTACCAGATGCAGAAATTACGCGGAGAAGCGCTACCGAACTGGCTGCGCACCACCATGCTCCACGGTGATTCGACGACGAGCGGCATCACCGTCGACATTCAGGTGCTGCCGATCAAGGGCGGCGGCAGTAGTACGGCACAATGGATGCTGAATGCCCGCAATGTCACCGACAGATTGCGCGCCGAACGTGACCGACGGTTCGTTGCCGCCGTTTTCGAGAGTACCGCCGAAGGCATCATGGTCACCGACAAAGACAATCGCATCGCCATGATCAACCCGGCGTTCTCGCGTATCACCGGTTATCGTCCTGAAGAAGTCATCGGACAATCACCGGGAATTCTCAGTTCAGGCCGCCACGACAAGAATTTCTACACTGAGATGTGGCGGAAACTGAGGGAAACGGGCTCATGGTCAGGTGAAATCTGGAATCGCCGCAAGGATGGCAGCTTGTATGTCGAATGGATGACCATCACCGACCTCCATATCCACGACGGCGAGAGTCTGCTCCCCGAGATGGAAGGCTGTTATGTCGCCACGTTCACGGACATCACTCATCGCAAGGAAGCAGAGGAACTGCTGCGTTACAAGGCCAGCCACGACAACCTGACGAGGCTGCCCAATCGCAGCCTGTTCGAGGACCGCTTGCAACTGACGATCTCGCAGGCAAAACGCCATCGACGCAGCTTCGCACTGCTCTATATCGACCTCGATTACTTCAAGGCCGTCAATGACACGCTGGGGCACAACGCCGGCGACGAGCTACTGACTGAAGCAGCGCAGCGCATGACACGGTGTATTCGCGAATCCGACACGCTATCGCGCTTCGGTGGCGACGAGTTTGCCGCGCTCCTGCCCGAAGTCGTCAACCTGCAGGAAATCGAGGATATTGCAGGCCGCATCGTCAGCACCCTCGACCAGCCCTTCGACTTGGCACAGGGCCGTGCCAAGATTTCCGGCAGTGTCGGCATCGCCATTTACCCCCAGCACGGTGCCACCGCCGACGAACTGAAGCACAATGCCGACCTGGCGCTCTATAGTGTCAAGCAAAGCACGCGCAACGCCTACCGGTTCTATTCATCCGAAACACCTGCCGGGCAAAAACAGGACTGAACACCCGCAATACCAATACC
>CAZAOQ010000007.1:1925-25552 GCA_964486795.1 uncultured Rhodocyclaceae bacterium
ATACCCAGCAGCTCACGGGCTTGCGCGCAGCCGCGCTGGCCTTCGTTTGCGGCCGAGCCCGACCTGCCGGACAACATACTTAAGAAAAACCCAGAGCGCCGGCTCCTGTGGGCGCGGTGCCTCACCGCGGCCAATACGCTTAAGTTGCCCCGTATACCAGACGATTTCCATCAGACCCATGCGGTCGATCGCCCCAATACCGGTGCGGATCGGCCGCACCTGCTGCGTTGGCTCGCTGCCTGCCAGCAGGCGCAACGGTAGATCAGTCTCGATGGCCAGCGCCCGAGCGAGGCCGACAAAATCGACCGCACCCGATGTGATGGCGTTCGCCATTCCCGCCAGCGAACGGAAGCCGCCCGTTACCACCAGTGGCACCTGCACGGCTCGGCGCACTTTCTCGGCGAATTCGAGGAAATATGCCTCGCGCTGAAGAGTGCTGGACTTCGACATCTCTGCCCGCACGCCAGTCATCGCCGGCGCTTCGTAGGTTCCGCCGGAAATCTCGACCAGATCAATGCCAGCCTCAGCCAGGGCGCGAATGGTGTCGAGCGACTCCTCTTCGGTAAAGCCGCCGCGCTGAAAATCGGCCGAGTTCAACTTGATGCCAATCGGAAACTCCGGGCCGACTTCGCTACGCATTGCCGCGAGCACGGCCAGCACGAATCGGCGGCGCTTTTCAGGCGTGCCGCCCCATGCGTCCTCGCGACGATTGTGATGTGGGGAAAGAAACTGGCTGACCAGATAGCCGTGCGCACCATGGATCTGCACACCACTGAAGCCGGCGCGCCGGACGATGCCCGCAGCGCGACCGAAACGGGCAATGATCTCGTGAATCTCATCGTCGCGCAATTCGCGGGGTGCAGGAAAGAAGGCCTTCATCTCGGCACGGAATGGCACTGCCGACGGTGCGACATTTTCCCGATTAAGCCCCGTCGGCGCCTGCTTTCCAGGGTGGTTGAGCTGCACCCAGCATTGCGTGCCATGACGTGTTGCCGCCGCTGCCCAGGCGCACAAGGCATCGAAGTGCCGCTCATCCTCGATCACCACGTTACCCGGTTCGCCAAGTGCCCGCGCGTCGATCATCACGTTGCCGGTCACGCACAGCCCCACGCCGCCGTCGGCCCAGGCGCCGTAGAGATGCGTCAGAGCGGGCGTCGGTGCGCCATCACTAGTGGCGAGCGCCTCGCTCATGGCCGACTTGAAGATGCGGTTACGCACCAGCGTACCGTTAGGCAAGGAAAATGACTGGGCCAGCGCAGCGTGTGGGGTCATGGATTCGCAGTTCATGTGTAGCTGTCGTAATTCACAGCGATCTGGCGATTCGAGCACACAGTTTCAAAGTTTCAAAGTCTCAAACAAGCCCGTCCATCAACTGCACACTCACCAACTCGCCAATGGCGGCGCCACTGCGGTCCGTTTCGAGCATGATGAAGCAGTTCGCCTCAGACATCGAACGCAGGATGCCCGAGCCTTGCGCACCGGTTGCTTTGACGCGCCATTCGCCATTTTCGCAATACAGCGTACCTCGCTGAAATTCGGTGCGGCCACGGCCCTTCCTGAGCGGCTCGCCGCAAGGCACACGCAAGGTCGGCAATTCAGTCAGATGTGCAGGCACGCCCATCATCCTGAGCAGAGCCGGCCGCACGAACTGGTAGAAAGACACCATCACCGCAACTGGGTTGCCCGGCAAGCCGAACAACCAGGTGTCATGAATCCTGCCGAAAGCCATTGGCCGCCCCGGCTTCATGGCAATCTTCCAGAAGGCCACTTCGCCCAGTTTGTCCATCAGGCCACGCACAAAGTCGGCATCGCCCACCGAAACACCGCCGCTGCTGATAATGGCATCAGCATTGGCTGCAGCCTCGATCAGCGCGGCCTCGAGCGCCGCTGGATCGTCGCGCACGACGCCCATGTCGATCACCTCGCAACCCAGCCGGGTGAGCATTCCCCACATCGAGTAGCGGTTGCTGTCATAGACCTCGCCTTCTTTGAGCACGTTGCCCAGTGAAGCCAGCTCGTCGCCAGTCGAGAACATCGCCACCCGCACGCGCCGGTGCAGCGTGACCTCGGTCTGTCCGAGTGAGGCGAGCAGGCCAATCTCGGCGGGTCGTAACAGCTTGCCAGCCTTCAGTGCCGGCTCGCCAGCGCGCAAATCCTCACCCGCGCGACGCAGGTTCTGGCCGGAGCGCTGCCCTTGGGGAACCACCAGCGTGTCACCCTCCACACGCACCACTTCCTGAATGACGATGGTATCGGCACCCGCTGGCACCACGGCGCCAGTCATGATGCGTACAGCCTCGCCCACACCGACCTGGCCAACAAAGGCATGGCCAGCGAAGGCGCTACCGACGATCTTCAGGTGAGTCTCACCATCGACGGCAAGATCGGCGTATCGCACGGCATAACCGTCCATCGCTGAATTGTCGTGTGCCGGCACGTCGAGCGGCGCAATGACGTCAGCGGCCAGCACGCGATCGAGCGCCAGGCGGATGAAAGCACGCTCGCAACCGCCGACCGGCTCAACCAGAGAGAGAATCAGTTGGCGCGCACGCTCGACCGGCAGCGAGTTTGGGTCATAGTCGTCGGCACAGGACAGCGTATCGAACAGCGAGCTCATGAGTTCTCCGGGGTTTCGCGAATTTCGTATTCTCGCAGTTCTTCAAGCGTATTGATGTTGGCGAACGCTTCCGCATCCTCGAACGCCACCTCAACCACATCGACACTTTCGTACCAGAGGCCAATCCGGCGTCCGCCACTTTCGAGATAGGCCGTCAGGCCGGGCAGCAGTTCGCGTCGACAAAGCATGAAGGCATGATGACGGTGGCTACCCGCTGTTGCGACCGCGAGTTGCGCGCCAGTACGCGTCAGTGCCTCATGCAGCCGTGCCACGAGGTCACGCGGCAAAAAGGGCGAATCGCAGGGCACCGTGGCGAGCAGTGGCGTCGTGCATGCCAGCAGACCTGCCTGCAGACCGGCGAGTGGCCCGGCATAACCCGTCAGCGCATCCGCGATCAGCGGGCATCCGAATGCCGCATAGGCTTCCGGCTGGTGGTTGGCATTGATGATCAGCGTATCAACCTGGGGTGCGAAGCGCTCGATGACATGCGCCAGCAGAGGCCTGCCACCGAGCAATTGCAAACCCTTGTCGACGCCGCCCATACGCCGCGCCAGGCCACCTGCGATGATCAGACCACTGATGGCGGATGTGGTTGGCATTAGCAATGGCTGGTGCAAATGGATAACAAGAACCGGCTAGCCGCCGATGTACGACATCTCGATTTTCTTCAGATCCGGCGTGTTGGCAGTACGGCGCTCCGAATAATTGTCACTGCGCATGCGCCACATATTGACCATCGAAGCAATGATTTCCTCGTCACTGGCGCCACCGCGCAACATGCCACGAATGTCATGACCCTTCTGGGCGAACAAACAGGTGTACAGAGAACCGTCGGTGGACAGGCGAACGCGGGTGCAGGTGGCGCAGAAGGCCTGGGTCACCGAGGAGACCACGCCGACCTCACCGCCACCATCGCGATAATGCCAGCGCTCAGCGACCTCACCCACATAGTTGGGTTCGTCACAGACCAGCGGCATCTCGGCATCGATGCGCCGCACCACTTCGGCTGACGGCACAACTTCATCGAGCTTCCAGCCATTGCTGCTACCGACGTCCATGTATTCGATGAAGCGCAGGATGTGCCCGCTACCGTGAAAATGCCGTGCCATGGGCAAGATGGCGTGATCGTTGGTGCCACGCTTGACAACCATGTTCACTTTTACCGGCGTGAGACCCGCTTCAGCCGCCGCGTCGATACCCTTCAACACATCGGCGACGGGGAAATCCACGTCATTCAGCTTGCGGAAAGTCTCGTCATCTAACGCATCGAGACTGACAGTGATACGGTGCAGGCCGGCGGCGTGCAGGCTCTTAGCCTTCTTCGCCAGCAGCGAACCATTGGTCGTCAACGTCAGTTCCAATTCAGGAATTTCGGCGAGCATTTCAATCAGATGCTCGATATTCCGGCGCAGCAACGGCTCACCACCGGTCAGGCGGACCTTGCGCACACCAAGGCGGGCAAAGATTCGCGCAGCGCGGACGATCTCGTCGAAGGTCAGAATTTCAGCGCGCGGCAGGAAGGGATAGTCGCGACCAAAGACCGTCTTCGGCATGCAGTAGGCACAGCGAAAATTACAACGGTCGGTCACCGAAATACGCAGGTCGTGCATATGGCGCCCACGCACGTCGCCCGGCCCGGGCGCACTCAGGTCGAGCGGTGCATCCGCAGCAGCGTGGACATGCACCCGTTCTTCAACAGCGGTACTGGTGGCTTGCACCAGGGGAATGACCCGGTAACTCATCTCGGTTCAGGCAGGCCCGAGCATAAAGCCCGAGCGAAATGTTCGACTACTTGGCATTATGAATCGGATGTCACTGGCCAGCAAGCAGTCGGGTGTCGATGTCACGACACCCACCCGTAGCAATAGCTGCATTGCTCCCACAGTGGTTTTCCAGTAGAATTGCGCCTCTTTCCACCTTGCTCCACCCGAACCGCATGCGGGGGGGCTCAATAACCAAAAGGAGATTGCATGCGACATTATGAAGTTGTATTCATCGTTCATCCGGACCAGAGTGAACAGGTTCCGGCGATGATCGACCGCTACAAGACCCTCGTGTCTTCGCGTAACGGCATCATTCACCGCCTCGAAGACTGGGGCCGCCGCCAGATGGCCTACCCGATCCAGAAGGTGCACAAGGCGCACTACGTGCTCATGAACATCGAGTGCGACGCTGAAACGCTGACCGAACTCGAGCACGCCTTCAAGTTCAATGATGCTGTGTTGCGTCATCTGACCGTCAAGACGAAGCATGCCACCACGACGCCTTCACCGATGATGAAGGAAGAGAAATCCAAGTCGCTGCCGACAGCTGCTCAGGCAGTCCAGGCAGAAGCTCCGGCCGTTGTCGCAGCTACCGCCGCCTGAGTCCAAGGCCGACAATCGCACGGTTCTCACTGGTAGCGTGCTGGAACTGGCAACGCTGCGCTACACCCCGGCAGGCATTCCGGTCATGAATTTCCGGATTGTCCATGCCTCGGAGCAGATCGAAGCCGGTGTCAAACGTGCGGTGGATTGCGAAATGCCGGCAGTAGCCCTCGGACCGATCGCACAATTGATGGTCGGTGCGAAACCCGGGGACAATGTAAGGCTGACCGGTTTTCTCGCGGCAAAGAGTCTGAAGAGCAGGATCCCGATCCTGCATGTGAATGAGATAGAGTTTTTGGAAGGAATCCAAAATGGCATTTAAACCAAAGGGCAAGCCTGGTGCTAAGCGCAAGGACGACAAGGGTCGCAGCCTTTTCAAGCGCCGCAAATTCTGCCGCTTCACCGCGGAAAAAATTGCTGAAGTCGATTACAAGGATGTAGAAATCCTCAAGGACTTCATCACCGAAAATGCCAAGATCATGCCGGCACGCATCACCGGCACCAAGGCCGGCTATCAGCGTCAGCTGTCGACGGCGATCAAGCGCGCGCGCTTTCTGGCGCTGCTTCCCTACACTGACCTGCACGAGTAAGCCGGAGAAAAGACCATGCAAGTTATTCTGATGGAAAAAGTAGTTAATCTTGGCGTTCTCGGCGATGTGGTCAAGGTCAAAGATGGCTATGCCCGCAACTTTCTGATCCCGCAAGGCATGGCCAAGCGTGTCACGCCGGAAAATATGGCTGCATTCGAAGTCCGCCGCGCCGAGCTCGAAAAAGCCCAGGCCGACAAGCTCGCTGCAGCCCAGGACAAAGCGATCAAGCTGGAAGGTCTGCTGCTGCAAATCACCCGCAAGTCGGGCGTTGATGGCCGCCTTTTTGGCTCCGTTACCGGCGCAGATATTGCCGAAGCACTGAAGGCACAAGGTTTCGACGTCGAGAAGTCCGCGATTCGTATGCCGCAAAGCCTGCTCAAGCAAGTCGGCGACACCAAAATTGATGTCGGTCTGCATACGGATGTGGTGGCGAACATCACCATTTCCATCCTCGGCGAGCACTAAGCCGATCAGCTGATCCGCAACAAAGTATCACCGGAAGGGCCGCGCAAGCGGCCCTTCTTCGTTGACCTAAGCGCGCCTCGATTCATACACGCTTCTACACAGCTTTCCACCAGCTTATAACCAGCATTTCCACAGACTTACCCACACCGGCGACGTTCGCATCCGGGTAAACTGACGCGTTGAGACACAGGAGATTCGACCATGGGCCAGACGACGGAACGTAGCTTTCAGGGCAATCGGAATAGCCCCCGCCCCGACGATCCGCAAGTCAATAGCCTCAAGCTGCCACCTCACTCCGTCGAAGCTGAGCAATCGCTGATTGGTGGCCTTCTGCTGGAGAATTCCGCCTGGGATCGCATCGCCGACATCGTCAGTGATGCCGACTTCTACCGTGACGATCATCGCCGCATCTTCCGCCGTATCAAAGGTCTCGTCGAACAAGGCAAGCCCGCCGACGTCGTCACCGTATTTGAGTCAATCGAGCAGCACAACGAAGTCGAACAGGCGGGCGGCCTCGCCTATCTGGGTGAAATCGCCAACAACACGCCCTCGGCCGCAAACATCCGCCGTTATGCGGAAATCGTCCATGAACGCGCAGTTCTGCGCCGCCTTGTCACGGTTGGCGACGAAATCGCTGCCAGCGCGCTGAACCCTGCAGGAAAAGACGTCAAGCAGTTACTTGACTTGGCCGAACAGCGCGTCTTCGAAATTGCCGAATCAGGCGCTAAAACCAGCCAAGGCTTCGTCGCCATCCAGCCCCTGCTCGGCCAGGTGGTTGAGCGCATCCAGGAACTCTACGATCAGGAGAACCCCTCTGAGATCACCGGTGTGCCAACCGGCTTCACCGACCTTGATGTCATGACATCAGGATTACAGCCGGGTGACATGATCGTCGTTGCCGGCCGCCCGTCGATGGGCAAAACCGCTTTCGCTCTGAACATTGCCGAGCACGTCGGCGTCGAACTGGGCCTGCCGGTGGCGATATTCAGTCTGGAAATGTCCGGACCGCAACTGGCGATGCGCTTTCTTTCGTCGGTTGGCCGCCTCGACGCCCACCGCATACGTACGGGGCGCCTTAACGACGACGAATGGGACAAGATGACTGTGGCATTGGGCAAGTTACACAGCGCCCCAATTCACATTGACGAAACCGGCTCCATCACCGCGACCGACTTGCGTGCCCGCGCGCGTCGCCTTGCGCGCCAATTTGGGGGCAAACTGGGCCTGATCGTAATTGACTACCTGCAGCTGATGACATCGAGCAAGGACGGTGAAAATCGCGCCACAGAAATCTCGGAAATCTCGCGCTCGATCAAGTCGCTCGCCAAGGAATTGAAAGTGCCAATTATCGCCCTTTCACAGTTGTCTCGTAAGGTTGAGGAACGCACCGACAAGCGCCCATTGATGAGCGATCTGCGCGAATCGGGGGCTATCGAGCAGGATGCCGACATCATCATGATGATGTACCGCGAGGAGTACTACAAACCCGACACCCAAGACAAGGGCATCGCAGAAGTCATTATCGGCAAGCACCGTAACGGCCCGACCGGCACGGCCAAACTAACCTTCCTCGGTGAATACACCAAATTCGTCAATAGTGCCCAGCCGGGCAGCTATTGATACCTGGACTCAAGCCGCGGGAAATTTCCAGTAAACCGCGTCGACACGCTTATTAAGCGTCGCGGCATGCCGCTTCAACTCATTGCCAAGCTGGCGGCTGGTCTCACCGTTCATATCTCCTCCTCTCTTGATGCGCACGAAGACCACATAGTGGCCCTCGTCAACGATCAGCGAGGATACTGACACCGAGCCCGAGTCCGTCACTCCAGCTTCCTTTTGCAGCCTTTCGGTCAGAGCGTGATTCAGATCGATGTCGGCCACGTCAATCAGCAAGCGCCGATTCAAGTTGGCAAGAAACATCGCCATACCGCCGAGGATCAGGCCAACAACGATGGAGATTGATGCATCGAGCACCGGCATCGACCCATAGGCAAGCGACAAACCGGCCACCAGCAGCGTCAGCCCTATGCCCAGCAGCGCCACAGCATCTTCGAGCAGCACCGCCAGCACTGCGGTATTCGAGCGGTTCTCCTTCAGGCCACGCCAGCCGCCGATCTCTTTCCATGCCGTGACGAAGGTGAAGCTTTCCAGCGCCAGCGAAAACAGCAACAGACCGAGCGGCAGCGTGGTAAATGGAGCAATCTCTCCCGGCACCAGCAGTGAATGGATGCCGTGATAGATGGTCACTCCGCAGCCGAGAAAAAATACTGAAACAGCCGATACGAGCGCCCAGAAATAGCGCTCCTGACCACGTCCGAAGGGGTGTTGTTCGCTGGCTGCACCATTGGCGCGTACTTCACCGAGCTTGAGTAATACCTGGTTACCAACGTCGGCAATCGAATGGACCATCTCGGCGAACAGCGTCGGCGAACCGGTCATCGCCCAACCGACGGCTTTTGCAACCGTGATCATCGAATTGGTGACGATGGAAATCGTAACAGAAGAGGACATGCCTACTGAGTAGTTTAAGTAGGGGTTATTTCAGATTAGTCATGGTGCGCCGCGCGAGACACAGATCCTCCCAAGCCTTAGCCTTGTCGCTTGGCTTACGTAGCAGATACGCCGGGTGGTAAGTGACGACCAGCGGAGTATCGCGGAACTTGAGCAGTTGGCCACGCACTGCGGAAATCTTGATTTCCTCCTGCAGCAACGTCTGTGTCGCCGGACGGCCCAAAGCAACAATCAGCCTTGGCTTGAGCAGTGCGACCTGCCGCTCCAGATAAGGCCGGCAGGCGGCCATCTCCTCAGCCGTCGGCGAGTGATTATCCGGTGGGCGACACTTGACCGCATTGGCGATATACACGTCGTTGCCGCGTTCCAATCCGATTGCCGCAAGCATGGCATCGAGCAACTGACCCGCCTGACCGACAAAGGGCTCGCCACGCTCATCCTCCTCGGCACCCGGCGCTTCCCCCACGAATAGCCAGTCTGCTGATTCGTCACCAACGCCGAGCACAGCCTGCTTGCGCTCACGACAGAGCGCACAGGCGGTGCATTCAGCAACGCTGGCCTGCAACTGCCGCCAGTCCATCGCAGCAATGGCATTAGCGCGCTCACTGTTGCCCACGGGCGCTACCACCGCAGAAAGTGATGATGATGCGGCAATGACCTCAACCGAAGCCGGAACGACGTCTTCTCCACTGGATGAAACTACCGGTGGCCTGGTAGCCGACGCTGTATCGAGTGAGGAGGCAACAACGGGCTCATCGGCTGCCAAGGGCTGGCGCAGCTTCCATAACGGCGCAAGCCCCATTTCACGCAACATTCCCTCGCGTCGCTTGATCGAACTAGATGAATTTTTCATGCCTGAAAGTCCTTGGCCAGCACTAACGCGGCCTCACGGCCCTCGCGGGTCGGATAATAATTGCGGCGCTCGCCGACCTGCACGAAACCGCAACGCTGATACAGCGCACGTCCCGCCACATTCGATTCACGCACTTCCAGAAACATGCGCAGTGCTCCGGCGCGATAGGCCTCATCAAACAGAAAACTCATGAAGTGGCCGCCATAACCTGCCCGCTGCAAAGGCGTGGCGATACCAATATTCAAAAGTTGCACCTCATCAAGCGCCATCGTGACGATGGCATACCCCGCAAGTTCACCTCTCACCCATAGCAGCCAAGCCGCATATCCCGACTTAAGACAATCCGTAAAATTACCGCGAGTCCATGGAAAGGCATGAATGCGCTGTTCGATGGCGACGACGGCATCGAGATCGGCATCGTTCATCCGCACGAACTCGACATCCACACGGGGCGAAATCGCTACGGCACTCACCGATCGGTCTTCCTAGCCTGCATCACCTGACACCGCCACACGCCAAACGCTCGGCCGTGGTCAGCGCCACCTTGTTACGCACGTAGAGTGGCGTCGCCAGTGCTGCATCGACACCCTCGCCACGGGCCAGTCGAGGTGCTGCAAGGTGCGCAATGACGCTAGCCGAGGGACGGACTCCGGCGATGCGCTGCGTCAGTCGATCGGCCAGCAGATCGGGATACACCGTAAAGCCATCTCCGCACCCGATCCAGTCGCCCATTATCAAGGTCTCCGCAGCAAACGCGGGCACCTGCTCCGGCGGCGCCACAAAGGGCGCCTGAACGACCTCAGGAATGCCGTCACGCAAATGATAAAAACCGCAATAGACCTCACTCATGCGCGCATCGAGGCACGCCAGCACACGCTTAGCGCCGGAGGACTGCTGCAGCGCGGCGAACGCAAGCGCCTCGAGTGTGGACACGCCGACGACGGGAAGGTCAAGCCCACACGCCAAGCCCTGCGCCACACCACAAGCCAAACGCAAGCCTGTGAAACTGCCCGGGCCGGCACCAAAGGCAATACCGTCAAGTTCGCCAAACGTCATATTTGCTTCGTTGAGCAGCTCGCGTACCCAAGGCAGCAGGCGCTCGGAACCGCCATTGGCGATTTCCTCACCGCGGCCGAAGCAGACGCCGTCCCGCCAGAGCGCGACAGAAAGATGATGGGTAGAGGTTTCGAGGGCGAGCAGGTTCACAGCGTGATTTTACCCGAGCTGCCGAAAGCTTCGAATCACTTTGGAAACTCGATGAACACCTGCTGGAATTCGGCCTGTGGGGCATCCGGTTTTGGAGACGGGAAACAATTCCAACGCTCGTGGGTACCGGTATAAGATTGGATATCAAGGATAGCAGCCCGCTTCGCCACTGCCTGGGCATCCGCCGTCAGCTTGCGCATACGCACCTCGGTGTCCTTACTGAAGAGATTTTCGTCACTAAGGTTGGGCAAGGATGCGTTTGGCCCGACGTAATAAGGTCGCGAAAAAACTGTCTGCAGACGTCCGTCGGCACTGCGCAGACTGGCACGCATGCGCACGATAGCCGGCTCATCATTGTCGTTGACGAGCTTCAACGTCGTGCAGATCATGCCACTTTTGGTTAGCGTATTCCGCGTGTAGAAGCCCACCCGGAGGGCATCACCGCGATATTGCCATTTGCGCCGATCGGACCATTTGACGAATCTGTCAAATTTCGCGAGGGAACCCTTGATGTACTTGACTGCGTTGTCATAGGTCGCCTCATCGCATTTGTCTGCGGCAAAGCAACTCAACATGCCCGGCGAGTAACCACAAAAATTCTCGGTCCCGGTTTCCATCTTGAAGACAATATCCATGCCATTCACCAGATGTGAATTGCACATGGCGAAAACATAGCGTTCGAGGAACTGAACCTTTTCACGCGAAGGCATTGCATTGAACTTTGGCCGCAAGGGGCGCGCCAACTGGATGAAGCGTTGTGCAGAGCCGCTGAAAATGGGAAGCTCGCTCGCCCGCATCGGGTTATAAAGCAGCATCAAAGGTGGCGTTTTCGGTCGTGCGGAGATCGGCTCAACTGCAACGCCACTATCGATGAGCGGCGGAACATTGACGAGGGTATTACCAGCAGTGCCAGCCACGCTGCGCGATTCCAACGCACCTCGGGTTCCCTCGGCATGTGCCACCGACAGCATTGCCGATGAAAGCACCCCCAGCACCACAAAAAATGCCAGTTTGCGCAATCCGATGTCTCTCAAAATTTCAATCGCGACGCCATCCGGCGCAATTTCACCCCGCAAATCCATCCAGCCTTTCCTTGTCATCACACTGCACGATAGCCAAGCCATCATTACATTACTGGCTTCGACGAGTTCGACAAGATAGCAGCGAATGCCCCCTGCTCGCAACGTGCTGTTTGGCGCAGCCCATCAACACTGCAGCGCAGTGACAACTTAACGAGTTTACGACATTACCGTTTAGCAACTCGCCGACTGGAAGAAACACGCTGACAACCTTTACGGATGTCCACCCAAATCATGCCGCCGGTAAAGATCGCGCCCCGCCTCATTGATATCGTGGCGCAACTGGCGACGCTCCTCTGATGTCATACGCTCACGTGGTGGCGGCCGAGTGCAGTCGCCACACCCACCTGCAGCCCCGTGAGCACGCTCATTGCTCCCGGGCTGCCGCACAGCGAATGCCCCGCGGGCGTCAGCACCACGCTCAAGAGACTCCTGTCCGCCACGAGACCCCAGCGGCTCGGCAAACGACGAGGAGGCCAGACTCGAAGCGGCAATCAGGCCAAGCAACGATTGTAGGAAAGGAATGAGCTTCATGGAGATGAATCAATAAGGAGATTCCGAACGTGTCCAACTAAGGTAGGCTACGATACTGGCGGCAACATGTAACTCATTTGTTAGTCCCCGCCTGTCGATTGTAACAATTCGTAATCGACTGACAGATACGTAACATCACCTTACCCGTGATTTTTTCGCGGGTGCGCGGAAAGGCCAGCGGGCTGCTAGCATTACCGCCCATGAACGATAAACCAAAAATTCTTGTCGTCGACGACGACCTGCGACTGCGCGAACTCCTCAACCGCTACCTGATCGACCAGGGTTTCGCAGTCAAGTCAGTCGAAAATGCCGCAGACATGGACAAGGCTCTGAACCGCGAGCTCTACGATCTGCTGGTTCTCGACCTGATGCTGCCGGGCGAAGACGGTCTGTCCATTTGCCGTCGCCTGCGCGGCGCAAAAAATGACATTGCGATCATCATGCTAACCGCCAAGGGTGACGAAATTGATCGTATCGTCGGCCTCGAAATGGGGGCTGACGATTATCTGCCCAAGCCATTCAACCCGCGCGAACTAGTCGCACGTATCCACGCCGTTCTTCGCCGGCGCGCGGCTGCCGCGCCGCCGGGTGCACCAGCCGCCGAGGAGGAAACCGTCAGTTTCGGTAAGATGACGCTGAATCTCGCTACACGTGAACTAACGCGCAGCTGCGGTGGATCAGCCGAATCCGATGACTCAAGCCAGCTCACCACCGGTGAATTTGCGGTTCTCAAAGTTCTGGTGCAACACCCGCGCCAACCGCTATCGCGTGACAAGTTGATGGAACTCGCACGCGGTCGCGAATACGACGTCTTCGACCGCTCGATCGACGTACAAATTTCGCGCCTGCGCAAGCTGGTTGAAAAAGACCCGGCCAAGCCGCGCTACATCCAGACGGTCTGGGGTTTCGGTTACGTGTTTGTCCCCGACGGCATCAAGCAGGCATGATGCAAAGGCGATGAGGGTTTTGCCACAAAGCCTGCTCTGGCGCACCTTTCTGTTAGTCGCTCTGCTGATGCTGCTTTCGGTTCTGGCATGGTTTGCCCTCTTCCGCATTTATCAGGAAGAACCCCGCGCCCGGCAGATGGCGCAGTTGATCGTCAGCGTGGTCAACCTGACGCGCAGTGCAATCATCAGTGCAGCACCCGAAAAGCGCCGCGCCCTGCTGCGTGATCTTTCCGACCGTGAGGGCATTCACATTTATGCGGTTGAAAGCAACGAGACCATCGCCCCACTCGACGACGCACCGATGCTGCACAGCGTCGCCACCCTGTTGCGCAAGGAACTCGGCCCGCAGACCCGAATGACACTCCAGCGCAACGGTGAACGTGCCGTTTTCATCAGTTTCAGTATTAACGACCTCGATGAAAGCGAATACTGGGTCGCGCTACCGCGGGAACGTATCGAGCACGTCTTGCACCGTCAGTGGCTGGGGTGGGGTTTGGCCGCATTGTTGCTCTCGCTGTGTGGAACCTATCTGATCGTGTTTCGCATCACCCGGCCACTCCGTGCTCTTGCACATGCCGCCAGCGAGATCGGTCGCGGACACCAGCCCGCCCCCATCGCCGAGAAGGGTCCTCGTGAAATCATCGCAGTGGCGCACGCTTTCAACAAGATGACCACCGACCTGGCGCGCCTAGACAGCGACCGTGCGCTAATTCTCGCCGGCGTTTCGCACGACCTGCGTACACCACTGACGCGACTACGGATGGGTATCGAGTTAACGTCACCCGAATCGACGGACGCCACGAACCAGATGATGCGTGACGGCATGATCGCCGATGTCGAGGAGATGGATCAGACCATCAACCAATTTCTCGATTTTGCTCGTGAAACCGGTGGCGAGGCCTTACAGGAAACGGATCTTGCTGCCTTGCTCCACAGCATCGTCACACAATACGCGCGCCGCTCCATAGAACTCGAAACTGCGATCGATGTTCTACCGCAGATCCACGTGCGCCAGCACGCCCTGCGCCGCGCTATCAGCAATCTAATTGACAACGCCGTGCGCTATGCAGGGAAGGATGGTCTGCGGCTGGCACTGCACCGGGAAAAAAAGAAAATCGTCATTGAAGTTGCTGACCGTGGCCCCGGCATTCCGGTAGAAGACGCGGAACGCATTAAACAACCCTTCACGCGCCTCGAAGCGGCGCGTAGTAACGTGAGTGGCGCGGGCCTAGGCTTGGCCATCGTCGAGCGAATTGCACGCAACCATGACGGCGCGTTGGAACTCCTGCCACGCGACGGCGGTGGACTCGTGGCCCGCATCGTCATTCCCATGGCACCAAGCATCTGAAGTTTGGACAAAATTTGTCGTTTGCTAACACGTCCCTACTGACAGACACCTCTGGTGAAGAGCGGCCTCAATCAGACGAAGAAAAAAACCCGCCAGACAGAGCCAGGCGGGTTTGAATCTCGAATATCTCCGTCTGACTAATGCTTACTGACGGAATCACGCATGATGCTGGCAACTAAATGCTATGCGCGCGCTAAGCGATGCGCTTTCGTAATGCTTCCTTCGACATTTCATGCCCGACCGGATTCGGTTGATAACCCTGCCTTTCGAGGAAGATCTTTACGAAGAGGATGAGAATCACCCCTCCCGGACCGAACAGCCCAAACATGATGACATCATCACGCTGCTGCATGAGCAGTTCCTGCGACATGTAATTGGTGAACCAGGTCGCATACATCGCCAGCGGGATGTAAATATCCAGGTATTTCGAACGAACGTGCCGCTTCGACGGTGTCGTCTGAAGGATGAAGCACCAGACGAACATCATCGTGAACCCACAGACCCACCAGCCCAGGAAGTTCGTGATGGGCTCGCCGCTCCCTTCAAGCCAGGGATAAACGCCGCCATTCACATGCCAGGTAAAGTTGCCGGCTTCCACTGAAATGGGATCAACGATGAAATCCAGAACAACGCAAAACAGGCCACCGAGCGTCGAAATCAGGGCGGTATTTGTCAACCTTTTGGACCAAGAGACCTCTTCACCCAACTGCTCACTGGGCAGGAGATACAGAACCAGATAGAAGGCCGGATAGGCAAACGCCTCCCAGCCGAGGGCAATGACCGCAGGAACGCCCAAAAAGTGCCCACCGAGCAAGGTGTCGCTATAGTGATAAGGCCCAAAGACACCACCACCCTCGAAATTCGTTCCCAGGTACTCATAAAACCACGCAATCAAAAAGCCAGCGGCGATACACAGGATGGTGCGAACCCATCCCTTGACCACACACGAATGCCAAATGACCAGCCCGACGCCTACAAGCGTCATCCAAATGCCTGCTAGGACCTGCGGCTGAGCCAGCGGGGCAATCTTTGCCGAGTTCCACCAAACCTGCATCTGCTCCGGACCAAACATCAGGCGGCAACCAAACAGGCAAAGGGGGATACCCAGTGCCCCGAGCAATGCAAGGTAGAACGCCCACTTTCCTCTTTCGGCATCCTCCAGCGAGTATCCGTATGTCGGATTTAACGTAGAAAACTCAGAGCGCATAATAACCAATCAATTTTTCAAAGTTATCAATCATGCTGCCACGAAAAGGGAGCACACGAAAAACAGCCAGTGATCTCACCAGCGCTGGCGCGATGAAAGTTGTTCACGCTCAACCGGCGAGGTCGAAATCACCTTCCACGCACCATTCACGTTCTCGACGACGAGCTTCCGGAGCTGAGTCACTTTCAAGCCATTGGCCACATGCGTATTATCCGGGGTCTTTTGTGCGAGCTGCCCAGTCACGACCACCTGATTTTGGTTCTCTCCATAAAGAGTAGAAATCACGTGCTTATTAAACAGAAAGCCATCGGCCCGCAGCGATTTCAAGATATCTTCGCGCGGTGCCAGATCAGTGCCTTTTGCGTTGGAACAAGCCGTCGTGACCACAACCGACGCCCCGAGAACCGCCAACAAAAGCGCGCGATAGCGTCTAATTCCTTGAGTTTTTTCCATTTTTTTTACCATAGAAAACAAACCTGCGGACGATGAAAAACCGTTGCCGTAATTAAGGGGATGTTATCAGTGCAGCGCACCCGAGCAAATCGCATTGTTCCCAACTTGGGCATGCGGAGATAGTAGTGATCAGCGCCCGATCATAGTTGCCGACCAGAGAAAGCCGCAATCAAGTAAGCGCATTCTTCGAATGCGCCGGGCGTTAAAAACCCCACGGAGTTTGTTTCTGCGCGGGGTTTCAAGGTTCGGGGCGGATGAGTCAGAATCCCCTTCACCGGATTCTGGTGGGCGCTGACGGGCTCGAACCGCCGACATTCTGCGTGTAAGGCAGACGCTCTACCAACTGAGCTAAGCGCCCTAAGGCTATTAGTTTAACGCATCCTTCAGTGCCTTGCCAGCGCGAAACTTCGGCACCTTCGCGGCCTTGATCTGAATCGCAGCGCCAGTACGCGGATTACGGCCACTACGTGCGGCACGTTTGCCTGCATAGAACGAGCCAAAACCAACCAGCGTGACTCCCTGACCCTTCTTCAGAGAGCCCTTGATGGCCCCGAGGGCTGCATCAAGAGCGCGGCCCGCCGAAGCTTTGGAAATATCCGCCGACTTAGCGATCGCGTCAATTAATTCGGATTTATTCACCTGCGTCTCCTCTTGTCTATTTGTTATCTTTTTTTGGATGCCCTGCACTGCACGCCGGCCGCACGCTCCGCACCGAATCACAAACACTGCGCATGCTTCACAGCAACCCGCAAAAGGATATGCCAAAAAGCGCTACTAGCGCAAAAGCTCTTTAAGCCTCAAACAAAAAGCGCACCCAGTACAGCAAACAAAGTGCTGTATCGGGTGCGCCAAAATACGTCTACGACGTTCAGTGCGTAACCAGGCCACCACCGGCCGCGTCGCCACCCGCAGCGATCGGAGGCGTATCGACAGCCGCAGCCGGCGCTGTCGGTGCGTCCACCGACGCCTCGGGCATGCGCTCGAGGGCGAGCTCGAGAACCTTGTCAATCCAGCGTACGGGCAAGATCTCGATACGATTCTTGATCGACTCCTGGATCTCCGCGAGGTCCTTGACGTTTTCCTCAGGAATCAGCGCCGTGCGGATACCACCACGTACGGCAGCGAGCAGTTTCTCCTTGAGGCCACCAATCGGCAGAATTTCGCCACGCAGCGTAATCTCGCCCGTCATCGCGACATCTGCGCGCACCGGAATACCCGTCAGTACAGACACCAGCGCCGTAGCGATAGCGGCACCGGCGGAAGGCCCGTCCTTGGGCGTTGCCCCTTCCGGCAGGTGAATGTGCAGATCGCTCTTCTGGTAGAAGTCCTCAGCGATGCCGAACTGCTTGCTGCGCTTGCGAACCACCGTCAGCGCTGCCTGAATCGACTCCTGCATGACCTCGCCAAGCTTGCCGGTCGTCATGGTCTTGCCCTTGCCGGGTACGACGACGGCCTCAATAGTCAGCAACTCGCCGCCCACCTCGGTCCAGGCGAGACCCGTGACCTGACCAACCTGGTTCCCTTTCTCGGCGATGCCAAAGGAATAACGGCGAACCCCCAGGTACTTGTCGAGGTTCTTCGCATTGACAATGACTCGGGTTTTGCGCTGACGCAGCACCAGCGCCTTGACCACCTTGCGACAGATTTTCGAGATATCGCGTTCCAGCGAGCGCACGCCCGCTTCGCGGGTGTAGTACCGAACGATGTCACGCAAGGCATCATCGGTCACCGTCAACTCATCGCGCTTGATGCCATTGGCCTTGAGCTGTTTAGGCAGCAGGTAACGAATGGCGATATTGACCTTCTCATCCTCCGTGTAACCCGACAGGCGGATTACTTCCATCCGGTCGAGCAGCGGTGCCGGAATGTTCAACGTGTTGGCGGTCGCCACAAACATGACATCCGAGAGATCGTACTCGACCTCGACATAGTGATCGACGAAGGTTGAATTCTGTTCCGGATCGAGCACTTCAAGCAGCGCCGCGCTCGGGTCGCCACGGAAATCCTGCCCCATCTTGTCGACTTCGTCGAGCAGGAACAACGGATTACGCACGCCAACCTTGGCCATATTCTGCAGAATCTTGCCCGGCATCGAGCCAATGTAGGTACGACGGTGACCGCGAATTTCCGACTCGTCTCGCACACCGCCGAGCGACATACGCACGAACTTGCGATTAGTCGCCTTGGCAATCGACTGACCCAAGGAAGTCTTGCCAACACCCGGAGGGCCAACGAGGCAGAGGATCGGCGCCTTGAGCTTGTCGACACGCTGCTGCACGGCAAGATATTCGACGATGCGCTCCTTGACCTTGTCGAGACCGTAATGATCCTTGTCGAGCACCTTAACTGCGGTCACCAGATCCTTGTCAGTGCGGCTCTTCTTCTTCCATGGCAGCCCCACCAGCGTTTCAATGTAGTTACGCACGACGGTCGCCTCGGCTGACATCGGCGACATCAGCTTGAGCTTCTTCATTTCGCCCTGAGCCTTTGCCAAGGCCTCCTTGGGCATGCCGGCTTCCTTGATCTTCTTTTCCATCTCATCAAGTTCGGCACCTTCCTCGCCCTCGCCGAGTTCCTTCTGGATGGCTTTGACCTGCTCGTTCAAGTAGTACTCGCGCTGGCTCTTCTCCATCTGGCGCTTGACGCGACCGCGGATACGCTTCTCAACCTGAAGAATGTCGAGCTCGGACTCAAGCTGCGAAAGCAATTTTTCGAGACGCACCGACACATCAAAGATCTCCAGCACTTCCTGCTTCTGCTCAAGCTTGAGCGGCAGGTGCGCAGCGATGGTATCGGCGAGACGGCCGGCCTCCTCGATCCCCGAAAGGGAAGTCAGGATCTCCGGCGGAATCTTTTTGTTGAGCTTAATGTATTGATCGAACTGCGCAAGGATTGCACGGCGCATCGCCTCGACTTCATTGTTGTCGCCATCGTCAGCCGCCAGCGGCACGACTTCGGCGACGAACAATTCCTGACGGTCCTCGATGCGTTCGACGCGCGCACGCTGTACACCCTCGACCAGAACCTTAACGGTGCCGTCCGGCAGCTTGAGCATTTGCAAAATGTTGGCGACACAACCGATACGATACATATCGTCCGCATCCGGCTCATCCTTGGCAGCCGACTTCTGCGCGACCAGCAGAATGCCCTTACCCGACTCCATTGCCACGTCAAGCGCCTTGATCGACTTCGGGCGACCGACGAACAACGGGATCACCATATGAGGGAAGACGACCACATCGCGCAAAGGCAACAGCGGTAATTCAAGAACTTCGAGAGGCAGATCCAGTTCGCTCGTCATGGCGTTATCCTTTTAATGAGTGCAACTGTTGCCTAGTTTGGGGTGAACCGCAGAATTTCAAGCAAGCGCCAAAGTAAGGCAAGGCGGCGGGCCCAAGCAACGAGTCTAGACCATCCGGTCTGGCATGGGAAGCAAGACACGAGTGGAAGATGAGGGCGCTTAAATGTACGAAATGAGTACAAAACGAGTCCGAAACGGACCCGCTTGCCAAGGAAGAAATATTTGATCAGAAGTGCAGACTTAAGGGCATTCCACAGAATTCAGAAAACCTGCGGAATACCACTGAAACCTGTATCCCGAACCTCCAGCCCCGCGAGGTGCTCAAGGCTCGGCAAAACTCAATCAAACCTCAGCTGGCGACCTTGCCAGCCGGTTGATCGGCGTAGATGAGGATAGCGGGAGTACCGTTGTCCACCATGGCCTCGTCGATGACGACCTTGGTCACGTTCTCCATGCCTGGCAACTCATACATCGTATCGAGCAGTACGTTCTCGAGAATGGAACGCAGACCGCGCGCGCCGGCCTTGCGCTTGATTGCCTTGCGCGCGATCGCCTGCAGTGCATTGGGGCGAACCTCAAGTTCAACACCTTCCATCTGAAACAGCTTCTGATACTGCTTGACCAGGGCGTTCTTCGGCGCGATGAGGATCTCGATCAATGCCACATCATCAAGCTCCCTGAGCGTTGCGACAACCGGCAGACGACCGACGAACTCAGGGATCAAACCGAACTTGATCAGGTCTTCCGGCTCAATCTGTTGCAATGTTTCAGAGACATTTCCGGTATCGCGGCTCTTCACCTCGGCACCGAAACCGATACCGCTCTTCTCGGAACGATTGCGAATCACCTTGTCGAGGCCATCAAAGGCCCCGCCACAGATAAACAGAATGTTGGTCGTATCGACCTGAACGAAATCCTGATTCGGATGCTTGCGCCCGCCCTGCGGTGGCACTGAAGCGGTCGTGCCTTCGATCAGCTTGAGCAGCGCCTGTTGCACGCCCTCGCCCGAAACATCGCGGGTAATCGACGGGTTATCAGACTTGCGCGAGATCTTGTCGATCTCATCAATGTAGACAATACCTCGCTGCGCCTTGTCAGTGTCATACTCACATTTCTGCAGCAGCTTCTGGATGATGTTCTCGACATCCTCGCCAACGTAACCCGCCTCGGTTAGAGTCGTCGCATCGGCCATCACGAAGGGCACATTGAGCAAACGTGCCAGCGTCTGTGCGAGCAGTGTCTTGCCCGAACCCGTCGGGCCGATCAGCAGGATATTGCTCTTGGACAGCTCGACACCATCGGCAGTATCGCTGCCCGAAAGATGCTGCAAGCGTTTGTAATGGTTGTACACCGCTACGGCCAGCACGCGCTTGGCAGCTTCCTGACCGATCACATACTGGTCGAGGATGCCACAGATTTCCTTGGGCGTCGGCAGTTCCGATTTGTCCTTGCCCTCGCCGAGCTCGCTCGCCACTTCGTCGCGAACGATGTCGTTACACAGATCGATACACTCGTCGCAGATGAACACGGAAGGGCCGGCAATGAGCTTCTTGACCTCATGCTGGCTCTTCCCACAGAAGGAGCAATAGAGCAGCTTTTCCGGGCCCGATTTCTTTTCGGTCATAACAGTTCTCCGCAATTCTCCGTGGCAGTGCGAATTGAACCGTAACGGAACCCGTGGATCCCGCAACGGTACTTTTCTACTCTAGCCGATTACTTGGCATCCTTGCCAGATTTACCTGCACCTGCACCCACCTCGCCCGTCCGTGCTTCAAGCACTTGATCGACGATGCCGTACTCGACGGCCTCGGGTGCTGAGAGGAAGTTGTCACGATCCGTATCACGCTCAATGCGCTCGATCTTCTGACCGGTATGCGTCGCCATCATCTGGTTCAGCTTCTGCTTCAGATAGAGAATTTCCTTGGCATGAATCTCGATGTCTGAAGCCTGCCCCTGAAAGCCACCCATCGGCTGATGGATCATGACGCGCGAATTGGGCAGGCAATAACGCTTACCCTTCGCACCCGCTGTCAGCAGGAAGGCACCCATACTAGCCGCCTGACCGATACACAGCGTCGACACATCCTGCTTGATGAACTGCATGGTGTCATAGATCGCCATGCCAGCCGTCACTGAGCCACCCGGTGAGTTGATATAGAGATGAATATCCTTGTCCGGATTTTCAGACTCGAGGAACAGCAACTGGGCGACGACCAGATTCGCCGTCACATCATTCACCGGACCGACCAGGAACACCACGCGCTCGCGCAGCAGCCGCGAATAGATGTCATACGCACGCTCGCCACGGCCACTGGTCTCGATAACCATTGGCACCAAGCCGAGCATGCTCGGCTCCCACTCGCTGCCACGATTGCCCTGCCCGGTCGGCATCATCATGATTTGGTTTCCATCAGCTCTTCAAAGCTCACCGGCTTCTCGGTTACCTTGGCATTCGCCAGGATCCATTCCACCACGTTATTTTCCAGAACCAGCGACTCCGCCTCGGCCATGCGCTGCGGCTGTGAATAGTACCAGCGGACCACTTCGGACGGATCTTCGTAAGTCTCGGCGAACTCCTCAATCACGGTACGCACCTGCTCCGGCTTGGCGAACAGCTGCTTTTCCTTGACCAGTTCGGCGATGATCAAGCCGAGACTCACGCGGCGGACGGCCTGTTCCGTAAACCACGACGGCTCAACCGGGAAGTTCTCAATCGACATGCCACGCGACTGAATATCACGCACAGCGGCTTCTGCCATCTGCTGCGACTCAGCGCGAACCAGCGCATACGGTGCATCAATCGGGTTGGCCTTGAGCAGCGCATCCATCGCCTGATTCTTGATGAGGGACTTAAGACGGCGCTTCACTTCACGCTCGAGATTCTCCTTCACCTCCGCGCGCATCTTCACCAGATCGCCACCATCGATACCCAGCGACTTCGCAAAATCGGCGTCGAGCGCCGGCAGTTGCGGGCCATCGACACGCTTCACCGTCAGCTCGAACTGCACCGTCTGACCAGCCAGATCCTTGGCCTGATAACCCTCAGGAAAAGTCAGGTCAAAAGTCCGGGTCTCGCCGGCCGACATGCCCAGAACAGCCTTCTCGAAGTCCGGCAGCATCTGGCCACCACCCACGAGCATCGTGAAATCATTAGCCTGACCACCCTGGAACGGCTCACCATCACGACGACCGATGAAATCGATCACCAGACGGTCACCATCGGCGGCAGCGCGCTGCACCTCAACATAGGTCGTGCGCTGCTTGCGCAGAACCTCAAGCGTCTGATCGACTTCCGCTTCACCGACGGTCAGTGCCGACTTTTCGATCTCCTGGGTAGCCACATCCGCCAGCTTGATTTCTGGGTAAACCTCGAATATTGCGGAGAAACTAATCTGCGTCGCGTCGCTGCCGTCCTTCGGCTCGAAGCGCGGATAACCGGCGATGCGCAGCTTCTGCTCACGCACGGAATCACCAAAGGTTTTTTCCACAGCAGCACCGATCGCCTCAGAACGTGCCTGCGGACCGTACTGCTGGGTCACCATCCTCATCGGAACCTTACCCGGGCGGAAACCCGGCATCTTGACCGTGCGCGACATGTGCTTGAGGCGCTGCTCAACGTCCTTCTCAATCGTGTCGAGTGCCACCGTCAAGTCGACGCGGCGCTCCAGGGGATTCACAATGGGATTGGCCTGCGGGGCGGCCGTACTGATTTCCTGATTGGTCTGCATGTTCCTGATCCTGATTGCTGGCTGAAAAGAAGAAAGAAAAAAGACAACGGCATCCACGCCATTGCTCAGTCATCGAAATTCGCGGTAGAGAAAGATTCAGCAAATACGGGGGAAGCGCCTAAACCTAAATGCAGCAGGCGCAGCGGGCGGCAACAGGTGAAGCCGCAAAGCCCCGCAAAGCCCATTTCTCAACTCAACATTACATTTTACACAACAAAATCGTCACATCGTACCGTATGAAAACCTGGTGCCCAGGAGAGGACTCGAACCTCCACACCTTACGGCGGCAGGACCTAAACCTGCTGCGTCTACCAATTTCGCCACCTGGGCCCTTTGCAATGCAGAGGCGATATCTACCGCCGCATTGAAACGACAAACGAACAACCAAACAACCAAACGCCGGCAATTCTAACGGAATCGCC
>CAZAOQ010000007.1:25652-28829 GCA_964486795.1 uncultured Rhodocyclaceae bacterium
CAAACAACCAAACGCCGGCAATTCTAACGGAATCGCCCCTATACTGTAAGCCCGCTGGCGACGCTTTATCCGCGCTGCGCCCCCACCACCACCCTCGCAACCTCGATTCGACAGTATCCATGCCGGTCGACCACTACGAAAACTTCCCTGTTGCCTCCTGGCTGTTGCCGCGCCATCTGCATGCACCGGTAGCGGCGCTCTACCATTTCGCGCGCAGCGCCGACGACATCGCTGACGAAGGCGATCTGCTGCCCGAAGAGCGCCTGCGCCAGCTCGCCGCCTATGCTGCGGAACTCGACCGCATCGCCGCGAACCAACCCTGTGACACCCCGATCTTCCAGCGCCTCGCCAGCGCAGTGCGCAGGCATGACCTGCCATTGCCGCTGCTCCACGACCTGCTCGACGCTTTTCGTCAGGACGTCCGCCAGACACGCTACGCGACCTACGCCGAACTGCTCGATTACTGCCGACGCTCCGCCAACCCCGTCGGACGCCTGCTGCTGCGCCTCTATCGAGCAGAAAGCCCACAACAACTCGCCTGGTCAGACGCCATCTGCACCAGCCTGCAACTCATCAACCACTGGCAGGATGTCGCCATCGACATCACCAAGAAGCCCGGCCGCATCTACCTGCCGCAGGAAGACATTGACCGTTACGGCGTGACGGAAGCGCAGATCATCGCCGGGGCGATCGAAGGGCCCGACGCCCGCTGGTGCACCTTGATGCGCTTCGAAGTCGACCGCGCCCGTACCCTGATGCGCGAGGGAGCCCCACTCGGTCGCAGCCTACCCGGGCGCATCGGGCTTGAGTTGCGTCTGATCATCGCCGGAGGCCTGCGCATTCTGGATAAAATCGAGGCCGTCGATTACGACGTGTTCCGCCAGCGCCCCGTGCTGCGCGGACCCGACTGGCCGCTATTGCTGTGGCGCGCCACGACCCTGAGAGATTGATCGACCCGCACTGACAAATGAAAAATGACCGATGACCGATAACAAATGACGTAACGCCATGACGCCCGAAGAAGCCAACCAATACTGTCAGCAACGTACCGCCGCAAGCCGGTCGAGCTTCGCCGCCAGCTTCCGCTTTCTCGAAGCGCAGCGCCGCCAAGCGATCACCGCCTTCTATGCCTTCTGCCGCGAAGTCGACGACGTCGTCGACGAAATCTCCGACGCCGGCGTCGCGCGCCTCAAACTCGCCTGGTGGCGCAGCGAGGTCGATGCACTATATGACGGCAAGCCCACACACCCCGTCACCCAGGCACTCGCCGAATCGCTGCAGCACTTCAACCTGCCACGCGAACAGCTGCTCGAAATCATCGATGGCATGGAGATGGATCTCGACCAAGCCCGCTATGCCGATTTCAAGGCGCTGCACCTCTACTGCTACCGCGTCGCCAGCGTCGTCGGCCTGGTCGCCGCCGAAATCTTTGGCTACCAGGACCGCCGCACACTCAAATACGCACACGACCTCGGCCTTGCCTTCCAGCTCACCAACATCATCAGCGACGTCGGCGAAGATGCACGGCGCGGTCGCATCTATCTGCCGCTCGACGAGCTCGAACGCTTCCAGGTCCCGATCAGCGACCTCCTCGAAGGCCGCTACAGCGACAACTTCCGTCGCCTCATGGAATTTCAGATCGCCCGCGCCGAGCAAACCTACGCCCAGGCGCTGGCGCAACTGCCCGCCTGCGACCGCAAAGCACAGCGCGCCGGCCTCATCATGGCCGCCATCTATCGAACGCTGCTCGAAGAAATCAAGCGCGACGGCTACCGCGTGCTCGACCGGCGCATCAAACTACCTTCCTGGCGCAAGCTCTGGCTGGCATGGCAAACCTACCTCCGGGAAAGATAAAAGGTGCGAGGTGAACGTTGAAGCCTGAAGCGCGCGTCGCCATCATCGGCGGTGGTTATGCCGGCATGGCCGCCGCCACAGAACTCGCCGCGCGTGACATTCCCGTCACGGTCTTCGAGGCCTCGCGCGTACTCGGTGGCCGGGCGCGCGCTGTGACGGCCCACGGCATCACGCTCGACAATGGCCAGCACATCCGGATCGGCGCCTACCGGGAAACCCTGCGCCTGATGAATAAAGTCGGCGCCCACCCGGAGCACATGCTGCTGCGTCTGCCATTGACCCTGGACTACCCGGGCGAACTGCGTGTCGCTGCACCACGGCTGCCCGCGCCACTGCACCTGGCCTGGGCGTTACTCGGTGCACAGGGCATCAGCTGGCGTGAAAAGCGCGCCGCTATACGCTTCATGCAAAGCCTGAAAGCGGCGAAATTCCGGCTGCGCGAAGACATCACCGTCGCCGCCCTGCTCGACACCCATGACCAACCCCCACGGCTGCGTGAATACCTGTGGAATGCCCTGTGTGTCGCCGCACTCAACACGCCGGCGGAAGAAGCCTCGGCTCAGGTCTTCCTCAACACCCTGCGCGACAGCCTGGCCGCCAAACGCGCCGCCAGCGACCTGCTATTACCGCGCGTCGACCTCGGCGCCATATTTCCCGAACCCGCCGCGCATTACGTCGAAGCCCATAGCGGCAGAATTCTGCGTGAAACGGCGATCAATCGCATCGCCCATGAAGACGGCTGCTTCACACTGCGCGAAGACAGCGGAACACAAGGCGCGTTCAGCCGCTTCAGCCACGTTATCTGCGCCGTCGCGCCCTACCATCTGCCCGCCCTGCTCGGCGAACTGCCAGACATGGACGATGTCCTGCGCATGCTCGCGGCCTTCCGCTACCAGCCCATCGTCACCTGTTACCTCGCCTACCCAGCTCGAGTGGAACTGCCCGAAGCCATGATTGGCCACGCCGGCGGAATCGCACAGTGGATCTTCGACCGCAAGCGCATCATCAGAGAATTCAGTGGCCCGCCGGGACTGATCGCCGCCGTCATCAGCGCGCGTGGCCGCCATCTCGACCTGTCCCACGCCGAACTCACCACACGCATTCACGAAGAAATCAGCCAGCGCGTCCCCAACGTACCAAAACCACTCTGGAGCCAGGTCATCACCGAAAAGCGCGCCACCTGGTCCTGTACGCCAAACCTCATCCGACCGACTACAACGACCCGACTGCCTGGAATACTGCTCGCTGGCGACTACGTGGCCGGCGACTACCCCGGCACCATCGAAAGCGCTATACGGAGCGGCATCGCAGCGGCAGCAGCAG
>CAZAOQ010000007.1:28929-32955 GCA_964486795.1 uncultured Rhodocyclaceae bacterium
GCAGCAGCAGTGCGCTGAACCTCACTGCGCGGAGAAGCGCGTGCCTGCTTGATTCTGGCGATGCACCGGGCTGAAAGCCGCATGGATATTGGCTTTCAGCCCGATGGCTCATTGCAACGTGGCGTCTTAGTGAATGTCGGCGCTCAGTCGTTGCCGTTGAAAAGTGTTCCGAGCAGACCGCCCTCTTCCCCACCCTTACCGCCGCCGCCCTTTTGTACCGGCGCGGCAGCAAAGATGCGTGAGGCGAGGCGTGCGAAGGGTAGCGACTGGATCCAGACGGTGCCCGGGCCGCGCAACACGGCGAAGAAAAGGCCCTCACCACCGAACAGCGCGGTCTTGATGCCACCGACGTACTGGATATCGAAGTCGACGTCCGGTGTATAGGCGACCACACAACCGGTGTCGACACGCAGCACTTCGCCGGCTGCGAGGGTGCGTTCGACCACCATGCCACCCGAATGGGCGAAGGCCATGCCATCGCCTTCGAGCTTTTCCATGATGAAGCCTTCCCCGCCGAAGAAACCGGCACCGAGGCGCTTCTGGAAGGCGATGCCGAGTGCTACGCCCTTGGCTGCACAGAGGAAGGCATCCTTCTGGCAGATCATCGTGCCGCCGTGCTTCTTCAGATCAAGGGGGATGATCTTGCCGGTATAGGGGGCCGCGAAGGCCACGCGCTTTTTACCCTGGCCTTTGTGCAGGTACAGAGTTGTGAACAGCGATTCACCGGTGATCATGCGCTTGCCGGCACCGAGCAGCTTGCCAAACACACCGCCATGTTTGTCCGAGCCGTCGCCGAAAATGGTGTCCATCTCGATGCCATCTTCCATATACATCATGCTGCCCGCCTCGCCGATCGCGGCTTCACCGGGATCAAGCTCGATTTCGACGAACTGCATGTCGTCGCCGTGGATGAAGTAATCAATTTCGTGCATGGCCATGTTTGCGGTCCCTGTCGGTTGAAGATCGGTTGAAGATCGGTGGAATATCGGTGGAATATCGGTGGAAAAATGCCGAGTCTACACGAGGTGAGCTCAGCCCCGCCGCGCCGCTATAATGCCGTTTTCCTGAATTCCCCACTTCAACCTGGATAAGGCAGCGACATGAAAAAGCATCTCTTGACCGCACTGTACGCAGGACTCTTTGCCGTAAGCGCCCATGCAGCCCCCGGTGAATACTGGGAGGTTAGCACCAAGGTGGAAATGGCCGGCATGCCCATGGCAATACCGGGGATGACCGTCAAGGTCTGCGTGCCGACCGGCAGCGAGAAGAACCCGCAGGCCATGCAGCCGAAGGACAACAAATGCAAGATGAGTGATGTCAAGACCTCCGGCAACAAGGTGAGCTGGAAGGTGACCTGCGTCGAGCATGGCGGCACTATGACCGGCACGGGCGAATCCACCCACGACCGCGACAGCTTCCACGGCACGATGCACATGAAGGGCAATACCTCCGGCCAGACCATCGACATGACGCAGAACTATAACGGCAAGAAGATTGGTGGCGCCTGCGACAGCGAGGCCCAGGGCCGCGAGATCAAGAAAATGGTTGGGGAAATGTGTGACTCGTCGACGTTCACCGCCACCGACTGGATCGCCCGTGCCGACCTGTTCCTCAAAGGCAGTTCCTGCCCGGGCAAGAAGGCACCCTTGTGCGCTGCCGTGCGCCGCGACGCCGCACGCGATACAGACGCTTATCAGATGCTGATCAACACTGAGATGAACAACAATGGGTTGATTAGCGGCGCCTGCGGCATCAATCTCGAAGCCACACGCGCCGCTGTCTGCAAGGCCAACAAGGACGGCGACTACAGCTTCCTCAAGGCCAACTGCCCGGCGGAAGCCAAGGCGTACAAGGAAATGGCGCGCAGCAAGAACTGCGAAGGTCGCGGCTACACGGCACGTAATTCCGCCGGCTGCCAGGATGGTGCAGCGGGTGACGACGCTGCCGAAAACATGGCCGAAGAAACCTCGCAGGCGCGTGCCAAGCCGACCGCTGGCAAGAGCAGCAAAGCCAGCAAGGAAGCTGACGACAGCCAACACAAGGACGCCGGCAAGATGCTCGACAAAATCCCCGCGACGGGCAACGTCAACACGGATGCCATCGTCGAGGGTGCCAAGAAGTTGAAGGGTTTGTTCGGCTTCTGATCCACCGTCACCGCAGACATCCATGCGCCGTCTGCTGATCGGGCTGCTGCTGGCCGGGTCAGCGCTGGCGCAGCCTGCGGCGACGGTCGCCAGCGGGGGCGGGGGCGGGGGCGGCACCGATCCCTTTCCCCGCGTCGCCGCTGCCTATCTGGTGCAGGTCAATGGCCACAGCGCGCCGCTCTGGGCAAAACAGGCGACGCGCCGCCTGCCACCTGCCAGCCTGACCAAACTGATGACCGCGCTGCTGGTGCTCGAAGCGGGCCAGCCGCAGGCCGTCGTCCGTATCAGTGCAACGGCGGCGCGTGAGACGGGCACACGTCTCGCGCTGCGTGTCGGCGAGCGCTTTCGTGTCGTTGACCTGCTCGCCGCGACCCTGCTCGGTTCTGCCAACGACGCCTGCCACGCGCTGGCCGAGCATGTCGCCGGCAGCCAGACGCGCTTCGTCGACCGCATGAACCACCGCGCCGCCGAATTCGGCATGCGTGACACGCACTTCGCCAATGCCTGCGGTCACGACGCCGCCGACCACTATTCGACCGCGCAGGATCTCGCCGTGCTGGCCAACGCCGCGCTCAAGCAGCCGGTGCTGAGCGAACTTGCCGCACGCGCGCACATGGACATCAGCACACTCGACGGCCGTCGCCACTTCAAAATCGAAAACCACAATGCCCTGGTTGGCCGTTATCCCGGCGTCGTCGGCCTCAAGAGTGGCTACACGCCCGAGGCCGGCAAGTGCCTCATCGCCCTCGCCCAACGCGGGAAGACGCGCATCCTGCTGATCCTGCTCAACGCGCCGAAGCGCTGGTGGGATGCCACTGACATTCTCGATCTGGCGTTCGCCCATGAGGACGGCTAAGAACTCCTTCAGCGAAGATGACGCGGGACGCGGCACGCCCGACACATCGCGATTGCGTACCTGCGGGCTCATCCTTGCCGCCGTTCTGCTCGCCTACGCCAACGCCCTGCTGTGGGGCGTGTTCCAGTTCGACGATTACAACGTCATCATCGGCAATCCACGCGTCCATTCCTGGGCGGCGTGGTGGGCCGACTTCGGCGTCGGCATCCGCCCGTTGCTTAAACTCAGCTACACGCTGGACTGGCGCATCGGCGATGGTGCCGTGCTGCCCTTTCACCTGACCAATCTGGCGATTCACGGCATCAATGCCCTGCTGGTGCTCTTGCTCACGCGCCACTTCGCCAGCACCCAGGCACGCTTGCGCCCGCACGCCGACTGGATCGCCGCCTGCACCGCCCTGCTGTTCGCCCTGCACCCAATCCACAGCGAAACGGTTACTTACATCAGCGGCCGCTCGACATCGTTGATGGCCCTGTTCTACCTGCTCGGGCTGTTGGCGTATGTGAGCGAACCGGCGAATCCTGAGCACTCATCCTTGCAGCACGCGCCGCCCGCACGAAGGGTGATGCGTAATCTGCGTCTGCATCTCCTTGTCCCGCTGTGTTTCCTCCTGGCCCTCGCCGTCAAGGAAACCGCCGTCACCTTCCCCTTCGCCCTGCTGCTCTGGGCACTCTGCACCGGTGACCACCCCAGAAACGCACTTCGCCAGCAATGGAGCAGCTGGCTGCTGCTCGTCGCCGGCACGCTTTATTTTCTGCTGAACCCCGGCTATGCCGCGCATCTCGAACGCAGTGCGACGTTCAATGACCTGGGCGGCAACCTCGCCAGCACTGCGCTCGGCACGGCCTGGCTGCTGCGCCAGTGGGTCGCGCCCTTCTGGCTCAATATTGATCCCGATCTGCCTGTGCTGCGCGACCTCGGCATCACTATCGCCGCGCTGCCATCGCTGCCATCGCTCCTGCTGCTACTCACGCTGACAGTGACGACCGGGCTGAGCTGGCAACGCCGGCCCTGGCTCGCCTTCGC
>CAZAOQ010000008.1:0-32777 GCA_964486795.1 uncultured Rhodocyclaceae bacterium
GATGATGAGTCCGCACAAGGACACGCTGCAGGTGATCGACAAGGAGACGCTGGAGATCGTTGAGAATCTGCGGCCCGCTCCGGGCAAGACGCTGGCGCATATCGAATTCACCCGCGATGGACGTTATGCGCTGGCGAGCCTCATGGAGGACGACGGTGCGGTCATCGTTTTTGACGCGGCGACGTTGAAGGAGGTGAAACGTATTCCGGCGTCAAAGCCGGTGGGCAAGTACAACCTTTTCAACAAGATCATGCGTTCAGAAGGTACGAGTCATTGACGATTAAAGAATGAAGATTGCGGATTTTTTGAAAACCATGAGGAGTATGGCGATGAGAGCAAATGTATTCTGGAAAATGCTTGCGGCGGCGGGGCTCGGAATTTCCTTGTCGGCCGCTGCCCAGGTCACAGTGAGCGGTGGCAAGGTCAGCGTGAATACTGGTGGCACATCCGTTGATGTCAATAGCGGCAAGGTGGCGGTCAAGACCGGCGCCGGCGGACAGACGGCCGTTGCCACGGGTAGTGGAGCCACGGCGGTGAATGTCGCTGGTGGCAATGTCTCGGTCAAGACGGGTAAAACCAGCCAGACCGCAGTCGCTGTGGGTTCGGGTCGCACCGCCGTCAATGTGGGCTCCGGCAATGTGGTCAGCAATGAACGGGGCACGATCGGCGGCAAGCCGGTGCCGGATGCTGGCGACGCGCGAAGTGCATCAAAGAAACATGACAAGCACAAAGATGGCAAGGCGGGTAAAGGGGAGAAGGACGACTTCTGGGGCGAGAAAGGCTTCTGGGGTGACGACGGCGAGCCGGGTAGTGGAAAGCGCTAGAAAGCACTAATGGCGCTGCTTGCTTACGCGGGTGACGCCACACTTTGTTCTGGCATGAGATGACAGTGCAATGTTCATATTTTTCAGTCACGAATCAAGTTGTCGCTTTGATTCAAATCAACCTTTTTGAGCGCCAATCGAGCATAATGTGCGGCAATATGTCGCATGTGGTGGAATGTCGCAGGCCGTTCGCGGTCAAGCCGATAAAAAAATGGTTTTGCGTATTCCAGCGGTCAGGTTTTTGATTCATCAGGTTGATTTTTTAAGGGGATATCCATGAGCGTAGACAAGAAGACGACTAACGAAACGGTGCAGGATGCCGCCGCCGTCCCAAAGGATCTGGGTCGTCGCAAGTTTCTCAATACGGCTGCTCTGACCGGCCTCGCCGGCGCGTCACTGTCAGTGGGCCTGGCTTCCTGCAAGCAGGAAACCGCACCGGCACCGGCTGCCGCGCCGCACGAAGCACCGAAGCCGCTCGCCAAGACAGAAGGCGGTGCGATGACTTCCGAGCGCGCCCCCGGTCAGCTTGATGATTACTATGGACTCTATTCGGGTGGTCACTCCGGTGAAGTTCGAATCTACGGCATTCCGACCGGTCGCGAACTCAAGCGCATTCCGGTTTTCAACAACGATTTGTTGACCGGCTGGGGCATTACCAACGAATCCAAGAAGATCCTCGGCACCAAGCCGAATGGCGATCTTATGTACCGCACCGGTGACACGCACCACGTCCATGCTTCGTATGCCGATGGCACTTACGATGGCAAGTACGCTTGGGTGAATGACAAGATTCACAGCCGCTTGGCGCGTATCCGCCTCGATATCTTTGAATGCGACAAGATCATCGACATCCCCAATGTTCAGGGTTTCCACGGGATTTTCCCCGACAAGCGTGACCCGGTTGATGCCAGCATCAATCACACGACGCGCGTATTCTGCGGTGCTGAATTCCACATTCCGCTGCCCAACGATGGCCGTGACGTCAATGAGCCGAGTAAATACGCTTGCTTGTTTACCTGTGTCGATTCGGAATCTATGGAAGTCCGCTGGCAAGTCAGGGTCGATGGCAATATGGACCTCTGCGCCAGTTCCTTTGATGGCAAGCTGGCTGCATGTAACCAGTACAACACCGAAAATGGCGCCCATTACGAGGACATGATGTCCGCCGAGACGGATGCCTGCGTGTTCTTCAACATCGAGCGCATCGAGAAGGCCGTCAAGGAAGGCAAGTTCAAGACCTATGGCGATTCGAAGGTGCCCGTTGTCGACGGTACGAAGGCGGGTAATCCTGACCCGAAGACGGCTCTGACCGCCTATGTGCCGGTGCCGAAGAACCCCCACGGTGTGAATGCCAGCCCGGATGGCAAGTACTTCATCTGCGCCGGCAAGCTCTCGCCTACGGCTACAGTGATTGATCTGGCTTCCGTACTCAAGTTCTTCGATGGCGAAGTCAAGGAGACCAAGGATTGCGTCGTTGCCGAAGTTGAAATCGGCCTCGGCCCTCTGCATACCGCCTTCGATGGCCGTGGTAATGCGTACACCACGCTGTTCCTCGATAGCCAGATGGTCAAGTGGAATATCGATGCCGCTATCAAGTTCCACAAGGGCGATACGA
Organism: uncultured Rhodocyclaceae bacterium; assembly: GCA_964486795.1. GTDB lineage: Bacteria > Pseudomonadota > Gammaproteobacteria > Burkholderiales > Rhodocyclaceae > Sterolibacterium. The sequence continues at coordinate 2,440 of CAZAOQ010000008.1, forward strand.
AGGTCAAGTATGTGGTAGATCGCCTTGACGTGACCTATCAGCCAGGCCATACAAATGCTTCGATGTCCGAAACCAAAGAAGCCGACGGCAAGTGGCTGGGTGTGGGTAACAAGTTCTCCAAGGATCGTTTCCTGCCCGTTGGCCCGATGCATCCGGAATGTGAGCAGTTGATTGACATCACGGGTGAGAAGATGAGACTGGTTGCCGATCACTCGGTGCATCCGGAGCCGCATGACTTCATCATCATCAAGCGTGACAAGATCAAGACCAAGCAGGTCTACGAAGTGACCGACTTCCCCATCGCTACCAAAGATGCGAGCGAGGCACGCGTTGAGCGCAAGGGTAACAAGGTCACCGTTTTCCTCTCGTCACAGGCGCCCGCTTTCAGCCTTCGTGAGTTCAAGGTGAAGAAGGGTGACGAGGTCACGGTCTATCTGACTAACCTCGACAAGGTGGAAGATCTGACGCACGGCTTTGCGGTTCCGAAGCACGACATCAATTTCATCGTTAATCCGGGCGAGACCAAGTCGGTCACCTTCAAGGCCGATAAGCTGGGTGTGTATTGGTATTACTGCACTCACTTCTGTCACGCCTTGCACCTTGAAATGCGTGGCCGCATGATCGTCGAGAAATAAATAGGGATCATTCAGCGCGTTCAATAACGCGGTAGTCGAAACAAGAAGTGAATCAGTGAGGGGGACAAACGTCCCCCTCATTTTTTTGTGCATGGTGGCGCTGTTATAATGAACTGTTGACCGGCTTGGGCTGTCAATTGATACGGTGCGAGTTCGCGATATTAGCGAACGATGATTCGATACATGTGAGTTGCGAGACGGAGTTGCGAGACGTGAAGATCCTTGAAATGACGAAGATGAAATCCCTGTTTGCCGCCTGTCTGGCGCTGATGGCTTTCATGGGGAGCCCGGCGCTTGCCGATTCATATGAGGCGCACTTGCCACCGCAGATGACCACAACCAAGGATCTCTGTACCTATGCGCCCTGTAAGGAGGTGTTGCCCGGCGCCGACAGTTTTTCCGAGCGCATGGGGCGGCCTTCTTATGTTGAGGGTTACAGGACCGAGGGTGGAAAAAAGACGCTGATCGGTTATGTCTTCCTGTCGACCGACATCGTCGATATTCCTGCGTATTCGGGCAAGCCAGTGGTCACGCTGATCGGCATGGACACCAAAGGTATCTTCACCGGCGCCAAGGTGCTCAAGCATTCCGAACCCATCTTGTTACTGGGTATTCCTGAGTCGAAATTGGTCAACTTCATCCACCAGTACGTCGGTAAGTTTGTTGGCGACAAGATTGAAATTGGCAAGTCACATGCCGATCAGGGGCATGTCGGCCTGGATGCGATCAGCGGTGCGACGGTGACGGTGATTGCACAGAACCAGGTGATGATGCGTTCCGGCCTTGAGGTCGCGAAGCAGGTTGGCATTATCAAACCGAAGATTCGCCCTCAAGCCAAGTTTGTGCCGCTCGCCGAGAAGCTCGATTGGGCGGCATTGGTCAAGGAAGGCAGCGTTCAGCGGTTGGTGGTGCAGACGGCGGATGTCGGCTTGCCGCCATCGAGCCAACCCTATATCGAGATGTACTTCGGCTATCTGAATGAGCCAGTCATTGGTAAGAGCATCCTTGGCGAGAGTGCGTACGCCAGCCTGATGGGTCGCCTGAAGGAGGGCGATCATGCTATTTTCATCATTGCGAATGGTGTTGAGTCCTTCAAGGGATCCGGCTTCGTGCGTGGCGGTATCTACGATCGAATACAGGTTAATCAGGATGGCGATGTCACGACCTTCCGCGATACGGATTATTTCAACCTGTATGGGGTCGAGGCAGCGGGGGCACCGGCCTATCATGAATCCGGCATTTTCATCGTGCGTAATCCGAGCTTTTCGGCGGCCTTTCCCTGGAACCTGGTGTTCTTGGGAAACAAGATGGACCCCTCAACCGGTGCGCGCACCTTCGTCAGCTTCCAGCGGGAGCACTGGCTCGATGGGCGTTATCTGCTGGGAGGGCGGCCCGAGTTTGAGCGACCGGAGGCGACGTGGGTCAAGGTCTGGAAGAGTCGCCCAGTCGAGATCGTCCTTTTTAGCTTGCTGTTGTTGTCCGCCGGTTTCATCTATGCCATTCGTGACACGCTGGTGCGCCACGCCAAACGCAAGGACAAGCGCTGGGTGTCGATTCCGAAGTACTCACTGTGGGTAGCCAGCATCGGCTTCGCCGGCTTCTACCTGATGGCTCAGCCGTCGATCACGCAGGTGTTGACCTGGTTCCACTCCATCTTGTTCCATTGGCAGTGGGGTCTGTTTCTTTCCGATCCCTTCATCTTCCTGTTCTGGGTCTTCATCATTGTCACGACCTTCTTCTGGGGGCGTGGCATGTTCTGCGGCTGGCTGTGTCCTTACGGTGCGTTGAGCGAGATCATTTTCAAGGTGGCCGGGGTACTGGGTCTGAAGCGCTATCAGTTCCAGTTGCCGGATGCCGTGCATGAGCGGCTGAAATGGCTCAAGTATGTGATCTTTCTTGGGTTGCTGTTCGTGTCCTTCTATTCAATGGGCCTAGCCGAAAAGCTGGCTGAAGTCGAACCGTTCAAAACCACCTTCCTGGTTCATGTCTGGAATCGTTCCTGGCCTTTCGTCGCTTACTTTTCGGTGCTCTTCATTCTGGCGATGTTTGTTGAACGTTTCTTCTGCAAGTATCTTTGCCCACTCGGGGCCAGTTTGGCGATTCCTTCGACCTTCCGCTGGTGGGGCCTGAAGCGCAAGGCGGAATGTGGTCCCTGCAAGGCTTGCGCGGTGGGCTGTGGTTCGCAGGCAATTCATCCAACAGCCGGCAACATCGATCAGCGCGAATGTTTGCTGTGCCTGGACTGCATGGTGATGTATTACGATGAGCATGCCTGTCCGCCGCTTGCCAAGGAGCGCAAGACACGTGAGAAGGCTGGCCAGCCGCTGACACCGGTCGCCGCGAATGGTTATTACATCCCGATCAAACCAGTCTCTGCGACACCCCTGTCACAGGAGCCAAAAGTCGGCATGCTTGCATGGTTGTATTGCGAAGCCATCGATCATCTATTCCCCTGGAGCGGCAAGGTTCGCGAACGGAATTGGGTTTTCAAGGGCCTGATTGCAGCGGTTACGGTGTTGATGACCTGGGTCTGGTTGCTTGGTGCCTCGGGTAAGCTCGGCACAGGCATCATTCTTGGTTGGTGGCTGGCGTGGAGTGCCTACGAGCTGATCGAGCGCATGAGCTGCAAGCCCTACGTCAAGGAGGGGCCGTGGTGGGGCCACAATTTGCGCGCGGCGAGTTGGGCTGATATGGCCGCCTATGTCGGTATGAAAAACCTGTTGATTGGCATCGCGCTATTCCTGCTGATGAAGGCTGTCGGCGTGCTGGCATTCCTGCAGAACATGCCCCAGCTGAACTGGATGTATTGATGCGTCGTTTCCGCTTCGGCCTTCGGCTTCGGGCCGCGTGTACGTCAGTCCTCCTCGTCGTCGGAGCACTGGCAGCACACGCTGCCCATGCGGCGCAGTGGACCGTCGAACCGGGGCAGTCGGTCGCCGCGAGTATCCGTCACGCCAGTGCCGGTGACACTATCCTTATCAAGCGCGGCCGCTATCTGGAAAATCTGGTCATCGATAAGCCGCTCACCTTGCGCGGTATCGATCGTCCGACGATAGGCGGTGAGCTCAAGGGTGATGTGATTCGCATCGTATCGCCGGACGTGGTGCTGGAGGGGCTGATTGTCACTGACTCCGGCGATAACCTCGAAAAGCAGAATGCGGGTATCTATATCCAGCCGGGCGCGCATCGTGCCAAGGTGTTGAATTGCGACATCGCCTATAGCTTGTTCGGGCTGTGGATAGAGAAGGCCAACGACGTCGAAATTAATGGTAATCGCATTACCGGCATGCGCGATCACCAATCACCGCGGCGAGGCAACGGAATTCAGCTCTACAACACCAAAGGTGCGCGCATCGTCGGCAACGACATTAGCTTTACGCGCGATGCACTCTACGTAGACGTTTCGCATCACGCGGTGTTCCGCAATAATCGCTTGCATCATGCGCGTTACGGCACGCATTACATGAACTCCTACTACAACCTGTGGGAGGGCAACGAAAGCTTCTACAATCGCGGTGGCTTGGCGTTGATGGAAGTTCGCAATCAAACGGTGCGCAATAACCGCGCTTGGGGAAATTCCGATCACGGCATCATGCTGCGCACCATCCAGGATTCGGTGGTGGAAAACAACATCGTGGCTGGCAATCAACGCGGCTTTTTCATATACGATGCCGAGTTCAACACCCTGCGCAGCAATTTGGTGGCGGATAACCATGTCGGCGTGCACCTCTGGGCCGGGTCGATACACAATCAAGTTGAAGAAAACGACTTCATCGGCAACCGCGAACAGATCCGCTATGTTGCTGCCAAGGATGAGGTTTGGGGCGCGAAGCACGGTAATTACTGGAGCAACTACCTTGGCTGGGATCGCAACGGTGATGGTATCGGCGATATTCCCTACGAGGCCAACGATATGGTCGATCGCCTGTCCTGGCGCTACCCGATGATGAAGCTGCTGCTGAGCAGCCCGGCATTGCAGTCGCTGCGCCTGATTGCCCGTCAGTTCCCGCTGCTGCGTGCGACCAGCGTGATCGACCCGAAGCCGCACATGCGGCCGTTTCATAAGGATTGGAGAGACTGGATTGGCAAGCAGTTTAATTAGTGTACGTGGCGTCCGGAAGCACTTCGGCGAGGTCGTCGCCGTCGATGGCGTCGATCTCGATATCGAGAAGGGCGAGATCTTCGGTCTCATCGGGCACAACGGTGCCGGCAAGAGCACGATGTTCAGGATGCTGCTCGGCTTGCTGCCCGTCACCGCCGGTGAAATTCACATCAATGGTGCGCCGGTGCGTGGTGCCGAGTTCCGCGAGGTGCGCCGCCAGATCGGCTACCTACCTGAGAATGTCGTTTTCTACGACAACCTCAGCGGGTTGGAGACGCTGTATTTCTTCGCCGATCTGAAGGGTGCTTCGCGTGCTGATGCGCTGCCGCTGCTGAAGAAGGTCGGCCTCGGTCATGCCACCGAACGACGCGTCAAGGGTTATTCAAAAGGCATGCGTCAGCGCCTTGGTTTCGCCCAGGCGCTGCTTGGCAAGCCGGCGCTGCTGTTCCTCGACGAGCCGACCAACGGCCTCGATCCGGAAGGCATCCGCGAGTTCTATCTAATCCTGCGCGAGATGAAGAGTGAGGGCGTGACCGTGGTGCTGACTTCGCACATTCTTTCGGAAATCCAGGAACGTGTGGACCGGCTCGCCATCATGAAGATGGGTAAAGTTCATGCATTGGGAACGCTGCAATCCCTGCGCGATCAGAACGACCTGCCGCTGACCATTGACGTCAGGCTCGAAGTGACGGCGGTTGAAGGGCTGCGTCAGGCTCTGTCGCAATTGGCTATCGAGAATCTATGTGTCGAGGACGACCGCATCTCATTGCAATGTCGGCGCCACGACAAGATGGCAGTGTTGGAAGCACTGACCTCGCTCGACGGCAAGGTGCTCGACTTGCACGTCAAGGAGCCTTCACTCGAAGACGTCTTTCTCGGATATGCAGGATAAAACATGACCAAGGCTATTGAGTTTAAGCAGATCGGTGTCATCGCCAGCAAGGAGTTCTGGGACCGCATCCGCAATCGCTGGGTGCTCGCCGTCGCCGTGGTATTCACCGCGCTGGCGCTGGTGATCGCCTATTTTGGTTCGGCCCAGCAGGGCAGCGTTGGCTTCCACGGTGTCGAAGTGACTATTGCCAGTCTCGTCAGCCTAGTGATTTATCTGGTGCCGCTGATCGCGCTGATTCTCGGCTTCGATGCTATCGTCGGCGAGCGCGAGCGCGGCTCCCTAGACCTGCTGCTGTCGATGCCCATCACGCGTCTGGAGCTGCTGCTTGGCAAGTTCTTCGGCCTTTCTGCGGCGCTGGCGTTCTCGACGGTTGCCGGCTTCGGCTTCGCTGGTATCGTGCTGGCGTCGAATATGTCGCTGAACGCGTTGTTTCACTACTTCGGTTTTATTGTCAGCTCCATCTTGCTCGGTATGTCTTTTCTTAGTCTGGCGGTGTCGGTCTCGGTGACGGCGAATGATCGCACCAGCGCGAGCGGCATCGCCATCGCCTTGTGGTTCTTTTTTGTGCTCATTTTCGACTTGGTGCTGCTTGGCCTGCTGGTGGCAACCGGTGGTGAGCTGGGCGGTATTGGCGGCAATATTTTTCCCTATCTGCTTTTTCTTGATCCGGCTGACGTGTTCCGCATTCTGAACATCTTCACGCTCGATGAAGTACGCACGCTGTACGGCCTTGCTACGGTGTTTCCGGCGACGCTGTCCAACCCCTGGTTGCTTGGTGGTGTGATGGTGTTGTGGATTGTTGCACCGCTTTCTTTTGCTGCATGGAGATTCAAATGATGTTGACAAGAATGGGCATGCTTTCCGTAGCCTTCGGCATACTGTTGTCGCTGGGTGCCTGTAGTCAGACCGAGCAGATGCCGCCGGTACCGGTGGAACTGACGAAGGGCGATGCGTGCACACTCGACGGCATGCTGTTGCTCGACTTCCCTGGACCGAAGGCGCAGATCCACTACACGCAGGGACCAGTCGATTTGTTCTGCGACACGGTGGAAATGTTCTCGATCTACCTGCGTCCTGAGCAGCAAAAGCGTGTTCGTGCGCTCTTCGTGCAGGATATGGGCAGCACTGACTGGAATGACCCGAAGGATGCGTGGATTGACGCGAAGACGGCATTCTATGTCCAAGGTAGCAAGCTACGCGGCTCGATGGGGCCGACCTTCGCCTCTTTTGCGGAGGAAGCCAAAGCAAAGGCATTCATAGAGAAAAACGGTGGCAAGCTCTACCACTTCAACGAAATCACTCCGGAGATGGCTGCTCTTGATGGTGGTGCTCTTCACGACCAGAGAATGTGATGGCGAATTTCTTCGATGAGATTTCCTTCGATGATGCCGAGCGGATGGAGCAACTCGCCCGGCTGATCTTTGAATTCCGCGTCAGTCGTGATGGCCTGCTACGGCAATATGAAGTCGCCGATGCCGCCGGCTTGCTTGAAAGTATAAGCAGTGGTGCGGTCGCCGAGCATCCTGGTTACGACCATTATCTTTCGCTCAAGGTGCTCGACGAGATGCGTGAAGCCGTCCGTGCCGAGCTTAAGGATCTCCTGCCTGGAGTGAAGCCCGCATGAGCCTGCATCTCGAATTGAAGGAACAAATCGAGGCGGTCTATGGCGAGCAATTGCCGGAAGGTGTCGAACTCAAGCAGGATGCGCTGCTGCTGCAGTTCGATTCCGGTCTCGCTGTGGAACTGCGCTTCGCCTCGGCCGACGAATACGCCATTAGCTGGCTGTGGGGCGATGCCGAACTGCGCATCGACACGGCACCGCTGCATCCCGGATTGAAAACACAGCCGAATCACTTGCATGACGACGAGGGGCGCGTGCTCGAAGATCCACTGACACAGCCGGGCGCCGTGCCTTGGGGCAATGTGCGCAAGGTCATCGACGCCATACTCGTCGATCCCATGTTGCAATCCTGACCCTGACAGTTGCCCTTACTGCTACCGTTACCGAAATTGAAGAGACTTGTATGAAAATCCGTCCGCAAACACCGTATCGTTTAATTGCCGCTTTGTTGTTGGTCAGTCTGTTACCGGGCGCCATTCCACTTGCCGTCGCGCAAGAGCCTGCTGCGCTAGTTGTCGGCAAGGAGGTTCGCTGCCCGGTCTGCGGCATGTACCCGGCCCGCTACCCGAAATGGATGGCGCAAGTGGTTTTCAAGGACCGGGTTGTTCAGTCTTTCGATTCTCCGGCAGATTTGTTCCGTTTTCTGCAGAACATGGCCAAGTACGATGCTCGGCACACGGTTGCTGATGTCGGGGTGGTGTATTTCACGGATTACGCCAAGGGCGGCTGGATCGAGGCGAAGCGTGCCTTCATTGTGGTCGGCTCGAATGCCCGCGGTCCGATGAACAATGCCGACCTACCCGCTTTCGGTAGCCGCGATGCAGCAGAACAGTTCGCGAAGACGAATGGTGGCAAGGTGCTGGCCTTTGATGCCGTGACGCCGGACGTGGTTGGCGGCCTAGATCATGATCACGGTCATCATCACTGATCGCTGACTGTTAGGCCGAGCGCCCCTTTATTCGGTGCCGCTTGATCTTCCGAAGGGGTCGTCATCGTGACGGCCCTTTTGCTTGTGCGCAAGAGTTCGCCAGCACTTGGCAATCCGGAGTTGCTGTTGTGCTATCGCTACAGCGTGATAATTCTGGACTTTGTCGTTCAAACGGCTATATTTACCCAGATAGATTATAAGGTTACCTGTCTGTAATCTACGATCGGTGGCTACTTGTAAACGGGTATTCCCCATTTGTGGGGCTTGCTGTCTAATCGGCATCGATTTAATGCAAATTCGATTCCCGTTCCATTCTGCTTCGGCGGCTGGAGGCACCCCATGAATTCAGACCGGCGAACGATATCACTATCCGGTGTGGCCGGATGCGAAACTGGGAAGGCAGCTCAGGATGCTGCGCTGGTACGCCGTGCTCATGAGCCGCAGAGCTTGGCCGAGGCTCGCAGACTGGTGCATAGCCTGCAGGCTAGGGTTGCTGAGCTCGAAGCTCCAAATATCTCCGCTCGTGGAGCAAACATCGCCGCAAGCTTGCGTGCTGGTGGGGAGTCTGTCGTGTTGGATACTTGCGATATGGCTGTTGCTCCGGTTGAACGGATTGCGCGCTTTGCTCAGGCGATCGACGCGATTGACTATGACGTTTCGTGTGCTCGGATGATCCATCGCCTGTACTGCGAGGTTTGCTTGGCCTGCGTGGACGGTGCTGGCTTTTCCCTTGCATGGCTCAGTAGTTTCGATGAGGAAGCGCAGCGCCTAGTGCCGATGGAAGTTGCCGGGGTTGGCTGGGGATATCTGGACAGTGTCGTCGCTGGTAATGGCCTAGATGTGAATATCGGCCAAGAACCCTGTGCGCTGGCTTGGCGCGAGGGGCGTCTGTACATTTGCAACGACATCGAGGCGCTGCCGGCCAGTGACGGCTGGGGGCTCCGGGCGCGTACCGGCGGATTGTGCTCGGTGCTCGCTTTGCCCGTGTATCGAGGTGGCAAGATATATGCGACGCTGGCCGCCTACGGTCCGGAGCGGAACTTTCTTGATGCAGAAACCGTGCGCTTGCTGGAAAACGTGGTGGATTGCCTGGAACTTGCGCTCGACGAGTTCGATCGCAAGGAGCGACAGCGGCTCGATGCCGAACGTCTGCGCCATAGCGAAGAACGATTCCGCATACTTGTGGAGAACCTGCCGCTCAAAATATTCGTCAAGGATGCGTCTGATCGCTACGTTTCCTGCAACGGCTTGTTTGCTCAGGATCTGGGTATTCGCCCCGAAAGTATTGCCGGCAAGACCGATTTCGATTTCTACTCGCGTGTGCAGGCCGAGCAGTTTCGCCGCGAAGACCAATCCATCATTGCTACTGGCGAGGGGATGGACCTGCATGTGAGCACCTCGCAGGACGGTGTCGAAAAGATCGTCCACATCATCAAAACCCCCTTCAAGAAGGCGACAGGGGAAATCGTTGGTGTGATCGGCGCCATTGTTGACATCACCGAACGTAAGCAAGCGGAGTTGAAGCTTCGCCAGTTCGCTTACGAGGTTGAGGATATCTACCAAAATGCGCCTTGCGGCTACCATTCGATTGATGCTGACGGCGTCTTCCAGCGCATCAACAATACCGAACTGACTTGGCTTGGCTATCGACGTGAAGATGTTGTTGGTCAGCTGCGTCTAAGCGACTTACTCAGCGAGGCCAGTCGCGAGATATTCACTGATGTCTCTGCCGAGTTCAAGCGAACAGGGGTATTGCAGGAGCTTCAACTTGAGATGGTGCGCAAGGATGGCTGCATCCTGCCAGTATCCATGAGCGCCACGGCTGTTTATGATGACGAAGGCAACTTTCTGGCGAGTCGCGCGATGGTCAGCGATATCTCGATACGCCGCGAACTGGAGCGCGAGCAGCGCATGCAGGCGCGGCGCGTGAGCGAGCTTTCTCACCGCGTTATGGCCGTACAGGAGGAGGAACGGCGTCGCCTTGCTGGCGATCTGCACGACCGGGCAATGCCAAATCTTGTGGCGATTGGCCTCACGATCGGCAATCTCTGCACCAATCTGCCCGATGGCGTACGCGAGGGAAATCGCGAGTATTTCGACGACATCAATGCCTTGGTAGAAGACACCACCGCTAGCATCCGCGAAATCTGCACTGAGCTACGTCCTCCGCTGCTCGATTATTCTGGGTTGGCGCCGACGCTGGAAGCTTATGCGCAGCAGATTTCCCGGCGTACCGGCATGGCCGTCGACGTCGCCACCAAGATCGAAGGCTCACCGCTGGGGCGAAACGTCGAGTCCTTGTTATTCCGCATTGTTCAAGAGGCTATCGCCAATTCGGTCAAGCATGCTTTTGCAAAGCACATTCGTATCGAGTTGCAAGCAGGTGAACGCTGCAGTGTCCTGACGATCAAGGATGATGGCGTCGGCTTTGACCCTCTGTTGCTGGGCAGTGCGTGTGCTGTCGGTGGCATGGTGCCCGGGCTGGGCCTTATCACCATGCGCGAGCGTGCCGAGTTCGCCGGCGGCCAGCTGGCAATTCACTCGCAGTCTGGTGAAGGAACAGAGATTCGCGTGGAGTTCGATGCCGTGGAGCGTCGTACCCGTCTTTTGCGACGTCATACTGACCGCTTGCAAGCTGCCATCGAGCCGCTATCACAGGTGCCTCGCCAGTATGCCCGCAGTCAGAGCGAACGTCGCACCGGCCAGTGCCGACGCAATCCTGAATCAATAGGTAGTCTGCGCGATATGGGGCCCGGTTTCGTCGAGCGACGGCTCGGTACTGCTAGGCGCAAGCCAGACCAAGGACTACAGCCCGGGTTGGCGTCCCAGTTTCGCTACTCTTAGTGGAGAACACTATGCACACTCGCGTTGTGCTCGTCGATGATCACAAACTGTTCCGTCATGCCTTGCGCAGCATGCTGGAGAAGCAAGCCGGCATCGTTGTTGTCGGCGAGGCAGGTGACGGTATGGAAATGCTCAAATTGATGGTCGATATCGAGGTGGATGTAGTTTGCATGGATATTGGCATGCCCAATATGTATGGTATCGAGGCAACTAAGCGTCTGATGGCGATCAAACCAGACGTTAAGGTGATTGGTTTATCTGCTTTCACCGACCGTGATTACGTCGTCGACATGGTCAGGGCGGGTGCCGCTGGCTATGTTACAAAATCTGAAGCCGGCGAGGAGTTGCTGCGCGCGATCCAGTGCGTGCGACTCAATAAGAAATATCTCTGTCCTGAAGTTGCCAGCTCGGTGATGGGGGTGCTGACCGATGGTAACTCCCCAAGTTTAAGCACGCCACGGCTCGGTGCGCGCGAGCGACAGGTCATTCAGCTGGTTGCCGAAGGCTATACGACCGCGCAGATTGCAGAACGTCTCAATGTCGCCTTCTCCACCGTGGGCGTGCATCGGCGCAACATCATGCGTAAGCTCAACATCCACAAGGTGTCCGCACTGACCAAATATGCCATCCGCGCCGGTATTTCCTCTACTGACAAGTGATGCTGCCCGGCGTAGTTGGGTGAGTTTCTTTGTCACAGGTTGTTGTGGCTACCGTCGCAGAGCACGCCGTTCTTGCTGTGCTTGCAGCCGCAGAAGTATATCGGGCCGCTTTTGTCGGCCTTGTACTCGATCGGACTGAATTCGCTGCCCTTATGAGAGCCGTCGCAGAACGGCTGGGTCTTGCTCTTTCCGCAGGAGCACCACCAGTAGATCTTTCCGTCTTCGACGATGATGGGATAGGGGGCTTTCTGTGTGATTTCGGGCGTGGACATGGGGTTGCTCCGTGAAAGATGGTGGTTTTTAACGATCATGCTGGGTGATGCCGCCACCGTGGAAGAGGAGAGAGATTTGGGGTGGGTGATAGTTTCGTAATCACTTCCACTGGGCAGCGACGGTAACGAAGTGATCTGTCAGGCTGATCATGTCTCCGCAGCCTCTAGCTGTCGACAGCGAGTGTATATCGACGAGAAGCAGTATGGAACCGTTCGCTCTTTACAAGTGAATCCTCGGTTTAGTTAATCATCTGGAGACTATCGGCAATAGCGGGAAGAATTCGCATGCAGTATTTTGAAACCGGTTGTGGGCATGCATGCAAAAAAACCATACGATCATCTCCATTCGAACCACACGCTTAGAAATTCTGCCGGTCTCTTGTCTTCGTTTCTTCGTGAGGTCGATGAATGACCCGTCTTTGGCCTACCGGAATCAGGGTAGTTGAAATACTGCAACCACGGAGTTTACAGAGCGGCGTTTCTGTCTACAATTGAGTTGAAGGTGGCCGAAGACGAAGCTGCCAAAGAGCGTGTTCCGTTATGGAGCATGGTTTCTCAGCATGTCAATGTTGACGGGGGAGGTTCCGATGAGACCCATTTCAAATATTCTGAAGTCCAAGCCTTCTGCATCGGTGCATGCCATCGCGCCGGATGCGACAGTGTTCGAGGCCTTGCAGATGATGGCCGAAAAGAATGTCGGAGCGTTGCTGGTTATGGACGGCGGTGCCATAGTTGGCATCCTGTCCGAGCGTGATTACGCACGTAAAGTCGCCTTGCACGAGCTCTCGTCGCGCGAGGCTCGGGTGCGCGAGATTATGTCGTCACCGGTATTGTTCGTCACATCACATCAAAGCAACCAGGAATGCATGGCATTGATGACCAGCAGTCGCGTGAGGCACCTGCCAGTGATGGAGGGTGACAAACTGCTCGGTCTAATTTCGATTGGGGACCTCGTCAAGGACATCATTGGCGAGCTGGAGTTTTCCAATGATCAGCTGGTGCATTACATCAACGGTACGCATGGCTCGGTCGGGTTCACGCCGCATCAACTGATCTAGGTAGTGCTTTGCGGTTGCGGTGCCTTGTCGTGGGGTGTCGCGTGGCCCGTGTCTTGATTCAAAACTCACACACCACGGCATACAAAATGGGCGGCGCCACGGTTAGGGCGTGTGCAGACTGTCCATGACGGAGGAGTGTTGGCATGGACAAGCTCACTACTGATGTGCTCGCTAGGTTTTGTATTGAGCAGGGAACGCTCTTTAATTCGCATGACTGGCTGTTGCTTAGCGACATCGACCAGAAGGTGGTTGCCTTGGCGGCGATGTACCTGTCGATGACGAGCTGGTATGGGCACGAGGATGACCTTGAGTCGATTGCCGACCAGATACACGTTTTTGAGTGCAACAGCGCCGGGCTTTACTGCGAATCGCGTCTGCTCGATTTTGATCTGTCGTACTTCTCTACAGCGGTGCGCGCTGGAATCACGCGTGCTCGCGCACTTGCACAGTGGCAGGGCGCAACCGCGCGGCGCAGCAGGCGGCGCTTTGAGCGGAGTGATTCGGTTACGCTGTAACGGTCGCCGGTTGGCTAACAGGGCGGATTAAGAAGACTTTTTTGTCGTCTCCGTGTTCAAGCAGGATGCGGCGTACACGATCCTGCCAGCCCGCCGTGAAGCGAAGTGTTTCTTCTGGGTCGGCTTGGCCGGTGAGGCAGTGCTGCATCAGCGTCAGCATGCCCGGATCGCCTGCGACCAAGCGGAGGTTTGCCGCGGCATCGACCTGTGAGCCATTGTCGATACGCGTGTAGCGGATCTCCAGTGGAATAGCCGCATTGAACGTGAGCAGTTGTCTCCGGTCGAAACGCCCGGCAAGGCCTTTGAAACCGCTGTCGAGGCTAGCCCCCGTGAGCATTGAGACTACGTTGGCGATCACACCGGTCACGCCGCTGAGACAGTCATCGCGAAACTCCACGCGGATTGCACCACGCTCTGGCATCTCGCTGCTGTACAAGGCGTGCAGCGCCAGACGCGTTAAGCAGTAGGCGCCTGCTACGGTTGGGCAGGAGTGTCCAGCCAGCTTGACGACATCCAGGTAGGAATATTCGATCAGACCCTCTTCGCAGGCACCGAGAAACTTGGCGAGCGGGTCACGGAGGGTCAGATTGGGCACGGCAGCGAAGAAGTCCGGCGTTTGCATGAAGGATTTCCTATCTTGAATGTTGTTGGTAACCGCGTAAGGCGGATATGGCCATGGTCATAATGAAGAGGGCTAGGGCGATGCCGTTGCCGATCGCTGCAAGCTGACGCAACGTCATGTTTAGAGCCGATGCTTCACTAAGATCGGCAGTCACCCGTACCAGGAGCGATGCATGTAGTACCGCCAGAGGCAAATAGAAAACAGGGTGATAGGGGATTCGTGCCTTGGCGACAGCAGGAAATATGATCGGTGCGTGACCGAATATCATTGAGAATACGAAGCCGAGGAAAATTGCGTGCAGCGCCGCGTCGCGCAGTGGACTGCCGGCCGCTCCAGATGCGAAGCCGCCCAAAAGACCCAACACGCCGCCCGTTGCCAGCCAGCCATATCCGCCGAGCAGGCAGATGGCAATGAAGCGGGGGAGGCCTGTTTGTTTGACGGTGTGGCGGGCTATGTCGTAACGTAGTAACCACACTGATAATGCAAACAAAGTTGCTGCGTAAAGTCTGAGTCCTTCATTCTCTTGCCAGAACGTGGCCGTCAAACCGAGTAGAAGTGCGCCAGTAATGATCACAAAAAGCCGCTGTACCTCAGGTTTAGTGGGCAGGAAACGAGTGAGCTCAAGACGCTCGCCGGCGATGGTCAGAACGAGAAATGCCATCCACCATGGTACTGCAAAGGTGATAAAGCTGCTGATCAGCCAGACTAGGCTGCCGATCAGCCAAGTCACTGCGCCGAGGGCCAGCGTCGCCGTGTAGAGCGCCGGTTGTTGGCGCAGGATCAAAAGGCTGCCGATCGATAGCGTGGCTGCAGCAACAATCCCAAGTAGTTGTGCAAGCTGAGGTGGGAGGCCGATGATAACCGCCAGCCCACTCAATCCGGCACACAGTGGCGCAAGGTAAGGCCAGCGGCGCGACAGCGCGACGGCACGCTCCAAGCTGATGACGGTGCCGAGAAAGGCCGGGATCATCAATGCGCCATGAACGCCAACCAGCGTCGTGGCGATCTCTGGCAACGCAACCTGGCTGACGGCGAGCCGCGCCAGCCCGGCCAGTACACCGACCACCAGGGCCAGCATCCCGAAAATTAGCAGTGGCAGGCGGGCGGCAGGGCTCATTGCGAGAATGCTGTTAGTGACCGCAGACGTTCGGCGTGGCCGCGTGTTCCGCCTTGCCGATACGCACACGCCAGACGTCTGGGCCTTTCTCCAGATAGTCCCAGGTGAATTCGCCGCTCGATTCAGCCTGAAACTGGTAATACAAGGGCTTCGGGTCGTGGTCGTTAATTAGTAGCAGCCCGTCGCCCGGTGCTAGCTGGTCGAAGGTGCCGAAGATCAGCGGATGCCGTTCGCGTGGCGGAATTTCACGTACATCCACGGTGGTCTTAATGCTGTTTGAAGTGCTCATGATGTTCTCCACAAGGGGCAAAGATGACAATCGTTATGCTTTCACCAGCCAAAGTGCTTGCGTGCATCCTCACTCATCAATTCGGGACTCCAGGGTGGGTTCCACACTAGCCGTACTTCGGTTTGTACCGATTCCGGGAGGTGTTCACGCAATACCGTCTTGACCTCCGCGACGATCATTTCACCCATCGGGCAGGCGGGTGAGGTCATGGTCATGTCAACCGTGACCTCGCTACCGCCTGCTACGACGTCTAGTTGGTAGATTAAGCCGAGGTCGACAATGTTCATGCCAACTTCGGGATCGATCACCTGCCGCAAGGCATCGCGCAGGGTTTTCGGATCGGGCAGAGGGTCGGTTTGAGTATTGCTCATGGCTTTTGAAAGGTGTATCGAAGATACATCTAAAGTCTATCGCTGAGTGATTTTAAAAGCAACAAAAAAAATACAGATTATAAATCGGGTTAGTGTATTGGGTACCGAGGCCACGTCATTCGTTCTTGAGTAACCGGGACATGATGCGCTTTTTGCTCATCAGGTCGGCCAGGGTGTATTCGTCGAGCTTTGCGTAAAGGCTATCGAAAGCGGACTCAAGAATGCTGTTGAGCCGGCAGGCCGGTGCGATACGGCAACTGCTTTCCCCAGTGCCAAGACATTCGACGATGGGCGCTTCGCCTTCGCTGGCACGCACGACGGCGCCCAAGCGAATTTCTTCTGCCGGTCGCGCAAGTCGGATACCGCCCCCCTTGCCGCGGAGCGATTCAATCACGCCGCTGCGTCCTAGTTGATGCACGACCTTCATCAGATGATTTTCAGAAATTTCGTAAGCTGCAGCAATTTCGGGGATCGTCGCAATTTTTGCCGGATCGAGTGCGAGATACATCAGGACGCGCAGGGTGTAGTCAGAGAAGGTAGTCAGGCGCATGGCAGTATATTCATTAAGGTGTATTGGAGATATTGCTTTAAAGGCGGGGTGTTGCTACGATGAAGGTGTAGGATGAATATAGCTTATTCTCACCAGGAGGAGGGCATCATGGAATCAGGAAATCGCCACATGACTACGGTGGATCTGCGCCAGATCGTGGCGCATGAGCGGCGACCGCTTGTTTTTGATCTTTTTGGCCACATGCAGCCGGGAGATACGCTACTGCTGACACATTGTCACCATTCGACACCTTTGCTATATCTGTTGCTGGCTGAGTCGCCGTGTGGCTTCACTTGGGACTACCTAGAGCAAGGGCCAAAGGTGTGGCGTATCCGGATCCGCAAGAATCGCCAGCCGAGTGTTTCGGGGCGCGGTCTGCACTGAGGGTATTGACGATGACTATGATTGTGGAGCCGGGTTTGTCACCGCTATTGCAAGCGACGACAGCGACGACTGTCGTCCCGAAATGGACTGAGGAGACTGTCCTGTCGATGCGGCGGTGGTCAGCAAAGCTGTTCTCCTTCCGCACAACGCGATCGGCGGGTTTTCGCTTTGTCCCAGGACAATTCGCTCGCCTCGGTATTGCTGTCAATCCAGGAGATGCTGGTGCATTGGTTTGGCGTGCATATTCGATGGTTTCTGCAAATTACGATGAGCACCTTGAGTTTTTTTCCATCGTCGTTCCGAGCGGTGAGTTCACGACCCGCCTTGAGCAGTTCGTGCCCGGTGATCGGATTTTCGTCGAGAAGATGAGCTACGGCTTCCTGACGGCTGACCGCTTCGCAGGCGGCCGGGATCTGTGGTTCCTCGCCAGTGGCACGGGGTTGGCTCCGTTTCTTTCCATCCTGCACGACCCACAGATATGGATTGATTACGAAAATCTTTTCTTGGTGCATAGCGTTCGCCAAGCTGATGAGCTCGTGTATCGAGAAGAGATTGCTTCATTGTCGTCGCACGCTTTGCTTTGCAGCGGACGTGCCCGTCTGCGCTACATTCCTGTGGTGACGCGTGAATCGGTGGCGGGTGCGCTCACGGCGCGGCTCCCACAGCTGATCTCGGACGGCAGGCTGGAAGCGGCCACTGGTGTAGCACTTGATGTTGAGCGGTCGCGGCTGATGATCTGCGGTAATCCGCAAATGGCCTCTGATATGCGCGATCTGCTGACGAGTCGCGGCTTTCGTGTCGGTCGTCGCGGCAACCCCGGCCAACTGGCATTCGAGAACTACTGGTAGGGATGCTCAATATGCGAGCAAGGAATTTCTCATGAAGCGCAGTTCGGCATTGACATTGCTTTCGCGCGAACACCACACGGCTCTGGTGTTGGCAAAGTGTGCTCAGCGTCTCGCACAAGGCGACCGGGAAGCCGCGGAGACGTTCATGAGTGCACTGGGTGCGCGCTTCGCGGACGAATTGGAGCCACATTTCCAGATCGAAGAGAGCGTACTGCTGGTGAAGCTGGAAAATGCTGGCGACATTGAACAGATGCGCATAATGACGGAACGCACGCGCGCAGATCATGACGCGCTGCGCGAGTTAGCCCAGCGTGTCTCCGCACGGGATTTTGCTAGCTTGGGGCCGTTCGGCGACCTGCTTGATGCTCACGTTCGCTTCGAGGAACGCGAGTTGTTCAATGTGGCTGAGGCCATTCTGTCGCCGCAGGAACTGGCCGAGGTTGAGATTCAAGGCGCTGATGTGCGGCGCAAGCGACAATCGATATCGAAGTAACTTTCGGAGGGGTTCAACATGGCTATTTCCCATGCCGCGTCCGGTGAATTAATCGATGTGCGCCCACTGGGTGTAAATTTTCGCGAGAAGGCGTCTATGACGCTCGTGCGTGCCGAACATCTCGAGGTGTTTCGCCTAGTGCTGCCCGCTGGTAAGACGACACCGGAGCATAAGGCGGCTGGCGCAATCACGATTCAATGTCTCGAAGGTCTGGTCGAGTTCGAATCACACGGTCGGAAGCAGTTGTTCCATCCCGGCAGCATGGTGTATCTGGCAGACGCAGAACCTCATACGGTGACGGCGCTGAAGGATTCTTCTCTGTTGATTACGGTGCTCTTGCGGCGCGTGTGACCTATTTCGCCTTGGTCGTTCGTAGGCAAGCGATGCGCCATACCATCGGGGGTGTGCTTGCGAACTGAGTCTGCCTATTTTGAATCCGGACTCGGATCGGTGGTTTTCGATCTTATTGAGTCGATACCACGCTCAGCCGAGTCGGGCGAGCGCCTGCTCTAGGTCGGCGATCAGATCCGCAGGGTCCTCAAGGCCGACCGACAGCCGGATCATTGCATCATTGATGCCTCGCCGCTTGCGTTCTTCGGGAGCAAAGTCGCGGTGCGAGGTGGTGCTTGGCTGTGTGGCGAGGCTCTCGACGCCACCTAGGCTTGGTGCCAAGCTGATGAGTTGTAAATGATCAACGACCTGTGCAGCATCCGTACCCGAGCCGTTGATCTCGATGGTTAGCATTCCGCCGAAACCACTCATTTGACGGCTTGCCAGAGCATGCCCCGGGAAGGACGGCAGGCCGGGGTAGAGTACACGTTTGACGCGTGGGTGTAGCACCATAGCTGCGGCAATGGTAGCGGCGCTTGTATTCTGACGCTTGACGCGAACCTCCAGTGTGCACAGGCTGCGTGAGAGCAGGTGCGCGGTTTCCGGGCTGATAATCTGTCCGAGATTCTTGCGCCATGAGGCAACAGGTTCGAGCAGCTCGCGCCGGCCAGTGACGACGCCGGCGGTGATATCGCTGTGGCCGCCAAGATACTTGGTGGCACTATGAACAACGAGGTCGACACCGAGATCGTGCGCTTGCTGGTTCACTGGTGAGGCGAAGGTATTGTCGATCGCTACCAATATGCCGCGTGCACGAGCCATGGCGACGAGTTTCGGGATGTCGATGATGTCGAGCGTCGGATTGCTCGGTGATTCGAAATAGACCAGCCCGGCACCACGTTCGAGTAGCGCTGGTAACTGGTCAAGCTCGTTGGCGAGCAAAACATCGGTTTTGATGCCCAGCAATGGCAGTTGCTCTCCGAGCAACTGCCAGGTCCCACCATAGATGTCGCCGATACAGACAACGCCACGGCGCCCGTGTGCCAAGAATAATGCGGAGATCGCCGCCATCCCGGCACCGAAGGCGAGTGCTGCCTCGGTCTTGTCTAGCGCTGCGAGCTTGGCTTCGAGCGCATTTATGGTTGGATTGGTGCCGTAGCGCGTATAAAGACAGCCAAGCTTGCGTCCTTCGACGACATCAAGCAGATCGGCTGTGGAATCGAACCTGAAGGTCGTCGTCGAATAAAGCGGTGTGCGCGGGGAGCCGAAGGAATCCCGGACTTCCCCCGCATGCACGGCCTGAGTGGCAAAGGCGAGCTTGTCGTGTCCTGTCGGCATCGGCGGTCAGTGGGTAGGTGTCAAACCGCCGATGGTACAACTCATATCGGTAGAATCACCAATGACAGTAGCAGACCCCATACAATCAGACCAGCACCGAAGACGACTTGGGTGACCGCTCCGGCCTCTACATCTTCCTCGATGGCGCAGAAGGCGTGTACGCCCTGATAGATGAGGGCACACGATAGGCCTAATGCCACGAAGGATAAGGCCACATTCAGCGCAATGCTGGCAACCAGCAGCCCCAGCGACGACAGCCACAACGGAATCGGTGCAATGGCGGCGAGCAGGTAGGAGTTCCGATAGCTGATGCGGCCGTTCCAATTGACCGCTACTTCTCGTATCAGCCAACCCATCAAGCTCACAGAGAGGATTTCGCCGAGAAAGAATACGACGGCGACTTGGCCCCACGGTTTGCTGCCGAAGCCCTGAATGAAGGCGTCACCATAGTGGCTACCGGCAAGGTAGACCATGACTGGTGGCAGAAGCGAGAGCGGGACAACCAGTAACAGGAACAGTCGGGCGACTTGGGAGTCGACCTTTGCCAGTTCTGGCCAGACTGCTTTTGGGGAGAATGGCATTCTGGAAAGGGCAGTGATCTTCATGGTTCGACTCCTGTCTTTTAGGTGTGCAGCGTTTCAATGTATGAGCAACGATGCTATGAGTGTGTTTTGTGTATCCAGCACATGTATATCACAGCATGATACAATTAAAGTGTAAGGAGATCGATTTGTCAAGAAAAGTATTTAACACTGCGGATGAGTTGCCGCTCGCGAAGGGGGATTACCAGCGCTTGGCACATCTTCGTTATCGTCTGCGCTGTTTTTTGCGTGTCAGTGAATCGCTGTGCCAAGAAAACGGGACGACGCCGTTGCAATACCAGCTGCTTTTGCAATTGAAGGGTGGGGCAGAGCGTGAATGGGCGACAATCGGGGAACTTGCCGAACAGTTACAGTCAAAACATCACGGCGTGGTAGCCCTTGTCGATCGCGGCGAAAAGGCCGGGTTGGTAGAGCGTCGACCGGGACGCGAAGATCGTCGTCAGGTGGAAGTGCACCTGCTACCCAAGGGCGAAGCACTCCTGGCGCGTATTGCTGCCCTGCATCAAGGTGAGTTGGGTCTGTTGCGAGACGAATTCAGCGGCCCCGGCTGGTTGTAGCTGTAGTCCATGGAAGTCAGGGAGGTTACCGATGGCTGGAGCATGGGGATGTCCGCACGAGGAAAACGATATCTGTACCAAGGTCAACAATTTGCCCTGTGATCCAGGTATGAAAGGGTGCGTTCTGGCTGGTCGCTACGTGTTCTTTAACGACGATGCAAAGAATGAGCGTTTACGCGTCAAGCGGGCGCGTGAGGCGGCACAGGCTGGCGAGGGGGCTATTGGCGAAACACCAACTCCGAGCGAAGAGGTCGTTGGAAAGCCGCACGATGAATGAGGCGCGCGTCAAAGGTTGGCAATGTATCGGCTGTGGCAAGATCGAGGCACCAAGGCCTTGTATTGGGGTCTGCCAGGACCGTCCGGTTGAACTCGTGGACGCCAGTGCTTACGATGCAGTTCAGGCGCGCGTGACTACATTGGAAGGGTTGCTGCGGCAGCTTGCAATGGTGACGCCGCGCAATGGGGAGTGGGAGCGATCGTATCGAGCTTTGCAGGAGCGGGCGCGCCAGTTACTGGCGTTGGTTCCCGCCGGTACGGCGAGTGGCTAACGTAGCAAGCACTACGCTCTGTACCCTCTGTTTTGGATGTGCTGTCGCTGGCACACAAGACTTTTGCCGAACCGACCTTTGCAGAAGGTCATGAGGACGGTTGTGGTCCGGCCAGACTGGTAAAAGTGGCTTGCTTCCCACCGCACACGAAATGAAAAACGCCGCGTCTCAGCGGCGTTTTTTTGTCGATACGATCAGCACCGACTTAAGTATCTGCCTGTTCAGGCAGTTAGGGTGTTACAGAAAGCAATGTCACATTCTCGATAATCGCTCCCCCAAATGGTTAGCAATACGGACTTGCAACCTCTTTATAGCCAACTTTCGGATTAAGGCAAGGTGGGTGTTGGCACAAAGTGGCCAGTGATACAGTCCGCCAGATCCTGCGGCGTGTCGATGTCGATGAAGATGGCGCCATCGTCGATTTCGATGCCGACGATTTCCGTGGCGTGGCGCTCGAGCAGGTTGCGTGCGCCTTGGTCGCCAGTAAGCTGCATCATTTCGAGAAAGTATTGGCGTGGCCAGAGCACAGGGTTACCACGTCGGCCATTATGCATGGGGAGGATGATGCAGGCCTGTCGGGTATAGGCTTCGATCAGCTTGTCGAGATGGCCGGCATGAATGTGCGGCATATCGGCGAGTAACACGAGTACGCCTTCGCAATCTTTGGGTAGTACTTCGATGCCGCGACGTAATGATGTCGCCATGCCCTGGATGAAGTTGGGGTTATGAATGACAGTGACGCGCGGGCCGGTAATCAGTGCTTCAATTTCGTCGGCGGCGTTACCGGTAACGACAATGACGGATGTCGCTTGCGATGCCAATGCGGCATTGACCGCGCGTTTCACCAGAGGAATACCGTCGAGCTTTTCGAGCAATTTGTGCGTTCCACTCATGCGGCTTGACTGGCCTGCTGCTAGAACCAGCGCAGCGATACGCGGTAGGTTTTGTGTGCCTTTGGCAACGGTTGGTGATGTGGGCGATGTGAGCTCACCGTCGGGTGTTAAGGTTTCAGCGGCAGGCTCGGTTAATGCGCCAGCCTTCTGGCGGATCAGGCCACCGACACCCATGGCAGCGAAGTCGGTGTCGGTGAGGGGTAGATCGGCCAGCAGCCGCTGCAGCACCCAGTCCAGACCATTAAGGCGCCGCGAACGTGCGCAGCCAGGCAGTACCAGCACGGGTATCGGTACGTCTCCAAGCCAGGCTAGCAAGAGCATGTTGCCGGGTTCGACAGGCATCCCGAAGCGCCCGATACGCCCACCGGCGGCGACGATGGCGGAAGGCACGAGATCGCGGCGATCTTTTGTGCCGGCAGCGCCACTGATCAGGATCATTTCGCAGCCTGCGACATATGCTTGGCGGACCGCTGATTCGATGGCGGCTGGCTCGTGGTGGCAGTGCAATTCAAGGGCTAGATGGCTGCCGAGCATCTCGAGTCGTTGCCGCGTAACAGAGATGGTTGCCGCCAGCGTCTTTTCGCGAAGACCGGGAAGTTCGGTGATGATCAGGGCGACGCGCCGTGGGTGCAGTTCGGCGACGTGCATGGCGGGTGTGGCGAGGATTTCATGGCAGGCGTCGATCGTCTCGCGATTGACGCCACAAGGGATGATCTTCACCGTAGCGATGACCTGACCCTTTTGTACTAGTGTCCAGGGTGGTAGCGTGCCGACGGCGACGGATTCATCTACAAGATTGGTACGGATGATCCGATCAGCATCGACGACGACGATACCGGGTTTAACCGCGTGCAGGTTGCAGCGCCCACCACTCGCCGCACGGATGACGGTATTCGGGCCGGACAGCCGTGTGGCGATTTGTTCCGCAGCGGGATTCTCAGCGAGTTCGTTACGCGTGAGGCGGGCACCGCTGACGCCTGTGATGCCGGCGACTTGCAACCGCATGACATCCTCGGCTGTAAGAAGATGGCCTTTTCTGAAGCGATGATCTCCTACAGTCAGGCTGTGCGCGAGCATGACGCCAGCGGCATCATGGCTGGAGAAGTGGCTGAAGTTGATGCTGGTTTTGTGTCGAGAGCGGGGCGGCATGCAGCAGTCTTGCGGCGTGGGGAGCCGGGCGGGCAGGTCAGGCAGATCGGTCATCTTACCTTACCTTGTCATTGGGCTCCATTCTTGTGGAGGCGAATGAAAAGGGCAGCCGAAGCTGCCCTTGTTCCACATATTAGTCATGTGTTGGTTGACGACTGAATACGGGTCACCACCGATCACCGATTACCGATTACCGATTACCGATTACTTGACGCGGTTACGGTATTCGCCGGTGCGTGTGTCGATTTCGATCTTGTCGCCGATGTCTACGAACAGCGGCACGGGCAGTTCGAACCCGGTGCTGATTTTGGCGGGTTTCATGACCTTGCCGGAGGTGTCGCCCTTGACGCCGGGTTCGGTGTAGCTGATTTCACGCACCACCGAGTTCGGCAGTTCGGTCGAGATCGCTTTGCCGTTGTAGAAGACAACTTCGCAGGCCATGCCGTCTTCGAGGTAGTTGAGCGCGTCGCCCATGTTCTCGGCATCGACCTCGAACTGGTTGAAATCCGCGTCCATGAACACGTAGGACGGTTCGGCGAAGTAGGAGTAGGTGACTTCCTTACGGTCGAGAAGGACAATTTCAAACTTGTCATCGGCTTTATATACTGTTTCAGTGCCGGAACCGGTCAGCAGGTTCTTCATCTTCATTTTGACCACGGCAGAGTTGCGGCCAGATTTGTTGTAATCGGCCTTTAGTATCACCATCGGGTCGCTGCCGACCATGATAACGTTGCCGATACGGACTTCCTGTGCGGTCTTCATCGTACATCCTACGAAAAAATATAGTCCACAATTATAACAATTTTTCACAAAACACCAACAGATTAGCGGTGAGATCGGTCGCTTCGGCTAATTCATTGTCTGAACGTTCCGCGTGGTTCGTGTAATCGAACAGGCTGCTCTCGAATTTGCTCCATGCAGTGTCGATCCCCTGGTTTTTGGCACCATTCCAGCACATCCAGAATGTACGCAAAGTTGCCGCTGTAGCTGGAGGCAGTTGCGCGCAGTAGAGGTCGAGGAAGGCTGCGAGTTTCGGCAGGTGCGCGTCGTCGGCTTGTGGGTAAATGTGCCAGACTAACGGACGACCCGCCCAGAGCGCTCGCGTGAAGGAGTCTTCGCCGCGCACGAAGTTGAGATCGCAACTCCATAACAGCAGGTCGTAATCCTCCTGACGCACGAAGGGCAGGGCATGTACGGTCAAGCGTCCCAAGCTTGAGGTGGTACTCGGGGCGATTTCGGGCTTGCCGAGGCAGGCTGCGACCTGTTCGAGTACCCGGCCTTGTGGTACCAGACAACGCAGTGGGTGCGGGCCTGTAGCCCAGGTCTTCAGCAGCGCGGGTAGGGCCGGGTTTTCGTAACTGAACAGTGAGACCAGCAATTCGTTGGTTTCTGCGGGAGGCAGGTTGAAGTGCGCCCGTGCAGCAGCCGGATCGGCCTGCCAGGTATTACGTCGTTTGAGCAGATGCGCTTCACGCAGCAAGCCACCAGTGCCGGACGTGAAGCCGGGAAAGAAGAAGTGCTTGGTCAGCGGCAGGTGTGGATGTGGTGAGGCGAGGCCGTGGCAGCCGGCAATCCAGGATTCTGCGCTCAGATATTCGAGGTTGATCCAGACCGGCTTGTGGGATTTTTGAGCCATTGCCACGAGATAAGTCTCGGGCAGTTCACAGGCGAAGGCTTCGATGACAATGTCGGCGACGTCCTGCGCGTTATGTGGCAAGAACGGTGTTAACCAGCGCCGCACATCGACGCCACTCAGGGATTGATCGGTCAGTGCCGGGTCGATCTCGGGGCAGATGCGTCGAAAGCTGGCGAGGTCGTCGACCCATAGCCGCACGCGTTGTCCATGCTCGGCAGCCAGCTGGCGCGCAAGGCGCCAGCAGACACCGATGTCGCCATAGTTGTCGATGACGTTGCAGAAAATATCCCAGTGCTTGTCGTACATTGCTGGACAGGGTGATGCCTAAGAAGCCAGAATCCTAACATTCAAGACCACCCGAATTAGAGGGAGAACTGCCATGCGAATGCTGCACACCATGCTCCGGACCGGCAACCTCGAGCGTTCGATCGACTTCTATACCAATGTTCTTGGCATGAAACTGCTGCGCCGCAAGGATTATCCCGAAGGCCGGTTCACGCTGGCTTTTGTCGGTTACGGCGATGAAAGTGCACATGCAGTGATCGAGCTGACCTTCAACTGGGATGTCGATAGCTATGACCTGGGGACCGGCTTTGGTCATATCGCCATCGGGGTCGATGACGTCTACGCAGCCTGCGAAGAGATTCGCCGACACGGCGGTAATGTCGTCCGGGAGGCCGGACCGATGAAGGGCGGCGATACGGTAATCGCCTTCATTGCCGACCCCGATGGCTACAAGATCGAGCTGATCGGCAAGAAGCATTCTTGAATTACACGCTGCATAAATGTTGACCAACGTTCCACCGCTGACCCGTTTTCTCATCATCTGCAATGTTGCAGTATTTTTTGCTCAGGGACTGCTTGGTGATGTGCTTGTCACCTGGTTTGGTCTCTGGCCGCTGGCCGGGCCCGGTTTCGGCAGTTATCAGTCCTTCATGCCATGGCAGCTCGTCACCTATGCTTTTCTGCACGGTGGCCTCAGCCACCTGCTCTTCAATATGTTCGCGCTTTATATGTTTGGTGGCGAACTCGAGTCCTACCTTGGCGGTCGGCGCCTGTTCAATCTTTACTTTGTCAGCGTCGTCTCTGCGGCGCTGATGCAATTGCTGGTGTCCAGCGCGGGTGACCGCATACCAGCACCGACCATCGGGGCCTCTGGCGGAGTTTTTGGCCTACTGCTCGCTTTCGGTCTGTTCTTCCCGACGCGCACAATGGTTCTGTTGATTCCACCAATCCCTTTGCCCGCCTGGCTGTTCGTCACACTCTATGGTTTTCTGGAACTGATACTCGGCGTATTCGGTAGCGGAGGCGGCATCGCGCATTTCGCGCATCTTGGCGGCATGCTTGGTGCTTGGTTGCTGATCCATCGTTGGATGAGGCAGCGAGAGCGCTGAGGGGAAGTTGAGCGTCCGCGGGGCCATGTCGCGGAGAGCGAGTATCCATGCGCGTTTCCGATAGGTGCTCGGCTAAGAACAAGCATTGGTGCGGCTTTCAGGCCGGCACACTGTCAACGTTCAGCGTGTCAGTAACTGGCGCGCTGCGGCGATGATGAACAGGGTGTTGGTGACAAGGTAGCGTTTCCACAACCGGCGCGGTTCCGAGGCGAGACGATGTAGCCATTCGAGGCCGCTCTTCTGCATCCACAGCGGGGCGCGGACGACCGTGCCGGCGTGGAAGTCGAAGGCGGCGCCGACGCCGATCGTGACGGCATTGATGCGGCCACGATGTGCGGCCATCCATTTTTCCTGCTTGGGACAGCCGAGGCTGACGAAGACCACGCCTGCGCCGGAGTCGTTGATGGCGCGGACGACGGCGTCATCCTCTGCCGGTGTTGGTGGGCGGAAAGGGGGGGAGTGCGTGCCGGCGATTCTGAGGCACGGAAAAGCACATAGCATTCGTTTTTGCAGGATGGCCAGCGTGTCTGGCGTGCTGCCGAACAGGTAGATTGACTCTGCTGCCCCACGACTGGCGGCTTGTTCGCAATATTTCCACATCAGGTCCGGCCCGTTGATGCGCGGCTGCGTGGGAAAGCCGATGCGGCGTAGCATCCACGCAATTGGCGCACCGTCGGGTGTCGCCATGTCGGCTTCGTTGATGACCTTGCCGAATTCGGGATCTTGGCCGGCGCTGACGACTGAGTGCACGTTGCAGATACAGACGTAGCGACTCTCGTGGTGTGCAGCCCAGGTGGCGATACGGCTCAGCGCGGTGGGCCAGTCGAGGGCGTCGATGAAGGCGTCGAGGACGATGGTGCCGGTGCGGCCGTGTTCGCCTTTATTGCGCATTGAGTGCGGCCTTGATGCCGTCGACGAAATTGTTCACCATGTTCTGTAGCGTGTAGCGTTCGCTGGCTGCGAGCGCAGCCTGTTTCATCACCGCGAGGCGCGCGGGGTCGCGGACGACGTTGAGTACGGCGTGGCTGTATGCCTCGGGCGTGTCGCCACCGTAAATGCCGTTCTCGTCTTCGCTGAGATAAGCGATCTCCGGCGAGTGGCGTGCGGTGCGGGTCGTCGCCATGATCAGGCCTGCGCAAAAAGCGTCGACGATGTGCAGACCGACGAGTCCGGGGTTGAGCATCACGTCGCCCATGCGGAAATACAGCGCCTTCTGACTACCCTTGGTGACACCGAGCAGATGCATCCAGGGTCGAGTCGCGGCGGCTTCGCGCATCTGCGGCATCGACGGGCCGTCGCCCATGACGACGAGCGCGAAGTTCGGAATTTCGCGCTGGATCAAGTCAGCGGCACTGACCAGAAGTTCGAGGCGTTTGTCGGGGTAGAGTGAGCCACAAAAAATGGCAACGGGTGCGTCGACGGTGATGCCCAGGCGTGCCTTCTCGGCATGGATGTCGGCGTCGCTCCAGGCCGCCAGATCGTTCTTGAAGCCTTGTGTGTCGATGGCGTTGTCGAGAGAGGTGATTCTTTGCAGCGGATAGCCGGCCGTGCGCAGTAGCTCAACGGTCATCTGGGTGTAGGCGAACCACCAATCGACCTTGGTCAGTAGCAGCGCCTTCCAGCGTTCGCGCAGGCCGTGTGGTGCATCGCTCTGAAAGTTTGCACCGTGGCCCCAGTAGGCAATCTTGCGCGAAGACCAGAGGCGGCTAAGCAGCCACGGGTAGTTCGAGAGGATACGACTTTCCTGCATGAAGATGATGAGGTCGGCGTCGCGTAGTTCGGCCGGGTAGGGCTGCCAGAGGATGTCGCGCTCGCCGGCTTCCCAGATGATATTACGCACCTTGTGCGCCCAGGGTAGGGTGCCTTCATCCTTCTTTACGGATTCACGCGGTGAAGCTTGGCCGTGAACCAGATGCAGTTCGATGTCCCACGCGGCGCAGGCGGTGCGCAGCTGGTCGAACAGCGCGGTGCGGTAATGCAACAGACGATATTGCAGGATGACGACCTTTTTCATTTGTGCATGCCCTCGGTGCTGCGGGTGGTACTGACTGCAGACTTGATGATCCGATGGGCATGACCTCGTTCTGCGAGGTGGAAGCATCCGTCGTGTAACGCGGCTTCATGACGATCGACCGTTGCCGCATCGGCGAAGCGCTGACCGACAACTCTAGCGGGTCGATCTGTGACGATCAAGTATAGCGGTAGGCTTTTTGTCAGGATGGTTCCGGTGGCGACGATGCAGCCACGGCCAACGGTGATGCCAGTGAGCACGATGACGCCGTAGCCCAGCCAGACGTCACTTTCGATGACGGCTTTTTCCGTAATGTGTGGGCTCGGAAAACGGTAGCTGCCGATCCATGGTGCATAGCGTATCGGGAATCCGACGGCGGAGAAGTCGTGATCGTGGCGACCGACGATGGCAACACGGTTGGCGAACAGGCAGTAGTCGCCGATGTCGCAATTGGCTTCAATGTGCACTTGCTTGCCGATGTAGACGTGATTGCCGATGCGCAGCTTGTGGGGTGCCCACAGCCGCGCGTCCTTGCCGACGTGGAGGTTACTGCCGTATTCGAGATAGCTGTGTTTGCCGGCGACCTGGAGCCAGGTTTGTGCACTGCGCACGGCAGCCATCAGTAATTCTTTGAAAATCATCGGGGTTCTCTCTCAGCGTCGAAAGGAGTAGATGCTGACATAGCCACCACTGCAGGATTTGGCGTGGAGCACGAAGCGCGATTCTTCAACGATGTACTGGACTTTGGGTGAGCACAGGTCGTGGCCAAGTTGGCCAACTTCGTCCCAAGCCTTGCCGATGCCGTTGCGCATAAAGATGCGCAGGCCGCTGGCGAAGGCCCATTGTCGCCCTTGGCGGTCAACGATGATTTCCGAAGCACCCGCCGGGGTCGGTTCCGAGATGAACTTCTGAGTGTTGCGGTTATAGGCAAATATCTGGCGGTCACCTTTCATTGGCTGGACAATCACCAGCGGGGTATCGTCATTGAGTATGGCGACCGACTTGGGCGCGTAGTACTGCCGTGCGTTGTCGGGGATGGCGATTGGTTCTGCAGCCTTGAAGTTGATCGGCAGCGTATAGAGGCTGCCGTCGGCGCGCTGGAAGGCGTTACCGTCGCGTGAATAGGCATAGCTGGGCTTTATGGTGTCCATGCCGGCGCCTCCGGGGCGCCAGTTCCAGAAGGCATGCATGCCGTTGTCGCGGTCGAAACCGAGAGTGATGAGATAGACGGAATAGCCGTCCTCGAAGGCGAAGGGCTGCTGCGCCGCCGTCATTTTCCCGGTTGATAGCACAGCGTCGTCGCGGTTCATGACAAGATTGCCACCGATCTGCCGCCAGCGCTGTTGCGTGGCGTCGTAGCGCGCAATGGCTCCAGAAAAGGCTCGTCGTGACCAGCTACGCGCCGGCTTCAATGCGTAGCGATAGGTCAGATAGAGCTCGCCGTCGTGGTCAGTGAAGAACATCGGATAAGTGATCTGATTACCGGGAATCGCGGCGCTGCCAATATCTGGAAACGGCGTCTTATTACGAAATTTCACGGTGGCGAGTTCATCGTCGCTGACGGCTTGGCCGCGAAACTCAAATTCACGGATGTCGTAGGGTTGATGCGAAACAACATATTGCCATGGCATGTTGTGCATGTTGTAAGCAACGTGTACATACCCGTTGCGGTCGAGGGCG